>JAOZUO010000036.1:38600-57030 GCA_029938605.1 Deltaproteobacteria bacterium | reverse complement strand
GCGGAGGAGGAGCCCGAGGCGGAGGAGGAGCCCGAGGCGGAGGAGGAGCCCGAGGCGGAGGGGGCGGGAGATTGGGCGGCGGAGGATGAGTCGACGGGCCGGATGCGTTGGCTTGCGCCGGTGTTGGTGGCTGTGCTGGGGTTGGCGATCCTGGTGCCCGGCCTCTCGAGCTTCGGTTTGTGGGAGCCGCCCGACTCTTGGCAGGTGACCATTGCGCGCAAGACCTCCGCGGACGGGTCGGTCACCCGTCGCAAGAAGGGGCGCTTCGACCGGCCGCGGTCCGAGCTCCGGGTGGCGGAGGAGGCGCGGCGGGCGGTGGTGCCGTCCCAGAAGTCCCAGCCCACTTCCAAGAGCGCCGCGGACCAGAATCTGCCCCGCCGTCCGCCTCTTACCGGCGCCCTGGTGAGCCTGGGCTTCCGGGTCTTCGGCGTTTCGGAAGGGGCGGGACGATTCCCCCTCGCGGTGGTCGGCGTGCTCTGTCTGCTCGCCCTGTTTTTCGTGCTCCGCCGCCTTTTCGGGGTCTGGACCGGGCTCCTGGGAGCCGCCGTGCTCCTGGGGCTGCCGGCCTTTGTGCTCCACTCTCGGCAGCTCACTTCGGACATCACCACCCAGATCGCGGGGCTGTTGGCCGTGGGCGGCCTGGGGATCGCCTCTGCGCCGTTGCCACGCATGTCGCGGTTGCAGCGCCTGGTGTGGCTCATCCCGGGCCTGTTGGGCTTGATCCTGGGGTTTACTTCGCGCGGCGTGGTGATCGGCGTGTTGCTGCCCTTGGCCACGGTCCTGTTGACGTTGGGGCTCTGCTATCGGTTGTACTTCCCGTCCGGAACGTCGGACGATGCCGGCGCGTTGGCCCTGCGCAAGCGCTTCTGGATCCAGGGCGGCGTCTTTCTGCTCCTGGTGGGCATTCTGGTGATCACCGCCATGGTGGTGCTTTCCTCGCTGAACCCGCCTCGCTATACCGCCTTCTTCGGCGAGACCCCCATGGTCGCCACCAAGGTGGTGAGCTACTTCGGCGTGAAGACACCCGCGCACCAACTGGCGGTCTTCGACGTGATGATCAAGCGGCTGGGCTTCGCGGCCTTCCCGTGGATCGCGCTGGTCCCCGTGGGGCTGGCTTTCTTGCTGTACTCCTCCGGCGGGGCGGCCCAGACGCCCTTGGCCCCTCCCTCGCTTACCGATGATCGCGGACGGCTGGCGCGGTATGGTCGAATGCTGTTGGTCTCCTGGTTGCTCACGGCGCTGTTGGTGTCCACGTATTGGCTCCTGCGCTTCGGCGATCTGCAGTACCCGGCCCTGCCCGCCGTGGCCGGCATCGTGGCCGTGCTCCTGGTGGGCATTGCCCGGGATACGACCGGCCGTCGGCATCTGCTGGGGCTGGCCGTGGCCGTGGCGGTGCTGGTGATCCTGTTCCGGGATCTGCTCCACTTCCCAGAGGCGCTGGTGTCCTCCCATATCAACTACCGGCTGCAATACCCCGCCGAGGTTTCCTATAAGCGGTTCTTCTACATTTTCATCGTCGGCCCCTTCGGGGTGTTGACCCTGGCGCTGCTGGCGGGTCGTGGAGCGGAGTCACCCGTGCGGTGGCCTAGCACCATGCGGGAGTGGTTTGCCTCAAGTCAGCTCGGGTTCGGCCGCTGGTTTGGGTTGGACCTGAGCGACCAGCCCGCCTCTTCGTCGGGGGCCAAGGTAAGGGTAGGCGCAGGCGCCAACGTCACGTCCGCGGGGATCCTCAACGGTGTGCTGACCATTGCTCTGCTCATGGCCGCCGGCGGTGGGGCGGCCTGGGCCCTCATGAAGCGGCCCGACCCCGGCGCGGTAGTCCTGGCCTTGTTCCTGGCGCCGATCCTGTTGCCCCTGTTGCCCTATTTCCTGGCCACCGTCGTGGATTTGGCCCTGTTCCCCTTCGAGGTGGTGTGGCAGGTGATGTCAGGGCGGTTATGGAAGGGGGACCTGTTTCTGTGGAATCGCGACGAGATCCTGGGCGTCCTGGGGCTGTCTCGTCGGTACTTGGCGATACACCCGGTATTCCTGGTGATGATGGCGCCCTCGGCGCTGATCGTGGCGCTTACGTACCTTGTGCGGCTGTTTCTCCGGGCGATCATTCTGTTGGCCGTGTTGTTGCTGCTGGCACCCGTCGTCATTTATGGCGTTGTCCAAAAGGGGCGGATCGGCAAGGGGCGGACCTTGCCCCGGGTGGAGACCGTGGCGGTGGGCGTCCTGGTGTGCGTGCCCCTGTTGCTGTCGGTCTATCTCGGCTGGTCCCTGATCCCGCGTCTGTCCGAGCACTACTCCTACAAGGCGATCATCGACACCTACAACCACTCGTTCAACGTCAAGCGTCCTGAGCCCCTGGGGCTGTTCAAGGTGAAGTCCCGCAGCCCGGTGTTCTACGCGAAGGGGCCCCTGGTCTCGGGGACCGAGCTCAAGCGACAGCACCCGCGCGGCAAGGGCGGCTCGACGCTGCTGCAGTACCTGGACAAGGGCTGGACGGGGGCCAACGGCAAGCACTACGAGCGCGTTTATGCCATCGTCCCGGTGGGCGAGCTGGGCCAGTTGGATCGGGATGCGAACGCCCGGAAGCCGGCGGTGCCCTACTATGTGTTGGATGCGCGAAACAGCTTCTACGTGCTGCTGTCCAACCGCCTGGGCAAAAAGCGGGTGGGATCCCGGCTCGTGGCCGAGCGCGACAGGAATCCGCTCCGGAAGTTTGTGATGAACACGGCGCCCAAGCTTCGGTGCGGCCGTGGCGAGAACCTGCAGTGCGTTCCTCTCAACGTGCGCATCGCCGAGCGAAAGAAAGGGACCGAGCCGAGCCTGGTGCTCATCGGCGCGACCTTCCCGAAGAGGGTCACGCCGGGGCACAAGTTCGACGTTACCCTTCACTTTAAGGTTCTCAAGCGAATCCACGGTAAGTACAAGGTGTTTTTGCATATCGACGGTCGCGGGAACCGTATCCTGGGCGACCACGATCCCGTGGGCGGTAAGTACCAGACCTCCCTATGGCTGCCCGGTCGCTGGGTGGTGGATCGCTACACCGTTCCGGCCAGTGCGTCGAGCACCGTCAGCACGCCGACGGGTTGGTACACCGTCTATGTGGGGCTGTTCCAGGGAGACCGACGCATGAAGGTTCTCTCGGGGGCCCAGGATGGTAAGGACCGCATTCGCCTCGGTCGCCTGAAGGTGGGCCGGAAGATGGGCTGCGGCGGACGGTGAAGCGCACAAGCCTCGCAACCCTCACCGAGGAGAGAACCGGATGATCGAACGCTATTCCCACCCTGAGATGGCGGCCATCTGGACGGACCAGCGCCGTTACGAGAGCTGGCTGGCCGTGGAGCTGGCGGCCTGTGAGGCCATGGAGGACGAGGAGCTGGTGCCCGCGGGAACCGCGGCCGCCGTGCGAAAGAAGGTGCACATCGACGCCGGCCGCATCGCGGAGATCGAGCAGGAGACGCGTCACGATGTCATCGCCTTTCTGACCGCCGTGGAGGAGGGTGCGGGGGAGCCGGCGCGGTGGTTGCACTACGGTATGACCTCTTCGGATGTGCTCGACAGCGCCTTTGCGCTGCAGCTCCAGCAGGCCTGCGATCTGCTGCTGGACGACCTCGACGCGCTCATCGGCGCTTTGGCCCAACGGGCCAGGGAGCATCAGTTAACGCCCGTCATCGGACGCTCCCATGGCATCCACGCCGAGCCCACCAGCCTCGGGCTCGTCTTTGCGTCGTTCTATTCGGAGATGCGGCGAAACCGGGCGCGCCTGGAGGGCGGGCGCACCGAGGTGTGTGTGGGCAAGATCGCCGGCGCCGTGGGCAACTACGCCAACCTGCCTCCGTCCGTGGAGCTCATGGCGCTGACCAAGCTGGGGTTGCGCCCCGAGACCGTGGCCACGCAGGTGGTGGCACGAGACCGGCACGCGGAGCTGTTTAACACCTTGGCCCTGGTGGGGGCGTCCCTCGAACGTATCGCCCTCACGGTTCGCCACTGGCAGCGCACCGAGGTGGGGGAGGCCGAGGAGAAGTTCGGCGGTGGGCAGAAGGGCTCGTCGGCCATGCCGCACAAGCGCAATCCCATCCTTTCGGAGAACCTCACGGGGCTCGGCCGGCTGGTGCGGAACTATGCCGCTAACACCCTGGAGAACGTCGCCCTATGGCACGAGCGGGACATTAGCCACAGCTCCGTGGAGCGGGTGGTGGCGCCCGACGCTACCATCGCCCTGGACTTCGCCCTGCGGCGGATGACGAAGCTCATCACGGGGCTGGTGATCAAGCCCGACGCCATGCTCCGGAACCTGGAGCGGACGGGGGGGCTGGTGTACTCCGAGGCGGTGATGCTGTCCCTGGTGGAGACGGGGTTGCCCCGCCAGGCGGCGTACAAGATCGTGCAGCGTTGCGCCATGGCCTCCCTCGAGGGGCAGGGCGATTTCCGGGAGCTGCTTGGGGGCGACCCGGACGTATCCGAGCGACTGGGGGAGGCGGGCATCTCGGCGGCCTTCAACCTGGAGCACCACCTGCGCCACGTTCCCGTCATCTTCCGGCGGGCGGGGTTGATCACTGACGAAACCAAAGAGGACGAGACGCCATGCTGACGGACCAAACCATCCGCGCCGCCCTTACACACACCTTGGATTCCGTTGACCTGCCTGGCCTCGGTGAGCCCATGCGGGGCAAGGTCCGCGACAGCTTCGTGCGCGGCAAGGAGCGCATCATTGTGGTCACGGATCGCATCAGTGCCTTTGACGTGGTGCTCGGCACCATCCCCTTCAAGGGACAGGTGCTCAACACCATGGCGGCGCACTGGTTCGAAAAGACCCGCCACATCGCACCAAACCATCTCATTGACGTGCCCGATCCCACGGTGAGCGTGTGCACCCAGTGCCGCACAATGCCCGTGGAGATGGTCGTCCGGGGCTACCTGACCGGCTCCACCTCCACCTCCATCTGGAAGGCCTATGAGGGCGGTGCCCGGGTTTTCTGCGGGCACGACCTGCCCGACGGCATGAAGAAGCACCACCGGCTGGAACGCCCCATTATCACGCCTTCCACCAAGGCGGAGCAGGGCGAGCACGACGAGTCGGTGTCCCGCCAGGAGCTGCTTCGTCGCACGGACATCACCGAGGCGCAGTTCGACGAGATGGCCGACTACGCCATGGGGCTGTTTCTCTATGGCACCGAGCAGGCTGCCTCCAGGGGGCTCATTCTCGTGGACACCAAGTATGAGTTCGGCATGTCCCCGGACGGCAAAATCATGCTCATCGATGAGGTGCACACCCCGGATTCCTCGCGCTACTGGTATGCCGATGACTACCAGCGGCGGTTCGAGGCGGGGGAGAACCCGCGCTCCCTGGACAAGGAGTTTGTCCGACGGACGCTCATTGAGCGCGGCTACTCCGGTGACGGGCTCGCCCCGGAGTTGGGCGACGAGCTGCGGGTAGAGGCCGCCAAGCGATACGCCGAGATCCTCTCCGTGGTGACGGGCGTCGCCTTCGAGGGGGACACCCGAGAGCCCATGGCTCGTATGAGCGCCGCTCTCAAGCTGTAGGGGTCACGATTCTGACGAAGATACGGTAGAATTCTGTATGTTTGCCTAGGGTGGATGGATGGTGTAGCTTGGGAATACCTGGGATGGATTGGGAATTCCTGGGGTCTAAACCAAGGAGAATGACGTGAATCGGGACGGTTCGATTCGCACAGAATTTCAGCTAGAGCTTCCCCGCACGGAGTGTGCCCGCCTGGGTGGCACCCTGTGGGGTACGGCCACAGGAGTGGTGAGCGGTCGCGCGGATCCCGAGGCTGCCGTCGGGGCCTTTGACGCTTCACGATCCCAGCCCTTTGAGACCACGGTGGTTGCCATTGGGAAGAACGTGGTGGGCTGGGCGAGTTGGGCCGTGGGAGAGATGTTCCGCCAGTGGGCCACGGAGCGGGATGTGACCGAGCTCCTGAAGACGCCCGCCGTCTGCATGGATGCGTTCCGGAAGGCGGTGGCTCCGCAGTTTGATCCCTGGACTTTCGTGGTGGAGTCGCTGGAGCTGGAGTTTCATTTGGCCGACGAGGCGGTGAGCGCGTTGCCCGCGGCCTCCCAGGCGCTGCTCGCCCCTCCAGACTTGGCGCCGGCCTCGGACTCCATGGTCTTGGAACACGCCTTTTCCGGGGATATTCCTTCGGCCAAGGATCCGGTGACCGGCCACGATATCCAGGTCCGCTGTGCCGTACAGGTGTCCTTTGAGGTGGAGTTGGCCGCGGCCCGGGACGCCCTGGACATGACGGGGCAGATGGCCCAGGACCGGCTGGAGCGAGAGATCCTGGGCAAATGTGAGGAGTGGTTCTGGTTCGGGGTCAAGCAGTCTTTCTACGACTGGATCTTCGATACGAGCCAACCCCACCGCCGATTCGTACGCGACTACTCGCTGATCCACCCACAGGTGTTGACTCTGTGTAGCCAGGGCCTCGGCCAGGTGGGCGCCACGGTCAAGACGGCCATGGTGCGCTACGAGGCGCTGGATCAGGACTCCGCCTGGGCGCTCACCGCGCCAGGAAATTCGGGGGCCGTGCCGGCTGTGTCGTCCACGTCCCCTCCGGTGGGAGCTCCTGCCGCTCCTGCCGCTCCGGTCGCGCCTGTTGCCCCTGCCGCGCCGGATTCGCGCCCCAAGTCAGACCAGGGCATGGCCGCCACCATCGCGATCATGGACATGAGCGAGCTTCCCATACCCAGTCCGGCGGCCGGTGGAGGCCAGCAGCTCCCGTCCATTGAAGAGGCGGTCTGGCGGCACCAGAAGTGTGTCATGAAGGATCGGGCCGGGCTCAGCCGCGCCGAGACGGCGGCGGAGATCCTGATTCTGCTCAAGCAGGACGGCTATAGCCTTGAGGATCGTCAGCGCATCGCCGGCGTTATCGGCGCGGACGCCGCCGCCGTTACGGAGTAACCCGCCCTAAGGCCCCGTGCTGAAGACCCGCCCTAACATCCGGAAATTGGACACGATACGGGGGATTGGTTAAGATCGCAGGGCATATTGTGCAGACTGGTGAATTGCGATGTTTCGGGCGATCAAGATTCTGGGCTGGTTTCTGGGTATCTCGATCCTGCTGATGGTGGGGGGAGCGGTGGCGTTGTTCTTCTCGGAGAACAATACCTGGGTGGCCCTGTCCTGGCCCTATCCCCGCATGAGTCTGGACGAGCCTTTTGGCGTGCACACCTTTGAGGTTGTGCTCGGCGTGGCGGCCTCGGGATGGCTGGTCTCTGTGCTGCTGCTGGGGGCGGCCTTGGTGCTGTTCCCGCTGTATCTGCGGCGCACCCGCCAGTACTTCTCGACCATCAAGAAGCTGGAGAAGGAGCTGGTGGACCTCAGAAACCTGCCCTTCAAGGCACCCGCACCCCTGGAAGACCTCCCCGACGAGCAGGTTTTGGCGCCCGAGGACGAGGTCGACCTGGAAAGAGACCTCCTGCGGGAGGAGGAGAGCGCGCCGGCATGAGCATTGTGCTGATCATGACCGCCGGCGCTGCAGTGCTGGTGATCGGGCTGTTGCTGGGGCGATACTACGTCCCCGACACCCGTCCCCTGAAGCGGGCCGCCAAGGAGGGCGCCCTCTACATACGCGGGCTGAACTACGTCTTGGCCCACGACAACGACAAGGCCATCGAAGAGCTGACCCGGGCGGTGTCCAAGAACACCTCCACCGTGGACACGTACTTCGCGCTGGGGATCCTGTTCCGAGAGCGCGGAGAGTACGAGCGCGCGGTGCGGGTGCACCAGTCCATTCTGGTGCGCGCCGGGGTGGGCCGGGAGATGCGGCTCCAGGCGCATTTCCAACTGGGGCTGGATTTCGAATCCGCAGGGTTCCACCGTCGGGCCCGAAAGGGGTTCGAGGAGGTGCTCGAGCGGTCTCCCAAGCATCGCCAGGCTGCGGAAAAGCTCCTCTCCCTCTACGAGGCGGCCGGCGAGTGGGAGCGTGCCCAGAAGGCGCTGTTGCGGTTGGTGAAGATCACCAAGACCAAGCAACTGCTCCACCTGTCGCACATCATGGCGGAGATGGCTCTGGATGCCCTGGACCAGGGCGATGTTCGGGCGGCCAAGAGGCTGGTGGGCCGATCCCTGTCGGCGAACCGGGACGGCGTGCATTCGTTGCACGTCTCGGGGTTGGTCCTGCGGCAGGCGGGCAAGATCAAAAACGCCGCGGACACCTGGCTGCGGGCGGTGACCATCGCCCCCGACCTGGCGGGGTTCTTCTTCCCCTACGTGGAGGAGGCCTTTTTCGAGATGGAGGGGCTGGATCAACTGGGTGGTCATGTGGACGACCTGGTGGAAGCCTATCCCGACAACCTACAGCTCCGGCTGGTGCAGGCCCGGTTCCTGGGCAAGCGCAGCCCCGACCTGGCCGCCTCCATCCTGCGGAGGGTGCTCGAGGATGCCCCGTCGTTGCTTCCAGCTCGGAGGCTGGTGGGGAAGCTGGCTCTGCAGAGGGGCGACGCCGATACCATCAAGACCGAGTATGAGGCGCTGCTGACCTCCCTGGACAGCATAGAGCGCTCCTTCCGCTGCGCGCGGTGTGGCCACACCTCCCGGGAGCTGTTCTGGCGCTGTCCCCAATGTCACGCTTGGGACAGCGTGCGGGTGGCCTGGGGGAGACGCGAGGGCGAGGGGGTCGACTCCAGTGAGCCGCACCTTTCCGCCATTCCGGGCGGCTCCGCTGAGCGACGTGTCATTTCCCGACGTTGACGCTCCTTTCATTGAATCTCCCTTCAGAGACGGATAGGATACAGCCCATGCCGAGTACCAGCGACTTCAAGAAGGGCATGCGGATCGCCTTGGACGGCGATCCCTATGCGATTGTTTCCATCAAGACCCAGACCCCCTCCGCCCGCGGAGCGGCCACCCTGGTCAAGACCAAGCTGCGGAACCTGCGGACCAAGCAGTTGTTGGCCAAGACCTTCAAGTCCGGGGAGCGTTTCGAGGAGCCGGATTTCGAGATCCGGCCTTGCCAATACCTGTACGACGAGGGCGGCGAGACCTTCTACTTCATGGACGACGAGAACTACGAGCAGTACGGCGTGGCATTCGAAGACATCGAGAACGAGCTCGGGTACATCCGGCCCGACGACAAGGTTCGGGCGGTGTTCTTCGAGGGGCAGGTCATCGGTCTCGAGTTGCCCAACACCGTGGAGCTCGAAGTCACCGAGACCGAGCCCGCCGTCAAGGGGGACACGGTGAACGCCGTAACCAAGGCCGCCACCCTGGAGACCGGTCTGGAGGTCCAGGTTCCCATGTTCGTGAGCCCGGGCGACCGCCTCGTAATCGACACCCGCGACGCCCGCTATATTCGCCGCGCTCAATAAGGGCCCGTCCAGAATTAAGTCCTCGATTCCTTCGCTTCAACTCTGAGGTTATCTGGGGCATTATGCGTACTTGATGAGTGCGCGTTACGATCGGATACGTAAGCTGGGTGCGGGGGGCATGGGGAGCGTGTATCTGGTGTGGGACGGGCACCGTCAGCGAGCCGTGGCGCAGAAGCGCATTTTGGAGCCGGGGGCCTCCACCCTGCTGCGCTTCAAACGGGAGTTCCGCGAAGTGGAGCGGCTGCGCCACCCGAACCTCGTTCGTCTATTGGAGCTGGGGAGCGACGATGACGGACTGTTCATCACCATGGAGGTGCTCGACGGCGTGGAGCTGCGCGAGTACTTCGGTTGGGACCGGACCCGGCGGGGCGCGGTGGCGACTGGACCGTCCGGCCCGTCCACGGAGGACTGTCATGCCGCGACCGTTTTTGATGACGGTTCCGTCTCGAGCACACCCGAGGTCCGTTCCGGTGAGATGGTCGATTCCGGCGACGACGTGCTTATTGCGTCGACCGCTCCAGGCCCGATCGCGCCGGCGTGGATCGTCGAGAGGCTGGCCCATACGCTCCCTCAGCTCATTGATGCCTTGTCCTTTCTGCACGGTAACAATGTCGTGCACCGGGATCTGAAGCCCGCCAATGTCATGGTCACCCGGGACGGAGTCGTGAAGCTGCTCGACTTCGGCGTGCTGGCACGGCTCGGTCCGGACCTGCCCGATAGCCGCGACGAGTCGGACCTTTCGGGCACCCCTGGCTACATGGCTCCCGAGCAGATCCGCGGTGAGCCGCCAAGCCCGGCCAACGACCTGTACGCCCTGGGCGCGATCCTCTACGAGCTGGTGTCGGGGCGACCTGTCTTCGCCGGAGCGCCCATGGCCCTGCTCTTGCAACACATGGAGGAGGATCCCCCCAGCCTGACGGCGGCGGCGCCCTGGGTCCCCGGTCCCCTCGCGGATGCGTGCCACAAGCTGCTTTGCAAGGCGCCCGATGAACGTCCGACCCTGCGGGAGCTGGCGCGCACGCTGCTCCCCGCCCTCGGTGCCCGGGATGCCATCTTCGGGGCGCCGCGACCGCTGGTGCCCGCGTTGGTGGGGCGGCAGCCGCTACAGGCCGAGTTGCGTCTTCGCGTGGAACGGGTGCGGGAGGGGGGCTTCTCCTTTGTGGCCCTGACCGGCCCCACCGGTGCGGGAAAGTCGGCGCTGGCGGAGTGGCTCGGGGAGGAGATGGCCGGGGCGGGGCTCTGTGTGCTGCGCGGACGGGGGCGTTCCAGCGAGCGGGTGCCCTTCAACGCGCTCGATGGCGTCATCGACGATTTGGCGTTGTTGTTGGGGCAGCTTCATCCGCGTCGGGTGGATCGATCCCTGGTGCTCTCCATGACCACCGCGGCGGCGGCTTTTCCGGTGCTCAGGCCCCGACGGCCCGCGACGCTGGCCGGTGGCGAGGTGAACCGGAGGGCTGCTTTCGCGGCCGTGACCAGTCTGCTTGCCCACAGCGCAGAAAGCCGCGGTGGACTGTTGATCCTCGTGGACGATCTTCAGTGGGCGGACGAGGACTCCGTGGCGCTGCTGGATCACATCGTGGCCTCGGGGCCGGAGGCGGTGGCCGTGATCGCCACCTTGCGGGACGATGTGGGGGAGAACGCCGCGCTCCGTTGGTTGGCGGGTTGCGACGCGGTGGAGCGGCTCTTCGTCGAGCCCCTGGGGGAGGAGGCGTTGGCGCAGATTGTACGGAGGGAGGCGCGATTGGGGGGGACCGAGCCCCTGGATGATGAAGTGCGTGAGGCCGCGGCAGCCTGCCGGGGACGTCCCATCTTCGCGGAGCTGGCGGGGAGAGACATGGGGCGCGCTCCCCAGCGTGGATCCCGCTCCCTGGGGACCTCCATCCGCCTCCTGCTCGCCGAGACCGGACCCCTGGCCCGGGAGCTGCTGTCGCTGGTGGTGGCGATGGATACCTGGATCGAGGAGTTCCTGGTGGTGGAGGCTCTGGACCGTCCCCCCGGTGAGGTCTCCGACGAGCTGGCGGAGCTCGCCCGGGCGGCTCTGATCCGGCGTGCGGGAGTGGAGGGAGTCGGCGGACGCGTGGACGTGTATCACGACGCGGTCCGCACGGCGCTGGTGGCGGTGCTCGGTGGAGACGCCCTGGCCTCTGCCCACGGTCGGTTGGCAGAGGTTCTGCAGGGCCGGGATACGCCTCCAGAGCGATTGGTGAGGCATCTGCTCGCCGCCGGCCAGGAGGTTCAAGCCACGGTGCTGGCTCGCCAGGCGGCGACTCGCGCCGAGGAACAGCAGGCGTTCGGGCTGGCGGTGGAGATGTACTCGGTAGCGCTGCTGCATCCGGGGGAGCACCGTGTGGCCCTGCTCAAGGGGTGGGCGTCGGCCCTGGGGTCGGCCGCCCGGTTCCGTGAATCGGCTGAGGTCTGGCAAGAGGTGGGAGGGCTGGTGGAGGGAGACGAGGCGCTGGATGCGGCTCTTCGAGAGGCGCACGCGCTGCTGTCGGCCAACGACATCGCTCGGGGCCACGACCGGCTGAACCGCGCGCTGGTGCTGGCTGGCGAGCCGCCCGTGGATGAGGGGCTCTCGCGATGGCTGGCCGGAGCGGCCTTCCTCACGGGCCCACTGCGGCCCACGGGCTACGTGAGCCGCAGCCTACGCCTTGGGCGAACCATTGGTCAAAGCCTTGGCCAAAGCCTGGGCCGAAGCCTCGGACAGAGCCTCAGGCGAGGCCTCGGACTGGGACTCGGTCGTACGCCTGAGCCGGACGCCGCGGTGCGGAAAAAAGGCGAGCGCGACATTCAGATTGGGATGCTCGTGACGCACTTTGATCCCCTGTCCGGTATCCGTTTTCTCCAGAGGGCCAGATCCCGGCTGGCGCGGGCCGGTGCGGCGGAGCAGGCAGCCTTCATCGACTACCTGTTCAGCTTTTTGGCGCTCTTCGGTTCGGCACGGGCTGGGCCGGTTCCCCTGGCCGAGCGATACCTGGCCTCGGCCAACCGCCTCCTGGAGGGGAGGGAGCCGACCCTCATCACGGTGCGCGTCATGCCGCGATTCATCCGTGGTTTTATGTCCTTACGGGACGGAGATTGCGCAAGAGCGGCCCGGGATCTCGAGCATGCGGAGAACCAGTTCGTCGAGGCCGGGTTGGTGGGCAGCTACGAGTACATGCGCATCTTGTATCAGCTGGCCGTGGTGGCATTTCTCCGGGGCGACATGGTGGGGATGGAGGCGCTCCTGGCGCGGTGGGGGGCGGCCTCGGCGGACTCCGACAACCTGGCCACCCGAAGCAACCACGCCATGCTAGAGCTGTCTCATTGCATCCATCGGGGCCGTTTCGCCGAGGCTCGGCAGCGCCTGATCGCGGTGACCGCGGCCTACCCGCCGGACCATATGAACATGCAGCGGGACGCCCTCTCTTTCCTGTCGAACCGCCCGGACATCTACGACCATGACTGTCAGGTGGCGCGGCGTCGCCTCGCGGACTTGGCGCCGGCGCGCCGATCCTTTAGAGGCATGACCGATATGTACGCGTCCATCTACGCAGGCATCGCAGCCCTCGTGGAGGCCAACGCCCTGCGCAGCGGGGACCCGGGGGCGTCGCGCATCACAGTGCATCTGTACTCGTCCATCGCCCGGGCCGCGCCCCCCCTGCGTATCTCCTGGGCCATCCGCGCCGAGGCCTACGCGGCGGACGCCGCGGGCGAGCCGGATCTGGCCCTGGCGCGCCTACAAGAGGCCCAGGACGTCGCCGCACGGTATGACCAGAAACTGGAAGTGGCGGTCTCCCGGTTCCAACGCGGCCTGCGCCTGGGCGGCGACCAGGGCCGCGACCTCCAAGCCCGAGCCAGAGCCACGGCCCGTGCTCTCGACGCCAGTGAGCGGCTGCTACACGAGGACTTCGGTTTCCGGTAGGGCCCTCGCTACACGAAGAACGCCACAGCCAGTCCCGCGCCGGTGGCGAGCCCCAGGCAGAGACCCACGAGTCGGCCGAATTTCCAGCCGCCCACGTACATGGCGATGCCGGTCTTGACCACGGAGTTGGAGACCACGGCGATGGTGATGGCCAGGGCGCCGATATTCTGGGCGAGGGTGCCGGCCTTGGACTGCTCGGCGATGGTGAGGGTGATGGCGTCCACGTCGGCGAGACCCGACAGCAGCGCCGCCAGGTAGAGGCCCTGGTTGCCGAAATGGATTTTCGCCAGCTTGGCAGCGAAGAGGATCGCCACGAAGAAGGCCGCGAACTTCAGGGCGGGCCCAATGGAGAAGGGGTTCTTGAGCTGGACCTGGTGGTGGCCCTCGCCGCCCTCCTTGGATTTGCCCGCCTGGAACCACAGCACGGTCGACAGGGCAATGGCCACCACGCCCATGGCGCCGATGGCCCAGGCCAGCTTCAGCGCCAGGGCCGGGTCCAGCACGGCGACCACCACCAGCACCCGCACGAACATGGTGGCGTTGGCGCCCACGGTGGAGAAGACGCAGATGGCGTTCAAGTGCGGCTGCTCCTTGGCCTCCTGGGCCATGGCCGCGGTCACTGCTGTCGAAGAGGTGAGCCCGCCCACAATGCCCGTGAGGCCGAGCCCCTTTTGCGCGCCCAGCAGTCGCGTGAGGAAGTAGCCCACGAAGCTGATGCCGGAGATGAGCACCACCAACAGCCCCACCTTGAAGGGGTTTAAGGCCCCGTAGGGGTCCAGCGCCTTGTTGGGCAGCAGCGGCAGCACGATGAAGATGGCGATGAGGAACTTGAGCGTGTCGGTCAGCTCCACGCGCCGCATCTTGCGGACGGTTTCGTGCGCCATGCGCTTGGAGGACAGCACTACGGTCAGGACCAACGCCAGGGCGCCGGCGGCGTGGGGCTGATGGTGACACAGCACGCCGAGGCCGCAGGTGGTGATGGCGGCCAGCTCGGTGGTGATGCCCAGCCCGAGCTCCTTGGCGCGGATGTACAGGGCGATGATGAGCACGCAGACGCCCGCGATGGTCACGGGCGCGACGAGGGGGAAGCGATCGCTGGCTACGGCGGCGGCGAAGCCCAACAGGGAGAGCACCGTGAAGGTACGGATCCCCAGGGCCTCCCAGTCGTCGTTGGTCTGGTCCGGGCCAAGGGCCGGCGCCGGCGCCGGAGTAGCTTCGGCATTCGATTCGTCTGCTTCGCCCGCTTCGTCCGCTTCGTCCGCTTCATCCGATTCGTCCGGCTTCTTGTCCGGCGTCCCGGCCAGGCTGGGCATGGACCGCTCCAGCCCAATGAGCAAGCCAATACCCAGGGCATACGCCATCTCAATGAAAAGCCGATTGCTGACATCCATTGCCGCCGATGTTCCCAGCCCGGTGGGGGCAATGTCAAGCGCTCACGGCGGGGTGACGGGGTTTCCTCAGTCGCTCACGTTGGGGCCTCTCCAACAAAGCTCCTGCGTGCTATAATTTTGATGTGACCCAAGCCGCGAACAAATGTGCCCCGACAGCGCGAATCGACGAGATCAAGAAGTGGCTGGCCCGCGTCGATCCGGAGGTGCTCGCGGCGGCAGCGGAGGTAGATCGGGGACTGCTGCGTTGGATGCTATCGCTGTCTCCCATGCAGCGCATTGAGGCAGCCTCTAGAGCGGCACGGGGTCTAGCCGGCTTCAACCATGCGTCGTCCTGAGCAGGCTGACATCGCAGAGCTTCTTCGGACGCTCGTCGAGGGAGGTGTCGAATTTATCGTCGTCGGTGGGGTCGCTGCCGTTCTGCACGGCGCTCCGGTGACCACGCTCGATCTGGACATCGTTCCACGCCCCGACGAAGACAACCTGCGGCGTCTGCACGCGACGCTCGTTCGGCTGGACGCAATTATTCGCGAGCCTGGAGACCGTCGACTGCGACCCACCCTGCAGCATCTTCGATCATCAGGTCAGCTGAACCTCTCCACCAGCCAGGGCCCTTTGGATTCTCTGCAGGTACTGCACGATGGACGCGGCTTTGAGGATTTGCTGCCCGACAGTGTGCCCCTGGCTGATGGCGGGTTGACCATTCGGGTTATCGATCTCGCCACTCTGATCGAGATCAAGGGCGCTACGGGCCGAGCAAAGGATCGGCTCGTTGTCCCGATTTTACTTGCGCTCCTTGATTCCGAATAGTTCGCAGTCGTGGAGTCGGGGGAATCTCCATGAGACCTTGGTGGCGGACAGAGAGCGCTGGCGCCGGCCCTGGTGGGGTGTCAGGTGCTGTAGGCTGAGCTTCGTCAGCGGCTTTCCAACAACTTATGGGCGTTGATTCTGTGGGCCGGAGCCGTTATCGTTCGCGACGAAAGCCAACGCTAGTTTATGTGGAGGTGAGTGATGCGTGTATCTGGGCTATTTGAGAAAAAGGCTGGCAAACCGGTCATCTCTTTTGAGTTTTCGCGGCCGAAGACCGACAAGGCCGCGGCCAACCTGGACAAGGCGCTGGTGCTGCTCAAGGCGGCGGAGCCCGATTACGTGTCGGTGACCTTCGGCGCGGGGGGATCCACCCGGGAGGGATCCTTCCAGCTCGTGGACAAGCTCAAAAATGAGAAGGGCTTTGAGGTGGTGGCCTATGTCGCCAGCGTGGGGCTGGCCCCGGGCGACCTCGTTGAGTCCCTGGACCGGTTCAAAGCGCTCGGCATGGAGACCATTTTTGCCATCCGCGGGGACGCGCCTACCTGGGACGAGAGTTACAAGCCGCACCCCGAGGCGCTCTCCTACGCCTCGGAGCTGGTCTCCTTCATCAAGGAGCGCCATGACTTCTGTGTGGGGGCCGCCGGCTATCCGGAGGGCCACCTGGAGGCCGAGAGCAAGGACAAGGATCTGGAGTACCTGAAGCTGAAGCAGGACCAGGGCGCCGAGTACATCGTGGCCCAGTACTTTTACGACAACCAGTACTACTTCGACTTCGTGGACCGCGCCCGGGCCGCGGGCGTCACCGTGCCCATCGTACCGGGCGTCATGCCCATCTACACCGTCAAGCTCATGGAGAACCTGGCGCGTCTCTGCGGCGCCACCATCACCGATCCCATCCGGGAGGGCCTCGCCAAGCTGGATCCCGAAGAGAAGGGCGCCGTGGGCCGGTTCGGCATCGAATTCGCCACTGAGCAGTGCCGCGGCCTGCTGAAGCAAGGCGTGCCCGGGCTGCACTTCTACACCATGAACCGGGGCAAGGGCGTCTCCACCATCGTGCAGACCCTGCGGGACGAGGGACTGTTGTAGGGGAGTCCTCTGCGGTCAAGCCCCAAAACGGGCTGTGCTATGATCGCTTCATGCGATACTTCATAGTCCCTATCTTGGTTCTCTCCCTTGGCGGAGCGGCCTGCGGTGCGCGGTCCGTTGGTGGTTCGCCCGACGACGGCGGCGTGCCTTCGGACGGACCGCTGCCGGACGCTCCCATCGCGCCCCATGACTACTACGGGTACGCCACCTTCACGCATCTGCTGGAACGGGAACCCTATATCACCAGCGAGCAGGTCGTGCTCACGGCGGCCTTCTACGGGGAGGTGTGGGATCCCTTCAGGCAACTCCAGGGTACCGTGGAGCACCTGGAGACCCCCGACGGTGTCGCCTGCGACCTCGCCCTGGTTTCCGGCATGGACGGCCCGGTCCCCGTGGAGCCGCCGCCGGAGCTGGACGGAGGCGGACTCTTCGCTTGGACCGGGTGGGATGGCGAAACTCCGCTCGAGGTGTTCTTCGATGGGGACACCTACCTTTCCGACCACCGATCCTTCGGGACGGAGTCCTGGCCGGACTGGCTGGTGGACGGCGCCATGGCGCTGCGGTTCGAGTCCCTCGGTAGTCCCCAGGTGTCGCCCTTTTTTACGGAGGTCTTCTTAGCGGACATACCGGTGTTCCTGTCGCCCCCGACGGGGCTCGCCATACCCCTCTCACCGGATCCGGACGGCACCCACCATGTCTCCTGGCTTCCGGTAGTGGCGGACTTGCTTGAGGTCCGCCTCCACTTCAACATGGACTGGGACGACAGCTACTTCCGTTGTTATCTTCCCGAGGGACGGACCCAGATGCGGCTACCCCAGGCGTGGCTGGACCAGTGGTCTTGGGGCTATGGAGAGCTGATGATCTACGCCATCAACGAAGAGTTCGTGTCTGATGGCGACGGGGTGGTGACCTTGCGCACGGTCCGGGCGCGTGAGCAGAAGATCGATGTCTTCATCAACTACTAGCGCCTAGTCCTCACTGGTCCTCACTAGCTCTGCAGGCGACGTCGGAGCCACAGTCCCATGAGTATCAGGAGTCCGAACAGGGGCGGGGCGAGGGGGTGTCTGCCGGGATCGGTGGTCTGGCAGCCGCAGCCGCTGTCCTTGGCGCCGGGGTCGGGGTCGGGGCAGTCGCTGTCGGTGGAGGAGTCGCAGCCGTCTGGGCAGCAGCCGTCGTCGTCGGTGCACAGGGTGACGGGCGTCGCCGAGCAGGTTGCGTCACAGGTGTCGGCGCTCCCCACGAGGGTGTCGGTGGTGCAGGTGTCGCTGTCGTCGCAGGTTGTGGGGCAGGTGGATGGTGGGTCGCAGGTCTCGCCCGGGTCCACGACTCCGTCACCACAGGTGGGGGTGGCGGTGCAGTCGTCATCCACGGTGTCGTCGCAGCCCGGCGCGCAGCACCCGTCCCCGTCGTTACACTCGGAGATGGGGGTGTTGGAGCAGTCGACGTTGCAGTTGGCCGCGCTGCCCGTGAGGGTGTCGGTGGTGCAGTCGTCACTGTCGTCGCAGTCCGTGGGACAGGAGGTCGGCGGATCGCAGGTCTCGCCCGGGTCCACCACCCCGTCACCGCAGGTCGCAGAGCAGTCGTTATCCACGGTGGCGTCACAGCCCACCGGGCAGCATCCGTCGCCGTCTTCGCACACCGAGATGGGGGCGGAGCTGCAGGCGACGTTGCAGTTGGTGGCGCTGCCGGTGAGCGTGTCCAGGGTACAGGCGTTGCTGTCGTCGCAGGTTGTGGGGCAGGAGGCCGGCGGGTCACAGGTCTCCCCGGGCTCTACCACGTTGTTTCCGCAGGTGGCGGAGCAGTCGTCGTCCACGCTGGCGTCGCAGCCCACCGGGCAGCAGCCGTCCCCGTTGACGCAGGCCGAAATGGGGGCATAGCTGCAGGCGACGTTGCAGTTGGCGGCGCTGCCGGTGAGCGT
>JAOZUO010000036.1:15130-38500 GCA_029938605.1 Deltaproteobacteria bacterium | reverse complement strand
CAGTTGGCGGCGCTGCCGGTGAGCGTGTCCAGGGTACAGGCGTTGCTGTCGTCGCAGTCCGTGGGACAGGAGGACGGCGGGTCGCAGGTCTCCCCGGGCTCCACCACGCTGTTTCCGCAGTTAGCCGAGCAGTCGTCATCCACGGTGGCGTCGCAGCCCACCGGGCAGCAGCCATCGCCGTTGATGCACGCTGCGATGGGGGAGTAGCTGCAGGCGACGTTACAGGTGGCGGCGCTGCCGGTGAGCGTGTCCAGGGTGCAGCTGTTGCCGTCGTCGCACGTGGTGGGACAGGAGGATGGCGGGTCGCAGGTTTCGCCCGCTTCCACGACGGAGTTTCCGCAAGTGGCTGAGCAGTCCGCGTCGCTCGTGTTGTCGCAGCCCGTGGGGCAGCAGCCGTCGCCGGCGGTGCACGCGGTGATGGCGGGATAGCTGCAGGCGGCGTTGCAGGTGGCGGCGCTGCCGCTGAGGAGATCCTCGGTGCAGCTGTTGCCGTCATCGCAGGCCGTGGGGCAGGTGGACGGCGGATCACAGGTCTCGCCCGGGTCCACGTTGCCGTCACCACAGACCGCCGGAGCATTGACGGTGACGCTGCCGCTGTCAGCGTCCATATCCACCGGTCCGCTGCGCCCGTAACTTTCCCACAGGCTCTTCATGTACGCGGCGCGGGTCACCGTGGGGAACCCGGT
Organism: Deltaproteobacteria bacterium; assembly: GCA_029938605.1. Taxonomy (GTDB): domain Bacteria; phylum Myxococcota_A; class Polyangia; order HGW-17; family JAJRWW01; genus JAJRWW01. The sequence goes on along the minus strand of JAOZUO010000036.1, from coordinate 37,814 downwards.
GGTGCGCTCCGTGCAATCGATGGGGAAGTTGTTCGCGGTGGCCTGGTCGTCCAGGAATTCCACGTACTCTTTGCTGGTGGTCTGGTACTTGAGCGTGGCCACCACGGTGATGGGCCCGGGGGTGGCTGCGGGTACGTCGATGGCGTAGTCCGTCTCGTCGTAGTTGACCAGGATGCCGGATCCGGGGGCCGTCTCCGGGTAGCTGTAGCCCACGGGTTGGGTCTCCTCGTGGTGACCGCCGGTGAAGCCCAGGGGCGGGATCCGGTTGTCCTTGTAGACGCAGTTGTTGAGTACGAAGTGGAACATGGGGCTCGCGGCTCCGTCCACCACGTCACACTCGTTTGTGCCGTTGTGGTTCCATCGCCCGGGCTTGGTCTCATAGATTTTGGCTTGGGCGTCCTCGGTAAGGATCCCGTTGGCGGCGTCGTAGGCCGCGCTTTCGAAAAACACGGTGTTGTTGCCGTCGGTGGCTTGTATGTGGAGCCACATGCGCCGTCCCTCCGGGTAGCCCGTGGGCAGCTTGTGGCCCGTGTGGTTGGTGACCCGCACCGAGACGTTGAAGCTGGTGCCCGCCGACACGCTCACCGGGGCGATGACCACCACGGTGGCGGACTGGTTCTGCAGCAGGTCCAGGGCCTTGTCACGGGTGGCGATGAGCTCGGTGTCGATGCCCAGGTTCGGATACTCGCCGCGGAGCACGTCGGGTATCCAGGCGTTTCCGCCGGCAAAGTCATGGACGGGAAGGTCTCCGGTACGTTCGTTGCCCGCGGTCTTGCTGGCGTAGATCGGCGACGCCGTGGAGTCGGGCATGTGGCAGTGCTGGCAGGTCTTGAAGCTGGGTGAGGAGAGGTCGGCGTAGTCGCTCTGCGTATACTCCATATAGGTGCGCTCCACGGGCATGGGGGTCCCCGTGTCCACGCCGGCGATGATCAGGTTCAGGGCCGGGTTGGTGACGTTGTGGCAGTTGCCGCAGAACTGCGAGTCCTCAAGGTAGGCTGAAAATGCCCAGACGTGGGGCGGCTCGGAGCCGTCCTGCGGGTAGAGGTAGGGCCCGCGTCGACAGGGTTTGTTGCCGCTGCAGTCGCCGTCGTCGATCCAGAACTGGCCGTTCTCTTCGTAAACCGATAGCTGGCCCACCGGCGGGGTCGGGTTGATCTTCATGCGGTGACAGAAGTGGCAGCTCAGCCCGTCGAAGTCGGCGTCGAATTCGTCGATGACCCCTTCCATGGTGCAGCCGTCGCCGGCGCCCGCGGGTAGGAACCGCCCTACCAGCCAGGCGTCGGGGGCGTGGCAGCGCTGACAGAATTCACCGATGCCTGGAAAGTCATGCTCCGCCACGTCCACCGAGGCCCAGAACAGTGGATCCCGACCGGCCTGGCCCATCATGCTGCCTACCCAGGTGGGCCAGGGCTCGATGTGGTTTGCCGCGTCATAGTCTCCGTGGCAGTTCTGGCAAGTGCTGGAGGTTTCCATGGGTTTGCTGATGATCGGCTGGGTGCCGTTACTGGTGAATGGCCCGGCCGCGGGCTCGGGAACCAAAGCCGCCGAGACGATGACCAGACCGCCCAAGGCGACTGCCGCCAATCGAACCATTCCCCAGAACCTCATTTGCCGACGAACGAAGTGACCCATGTGACACCGTTTGGTTGTTGGTGACAATTAGGATAGGGAAGGTTGGGATGTGAGCCAAGTCAAATAAAAGGCTACCGAAAGGCTGGGATTTTAGGTGTATTTCTGGAGGGGCTTGTTGAGCAGGTTCTTTGCTACAGGCTACTGGCAGTTGGCCGGGTTGTCGCAGCAGGGGTCATCCATGTCCGCGAGGCAATTCTCGTCGTTGTCCTTCATGTCGTTGCACAGCTGCTCCTGGGGAGCAAGCTGTACACAGGCGACCTCGGAGAAGGAGCGCCGCGGGGGATCCTCCCGTCGGGCGATGAGGATCTCGGCGCCGTTGGACTGGGGGCAGCCCGGCTGGTAGTTGATGTGCCAGCACGCTGACACGGGCAGGTTCGAATCCCTCAGGTCGGGATGGCCCGAGGCGTAGGCCAGGCTTCGGTCCGTGTTGTCCTTCTCCCGGGTGCCGCTGGCCATGATCTCGAGACAGGGAGGCACGTCGTAGCGCACCTCGTCGTCGGTACCCCGGCCGAAGATGTCCTGCACGGTGCACTGGGCCAGGCATTGGCTGTTGACCTCGCAGGTCTGCGCCGCCTGGGGCGTGCCGAACTCCACGCCCGGATCGGCGCAGCCCTTGGGCGGCGTGGGCAGACACTGATAGGCGAGCAGCCCGCCGATGCGGTCACCGATGCCCTTGAGGGCCGGCGAGAAGTCCGCCGAGCAGATGGACGTGTACGCCCAATCCGCGAGCTCCTCCTCGGTGTTGAACTCCTCCAGCATGGAGTAGATGCGGATGCCGGGCACCGCGCCATCGTCGCCCGTGCCGCTGCCACAGGAGGGTTGCAGGTCTGGGAACCCGTCGTCCGTAGTCCCGATCAAGGCGTTGAAGCCGACGCCGTTGGCGCTCGGAGTGACCGGGCCGGCGATGGCCGCCATGACCAGCATTTGTGGGTCCTTGATCTGCTTGAGGAAGGTCTCGTAGGATTCGGTGGAAAAGAGCATGGCGGCCGGGTCGTCCCGCACCACGCAGTTCTGGCGCTGGCCCGAGTTGCGGGTGTTCACGTCGCAGGTGATGCCGAACTCAAAGCAGCGGTAGGACCACAGGGGGCCCAGGGTCGAGTCCAGGCTGGTCTGGGATTCATCGAAGAGATTCGGCACGGAGGCGGAGCAGTCATCCTCGTCGGTGATGAGCACCACGGCCAGGAACGCGTCCTCACGCACGAACCCGGCGTTGCTCGAGTTGGCCGGGTCCAGGGCCTTTTTCATGGCCTCCAGGGGCTGCTCGAAGCCGCACCCCAGGGTGCCCAGGTCGGCCACGCAGGAGAAGACATCCTCGAGGGACTCGTTGGTGTAGTTGCGACAACGCGGACAGCCGGTCCCCGAGTCCATCACAAAGGTGGTGGAGGGCTCGTGGGCGCAGTTCGCCTGGCCGCAGGAGCTGGGCTCGCACATCCCCGAGGCGTCCCTGACCACAGGACAGTCCAAGGCCTCCACGTCCACGATGTACGGCGCGCCCGTGGGATTGTCACATCCCCCCGTGCGCAGGTCGCCCGCGTCCCCGTTCAGGCTGCAGACCGAGGAGCCGAGCGGTCCCGCGCCCAGGTCCGTGGAGGCGACCCCCACATGGATATTGGGCAATCCACCTTCGATGTCGCGCAGGCTCTCCATGAGCGCTGAGAAGTTCACCCGTAGGTTCTCCTGTTCGTCCTTCATAGAACCCGAGTTGTCGATGACGAAAAGAAGGTCCACGTCCCGCTCGGCGCTCTGGGGCAGGGAGTCACGGTGGACCGGCACCGGATCGGGCTGGGCGTTCTTCATGGGGCGGTTAATGCACGCCAGGGTCAGCACCAGTAGGATGGTCGTTGCGGCGAATCCACACAGTCGGATCCGTGCTTTCGAGTAAAGTCGCATGGCTTCCTCCTTCCGTCACTTCTGGTGGGACGGTCACGTTCTGGGCAGCGGTTTAATTGCACTGCAAGCACTGTTCCACAGGGCTCGTGAAACAGACAAAACCGCCCAAAGGGAGGGAATTCACTCGAATTGGCTGGTTTTTGGAGGCGCCGCCGTTGACTGCGGTGTTGTCACTTCACCTGTCAACTTCCATGGCAACTCCCATGGTAACAGGCAACTAAGTTGACGCGGCAGTGGTGGGTTTTGGGCTTTGGGCTTTTTGCTACAGAGACTCGGTACACGAGCCCAACAGGCAGATCTGGCCCTCGAAGGTCTCGCAGCTGATCTCACAGGCGCCGCAGTGCTCGCGGTCGTTACCCAGGTCGAAGCAGCCGCCCATGGTGATGAGGCTGCGTTCGCAGCACATGTCCTCGTAGGTGCCCTCGCAGGCCCGGGATGGACCGTAGATGGGCGGCGAGGGGCAGACGCATTCGCCATCCACGCAGTCGGGCCCGGTGTCCGTCTGGCAGGTCCCGCCGCAGTCACCGCAGTTCATGGGGTCGTACAGGATGTTGACGCACTCTTCGGCGCAGCACTTCTCGGACCCGGCGATGCAGCCGCTCATGCCGCCGCACATGCACCAGCCATTGACGCACGTCTCGCCGGTGGGGCAGGTCCGCCCGCACAGGCCGCAGTGATCGGGGTTGAACTCCACCTCGGTGCAGACCCCGTCGCAGCAGAGCTGCTCGTTGGGGCAGCCCCCACAGAGGTCGCCGCCGTCGGGGATGGCCCAGGGGTTCCAGTTGGTGTTTCCCTGCACTTCGTAGGAGCAGTGGCAGTCGCTCCCCTCGCACATGCCGGTGACGTAGCCCGCGCTCCGGCACAGGGCCGAGCAGCTGACCAGGTCGCAGTTCTCCACTACGTTACGGGCGCAGCCACTCCCCAGGAGGCTCCAGGCCAATCCTAGCGCCAAGCCCATCGTCGAGGCGGACCCCACAGGGCCGACCCTCCTTCCGGGCACGGCAATGCTCGCGGTGCTTGCGGTGCTCACGGTGCTCACGGTGCTCGCGGTGATCATGGCTCCTCCAGGATGCGGCAGCAGAGCACCCCGCCGTTACTTGGCCCGGTCTTGCGCACGTCCTCGGCCTCGTCGTGGGAGTTGATTTCATACCACTCCCCAGGGCAATCCCAGACGCCGGGCAGGTCGTCGCACTTGTCGCCGGAGCTGCGGTTCAGGGGGGCGCAGGTGGCCGCGTCGGTGCCCAGGCCCACGGTGCCACAGCCGAAGAGGTCGTCGGTTTCGCCCTCGGCGCATTCCTCGCCGCCTGGACCGCTCACCGCCGCCGCGAAGAAGGTGTCCGGCGCGATGTCCGTGGCGTCACAGCCCACCGTGGGGCTCGCCGCGGCCAGCTCCGCCAGGGAGCACACGCGCCAGCCCTCGGCGCACAGGTCCGCCGCCGAGCAGGAGATACCATTGGGGTTCGGGGAGTCGTCCCCGGAGTCGCGACCACACACGGGCTGGGTATCCAGAATTCCGGCGGTGGTCCAGGCGCCGCTGCATCCCGCCACGTCGGGGAAGGCCGTGGCGTCGGTGAAGGCCTCACGCTCCCCGTCGGCGCATCCGTACAGGTCCATACACGGGTCGGCACACCGCACGGCCTCCTCTCCATCACAGACATACTCACCACCGCAGCCGCCGCACTCCAAGCCGGGCTCGGTGGCCAGGACGCTGCACCCACCGCAGGCGTTGGTTACCGGGCAGTCGGGGTTGGTGGAGCCGTCCAACTGCCACCAGGGAACAAAGGCATCGGCACCTCCGTCGGCCCAGACCTCCTTGACAAAGCAAGTGCGCTCATAGTGGCAGCTCACCAAGGGGAGAATTATGAATACTGATATAAACCAGGCGTTTAACGGTCGGTTCTTCATGCTACACTTCATGTCAGGGCTCGCACCTCTAGCTAATAAAATTATCGCAATCGAGCACTTTCGGCAAGCCCGGCGAGGCGGGAAGGAGGTGCGCGAGGTGCGCGAGGTGCTAGGTACGCGAGGTGCTGCTTGACCGTACCGCCACGGTGCCCGATACTCAGGCCTTCGACTAAAATACGGAATACCCCCCTGTCTTGCGCCCCGGGATCGCAAAGGAGATGCTCGTGAGAATTCTGGTACTTTGTATGGTTCTTGGTCTGGCGTTGGCCGGCTGTAGCGATGACGACGCCCAGCCAGAAGACTGTGGAAATGGCGTGGTGGATGAGGGAGAGACCTGCGACGGAGACTGCCCCACGGACTGCGACGACCAGGAGGCCTGCACTGCCGACGTGATGAGCGGGAGCGCGGCCACCTGTGATGTCCTGTGCGCCAACGACCCCATCACGGTGTGCCAGGACAATGACGGGTGCTGCCCTGACGGTTGCGACGGAAGCACGGACCTGGACTGCACGGCCGTCTGTGGCAACGGCGTGGTGGAGGGCACCGAGACCTGCGACGGGGACTGTCCCACGGACTGCGACGACCAGGACGACTGCACTGAGGACGTGATGACCGGGAGCGACTCGACCTGCGACGTCCTGTGCGTGAGCAATGGAGTCAGTGAGTGTACGGACAGCGACGGGTGTTGCCCCGCCGGGTGCAACGCGAACACGGATCTCGACTGCGATCCATTCTGTGGCAACGGCGTCGCGGAGCCCACCGAGGACTGTGATGGGATGGATCTCAGGGGGGTCACGGTGTGCAGTGAGTTGGAGTCGGGAACCCTGGGGATACCCCGATGCCTCAACACCTGTGAGCTCGCCAGTCCGGCCGATGGGTGCTGCCCGGATGACAGCTGGCAGATTGTAACGATAGACAGCGCGGGGCTGGTCGGCTCCCACACCTCGTTGGCCCTCGACAGCACAGGCTTCGGGCACATCAGCTACTACGACGAAGTCGGGGGAAACCTGAAGTACGCCTCCTGGGATGGTAGCGCGTGGCTGATTGAGGCTGTGGACGTCGCGGGGATTGTGGGATACTACACCTCGCTGGCCCTCGATGGCTCCGACCTCCCGTACATCAGCTACCGCGACGGCTCCAACGGTACCCTGAAAAGTGGCCACTGGGACGGCACGGCCTGGACGCTGGAGTCCGCGGACGGTGTGGGGAATGTCGGCTCCCACACCTCGCTGGCCCTCGACAGCACTGGCCTCCCGCACATCAGCTACTACGACATCGACAACGGTAACTTGATGTACGCCTACTGGGACAGTAGCGACTGGCAAGTTGAGACCGTGGACGCCACAGGCGACCTGGGCACGCACACCTCGCTGGCCCTCGACAGCACCGATCGTCCGCACATCAGCTACTACGACGAAACCGGGGGAAACCTGAAGTACGCCAGGTGGGATGGCAGCGCGTGGGTGATCCAGGAAGTGGACGTCGCGGGAGTCGTGGGAACCTACACCTCGCTGGCCCTCGACAGCGTCGATCGCCCCCACATCAGCTACCGCGACGGTTCCAACGGCGAGCTCAAGTACGCAACCTGGGATGGAACCGTCTGGGTGATCGAGCAGGTAGACACCGCGGGGAACATCGGAACCCACTCATCGCTGGCCCTGGACGCCGCCGGCAACGCGCACATCAGCTACCGCGACGTCGCCGCCGCGGAGCTCAAGTACGCCTACTGGGACGGCAGCGCCTGGCAGACCCAGGCCGTGGACACCGTCGGTGATGTCGGGAGCTATTCCTCGCTGGTGCTTGACGCCACCGGCCTCCCGCACATCAGCTACTACGACCTCGCCAGCGGTGACCTGAAGTACGCAGTTATCGCCTGTCCATGAGCAGCGCCGTCCGGGGAGGTGCTTGACAAGGGACGCCGCGAGACGTCAGAATCGAATGATGGTACGACGTCTTCGATATTTGGCGCTGGTGTGCTGCTGTCTAGGCCTCGTCGTGGTCGCCCCCGGGCTGGCCCGGGCCCAGGATGCGGGCGCTCCCGACGCGGGGGACGCCAGCCCCGTCGAGCCCCTCGACTATCCGGAGCAGGTGCGTACCCCCATCCGATTCGAATACGAGTCCCTCGCCGTGGAGGGGCTCTGCGACATGCCGCCCGTCGACACGGGCTGGGTCCCGGCCAACTCTCCCATCCAGGTGCGATTCACCTTCGGCATCACCTGCGGCTACCGCATCCTGATGGACGGCTACGCCGTTGGGAGCTGGCCTGACCGCCCGGGCCCCCAGCTCAGCTTCCGTGGGCAGAGCCTCGGCGGTTTCTACGAGATGACCTACACCTTCGACTTCGACGTGTCCGTGCGGCTGGACGTAGAGATCGCCGGCGTGCAGATCACCGAGGAGATCGACATCCCCTATGTGCCTGACCTGCACTTCGGACTCTACGACAAGAAGCGCTTCACGCCATTTCTGCTCATCGGAAACCCGGATCGGCCCTTCGAGATCCAGGACGATATCCCGTATACCCACATCATTCGCATTGATCTCCTGCAGCTCATGGGCACCAGTATTCCGTCGGACCTGCTGGGGGTGTACCTGGACATCTACCTGTCGGGCTACGCCGGCTCGCGCTTCGAGGGGCGGCGCATCATCGTAGAGACCAACCAGTCCAACCCGGAGTTCACCTTTCCGCCCCTTGAGTTCACCATCGAGAATGAGCAGAAGTGGTTGCCCACCAACCCGGCGGACGCCACGCCCATGAGCCGCGCAACCTATGAGGGCGCGGCCACGCACTACGCCGCCCTCTCCATCTTCCCCGAGGTCACCCTGGAGCTCATGGGCAACCAGTTCATGAACCTGCCCCTGTTCGAGATCCCCTTCCCGTTGCCGGACACAGACGAGTACTGGATCTTCGACCCCGTGAGCTTCGGGCTCGGTCTGCCCAACCTGTTCACGGCCGATCGCATGGTCGTAGGCGCGGCGGAGATCGGCGAGGAAGTGGAGGGGAAGCTCACCATCCAGAACGTGGGAGGCCATCTGCTACGAGGCGAGGCCTACGTGGATCCGCCTTTCTACGTACCGTACCCACCCCGCTTCGAGGTGGCCCCGGACGGCGCGGTGTACCTGCCCGTGAAGTTCCGTCCCACCCTGCCGGGGTTGGCCACGGGTGATTTAATCCTCTACAGCAACGATCCCAACGAGTCCCCCAAGGTTGTGCGCCTCGAAGGCATCGGCTGCGAAGAGGGTGGCGTCTGCGAGGTCCCCGAGGACGCCATTTGGACCTGCGAGATAGAACGTAAGTGCGGCTGCCAGGCCTCGGACCACGACCCCAGCGCCCCCCTCGGTACCGGGCTCCTCGTCCTCCTCGCTCTCCTGTGGATCCGTCCCTGGAATCGCCGCCGTCGTTAGCGTTCGCCGGCCTGCGCTGCTTGCAACACCCTCACCAGACGATACACGTGCGTGCCCGTTGACTGTGGCCATCGCTCGTTTGGGGAGGGATCCGAATCCTCCCCACGCCTGACAGCGTCATCAACGTCCGACATGGAGTACGTCGACATGTCAGGCTTGGCTTTGTTGTAGCCTTTGAGAACAGCCTTCAGCCGTTTTTCCGCTTCGGAACAGCGCTGCATGGGAGCCTCGATGTCCTCTTTGTGCAGCAGCAGCCACACCTCGAAGCAAGGGTTACTGTGCGCGAGATGGTAGTTGTGCTGTAGGGCTTCCTGGTTCACTTCCCGCAAGTTCTGGATGTGGCTGGGCTCTGTCCAGTGATCCGTATCCAACATGAGCCAAAGCTCATCGCCTTCGTTGAGCTGGTACTCCTCCTCGTACTCTTTGAGCCGCTCGAAGACATACTTGGGTGCGGATCGAGTGTCCGTGGTTGGGAGGACTGTAACCTTGATCCTGGTATCGCGGAAAATCCGGAAGTACGCATCAGGGGCATGGGTGTCTTCTGTCGCAAGGACGAAGAGTCGGTCGTCACGCTCCTTTCTGACCTCACGCGTAAGCGGACGTTTCTTCTTGTGCCGGAGCTTCATCAATCCGGATCACTTTCCGCTTTCTCGATGAGCTCATCCAGCCCGCCGAGAAACGGTATCGCGCCGAATCGTCCCTGCAGATAACCCTTGGCGAGACGTAGGTCCTTTCGGACCTTGAAGTCGGCCAGTGAGTACAGGTGTGTCGCACCCCCGTCGTCTTTTTCGGTGAACCAGATTCCGTCTCGTCTCACTAAATCCAGATCCAGTAGGTGCGTTTCGTGAGTCGAGAAAATGAGCTGGCTGGGCTGCGCCTTCTGCGCCCTGAGAAAGTACTCAATGAACTTTTTGGCCAGCGCCGGGTGCATGCTGCGCTCCAATTCGTCGATCAGGAACACGCCTCCCCGGTGCTCCAAGCTGTGGAGCGCCGGGAGCAGGTTCAGTAGACGGCGTGTGCCATCGGATTCGTTCGAGATCGGCAGAGTTGTCAGCTTTCCTGATGTGTTCCTGTGTTGTGTCTCTAGTGAACGAACGTTGACCATGTCGTCATCTGCATCGTCCAGGAAGAGCTCCACTCCATCCACTCCCGGAAGCTCGACAGGCTTTCCTTTTGCGGCACCTCCCAAAATGAGATCGACGATGTTCGTGGATTCCGAAGTGAATTGTTCTTTAGGCCATTTCTTGATCTCGGCCTTGAGACCTGTGACCCCGGTACTTGATTCCCGCAGGAATTGGCCGGCGAAAGCGGCGAATTCTGTGTTCTCTGTGATCAGCTCTAGGAGATTATGATACGAGGCACCTGCCGGTATCACTACAAGGGTCAAGGCAAACCAGTCGACGACGCGGCGGAACCTCGGACCTTGCGCCTCCGCGTCGTCGAGGTCAAAGACCTTGGTGAGGAAAAGCTGGTTGGGTCGAGCTCCTGCTCCAGCGAGATGGTTGAGTATTTGGGCTCCGGACCCGCTGTTGGCTGCATCCCCCAGCTCCACGCTGACCTTGTTGTCGCTGCTTGTAGTTCGGGCGAACAGGTTGCGATCCTTGCCTCCCTCCAGCACTTCGAGCCACTCCTCGTGAACACGATTCTTGTCTGCGCAGACGCCGTATCGAAAGATCTCATCTTGCTGTAGGAACCGGACCTCAATGCACGTCGGACCCTGCCTCATTTCGTCGTCAAAGTGAAAGCTGTCCAGAGGGATGGGCTTACGCGGAGGAGTGCCCTCTACAATGAGGCTCCTGAGCTGGCCGAGCGCCAGAATCAGGTTCGACTTGCCGGAGCCGTTCGCACCGTACAGAGCAGCGATCCTGAGCGCGTGCTCATCAACACCGGGTAGCGCTACACACTCCCGGGGACGTCGTTCACCGAGCTTCTTGGATGCGACCAGATCGAGGGTCTGTTCGTCCTTGTAGGAACGGAAGTTTGATAGTGATATCGAGATGAGCATGATGCGCCTATCCGTGATTTCTTCACAAGACTTAGCCATTCCTTGAAGAAATACAAGCTCAAGGCGCCGCTAAGTGTGATTTTTTCACATCGACGGGCGTGTTCCGAGTGTGAGTTGCTCACGGAGATGGGAGTCGTCGAGTGGTTGAGAAGGAAGGGGAGATTTATGCGAGCGCTGCGCTAGGTGTCGGTGGCGTGGCCGGTCAGGTCGGGCCGTGCGTGTGCGTTAGATGCGCTTGGAGAGGGCCTTGGTCACCAGGCTGTGGGGGTGCTTCTTCTCTTTGCCCTTGTAGGCCTTGAGGAGCTTTTGGAAGTACTTCTTCTCCGCGCCGAGCTTGGAGGCGGTCTTCACCAGGTAGGAGCGGATCATCCAGCCGGCCTTGAGATCCTTAATGACCGCGCCGATGGCTTTGACGAGGTCTTTTCTTTTGTACCACTTCGCTGACGCGGCCCACTTCTTGTAGCGCTTGTCATCTTCCTTGTAGAGGTTGTTGAACATGCCGGCGATGCCCCAGGGCGGCCGCTTTTCCGTGCGTCCACCCTGCTTGAGGAGTTGGAGGGTGAGCTTGTAGGCTTTCTGGCTCGGGTTTTTGGGGTGGAAGGGATACCCGGTCCACATTTGGATGACGCCCTTGAAGCAGTAGTAATACAGGTCCGGGTCCGTCTTCTTGTTCAGGGTGAGCTTTTTGAGGGTCTTGAGCACCGACTCATCGTCGAGCTTGCCGGCGCCCTCACAGGCGGCCTGCTGGACCTTTTTGACCTTTTCAGACTTGATGACATTGATCATGGCCTTGGCGGCGCCCTTGGTGTCCTTACCCCAGGCGGCGAGGCTCCACACGGCGCGTAGTCGCACGTCCTCGTTCTCGTGGTTCAGGTTCTTGATGATGAACTCGCCCACCGTAGGGTGCTTCTTCTGGTTGGAGTCCATGGCGTCGAGCATGAAGCGGAGCACGCCGATGTTCTTTTCTTTGCTGCCCGCGGCGATGATGGCCTTGACGTACTCTTCCTTCATGCCGCCGGCCCATGCGGAGCTCATCATGCTCACGGCCCGCCAACGCAGGGCGGGAGCTTTGTTGCCGAGGAGCGTGAGCGCCCAGGTCCCCTGCCACTTGGTGAAGTCCTTGATGGCCAGCTTCTTCTCCTTGCGGACTCTCTGTAGCTCCAGGAACGCCGGGCACTTGTAGTCCCAGTTGTTCTTTTTGAGCTTGCAGGTCGCCAGGGCCAGGGTCAGGCGCTTGTACTCGTCCTTCTTGAGCTTTTCCTTCTCGCCCTTGGCGAGCTTCTTGACCTTCTTCTTGAGCTTTTTGAGCTTTTTGTTGATTTTCTTCGACTTGCCCGCCTTCAATGAGGCCATGCCCGCCTTGGCGCCCTTGGACTTGCTCTTTTTGCCCTTCTTCTTGCAGCCACCAAAGACCAGTCCCAGGGCGATGGTCAGGACCACCATCATCTTCATGGAAGCACTGAATGCGCGCATGATTGATTCCTATCCTCGTCGTGATGTTCGTGTTTCAGGGTACGAGATTCGCATTATCGGGCCAACGTGAACCCTCGTCAAGCGAGAAAACACGCCGAGAATGGCGTGATAACGCAGGGTATCAAGTCGCGGTGGGCGTAAGGCGATCTTGGAAGTAGGCCTCACGGTCGATGTCGAGAATCTCCACTGTGAGCTGGATGTCGAGGGTGTCGCCAGCCGTGCCCAAATGGTTCTTGAGCAGGGCCAGTCCTGCGCGGCCCAGCTCGGTTTTCACGGCGGGGGACCGGCCCGCGAAGATGCGGATAGTCAGGTGCGCGAACGCTTTTCCCTGAGCGCCGTCACCCACCCGATAGGTGTCGGGCACCAGGACGCGGCTCTTGCAGATGTCGACGTCTATGCCTGCCAGGCCGGCGATTTGATCATGGAGTTGGCTGAGCAGGGTGTCCCAGTTTCGGTCCGGCTGGAGGTTGGCGGTGTGCTCGAGGGTGATTTGCGGCATGTCAGCGATCCTCGCGGGGTTGGCGGGCAACCTCTACCACACCCTCGGCAAAGGCCAGGGCGGCGGCCTCGCAGGCAGACAGGGTGCCCGTAAGCCAGGCGGCGGCGAAGTTGGTCTCGGTGGGCGGCCCGAAGATTCGCGCGGCGGTCACATCGGCCGCCTTGAGGGCGGCGTCCATGCCCACGGTGGCCTCCATGGGTGGCGCCACGAGGTAGGCCATGGAGTCGCCCATTTCCAGCCCCCCCTCCCGGGCGAAGTACTCGCCTATGGAGGTGACCACATGGGGAAACAGCGCGATGGAGCCGTCGTCGTTGGCTCCGTAGAAACAGGCGTCGTGCTCCAGGCAGCGCACGGCGGCCCGGAGCCCCTCCTCCACCTCCGTGGGGTTGGGACCCGCCAGGACGCCGAGGATCTCCCCGGACAGCGGCCCGGAGGCGTGGCTGGACCCGGCATAGAAAGAGCGGGCGTAGACCACCTCCACGTCGGCGTGCTTGGTGGCCTCGTCCAACGCCACGTAAGTGGGGTCGTCCTGGTCGCAGGTGATCAGTCCCAGGGAGGCGTGGCGGCCCGGGTCACCGCCGTAGGAGGTCAGCACCGCCGGCGCGGCGGCGTGGATCTGTCTGACGGCCAGGACCGTGGGGAGGATGGGCTCGAGGATCATTTGCTGGTCTCCACCAGGCGCTCTCGTCGTTGGGGCTCGCGGTAGCCCTGGCCCGCGGCTTCGCCCAGGTCTGCGGCCAGGGGGGCCAGGTCCAGGGTCACTCCGGAGCGGCGCTGGTCGAACATGGCCCCCGCGAGGAGGGCCAAGCGCCGGGCCGCCTGGGCCGGGGGCGTGCCCCGGGCGTGGATGTTGGACATCATGTTGCGCTCTGAGTCAGTCTTGCCGATCCGGGGCTCGTAGACCAGGTATGCCGACAGGCCGTCACCGGTGCCCAGCCCAGGGCGTTCCCCCAAAAGGATGGCGGCTACTCGAGCTCCCACCTCCTGGCCGACCTCGTCCGACAGCCACACCCGCGCGAAGCGGGCGCACATGGGCGTGCCCACTCGCCAGCCCCGGGTCTCGCACTCCCGAGTAAAGGTGGCCAGCAGCTCCAGGCCCGTTTCCATGCACGCCACCCCGGAAAGGCCGTCGGCGAGGATGGGCTGGACGTCCACGCCCTTGTCGGCCTGGGCGCGGAGTCGCGCCAGAGAGTCGTCGTCCAGCCGCCGCCCCAGGTCCGGTCGCAGCAGAAACTCCCGATGATCGTGTACACGGGACTGCAACGGCAGCAGTCCGTGGCTAGCCGCCCAGTCCGGGGGCAGCTCCGTCGCCACGGCTTCCCGGGCCACGGCCATCTCCGCTTGGAACTGCAGCACGATGTCAGTGGCGTAGCGCGTACCCACGGCGCCGATGCCCACCATGGCGGTGGTGTGGTGGCTGGCCGCCTCGGCGTACCCGTTGCGCTCGATGGTCGTGGGAAAGACCCGCGCCGGTGGAGGTGTGATCTCAGTCGCCAGCGGCGGAGGCGGCAACGGATCGGCGCAGCCCATCCGGGCCCGCAGCTGCGTCATCAACTCTCGCGTGGTGCTCATGCAAGTTCCCTCGGTTCGACTATGCCCCGGCGGCGGATCCGTTTCAAGCCATTGGGCCCTTCGGTACGAAGACCACTGTCGAAGCCGTCACTCCTTTGGGCTTGTTTTGGGCTTTGGCGTAACGGATGACAGATCGGCGGACTCCAAATAGGTCAACACTGCCTGGGCGAAGAGCATGGCGGTAGCCTGATTCATCTGGACGGCGAAGCGAACGTGCTTGCCGGTCCCGGAGATCTCAGCGCGGGTGAGCAGGCTGTTGACGTAGATGTTGCTCTTGACCTTGTGGAGCTTGATGCGCAGGCCGTCCCGGGCCTGGAGCGCGACCTGGGCGGTGGCGTAACGGGCGATGATCTCCAGCTTCAGAGTATCCTTCACCCAAAGGTTCCCCGTGGCCGCCGTCGGTTTGGGGCCGTCGGGGTCCAGGCGGTCGGAGATGAAGGAGGCCGAGTTGAAGATCGCCCAGACCGTGGCGTCCGGCTTCACCCGGTCGTAGAGCTGACGCAACGCCGGCACCTCCCCGGCGGACCGCTTGCCGGCGAGCCGATCGAGCACCCACTGCCGATTGGCGGCGTCGCGGTTGCTGAGAAACAGGGTTTTGGGGGCCGGCCAACCGATCCAGAAGACGCTCCCGACCAGATCGACCCGCGTGATCGCGCCGTGTCGCTGCACCGTCGAAGGCATACCCGTTGTCTTGCCCAGGTTCGCCACACAGCGTTCGACCTCATCCCGGGTCCAGCTACCCCGCAGCATGAAGTCCACCTGCGTGTCTGCCCCGGTCATCCCCAACCCTATGCTGAGCCACTCCACCCGCTCCATCAGGTCGATTCCGCAGGAGCTCTTGAGCACGGCCAAATGCGGAATCTTGACCTGCGTCTTGGACTTGAGGAGAAACGTCTTGAATACCGGACTTTTTTTGAGCTGGTCGTGGGAGAGGCGGACGAGCACCTGGGTATCGGCCGGGTGGAGCCGCCAGATCAGTCTGTCCCGCCCAGGCGGGATGAGGCGTCGCGACGGTACGACTCCACTGGGGGGAGGCGGCTCTGGCGGTCGCACCAGCCCGGTGGCGCCCACCGACAGCGGCCGCATCTTCGGGGGGCGGGTCAACAGGTAGATGGTGGTGCCTAGTATCAGGAGCGCCAGGATCAGACCGCCTCCCAGAAGCGCTGGTATGCGTCTGAGGCCCGGAGGCCTCACCACGGGAGTGGCGGAGGCTGGCGTGGGGAGACCGACCCCCAGGGTGGCGGCGCGGAAGGTGGTTGGGGACTGCGTCGGCTTGTAGTCCTGGGAGGCCGATGGCGACGTGTCGGAGCCGACGTCGGTCCCGGTGATGACGTCGAGGTTCGCATCGCAACGGGCTGCCTCAACGTCGCCGGGCCCGGTGGCGCGAAGATTTGCCACGACGATGCTGGGGTTGGAGTCGCTCCAGTAGCTGGCGATGGGCTCAGGACTCGCGGTGACACGCTGGGGCGTACCCTGATGGGGCGTAGCCTGCTGGGTGGGGGCCGTGGCGAGTCGCACCTGGGTGTGGCCAGGGCCTCGCACCTGGGTGTGGCCGGGGCCTGTCGCCTGGGTGTGGCCGGGGCCTGTCGCCTGGCCTTTGCCTGGAGTGGTCATCCTGGCGTCGGCGGTGCTCAGATCGGCGGTGCGACGTGGTCCGCCGGCGCTCGGCGTTGCGTGGACCGACTGGCTGACCCGTTTCGCGAGGTCGGCCACGGTGGCCGGACGCCCCTCGGCCCGGCTGGATAGAGCGTCGAGCAGCGCCGACTCGAGACCGCCGGGGAGCCCGATGCCCAGGTGTGACGGTCGCAGCGGGGTGAGCCGGGTGACCGGGTCGCTGGCTCCTTCCCAGGGGAGCCTCCCGGTGACCATGGTGTAGAGCACCACCCCCAGCTCGTAGATGTCGGTGGAGATGTTGGCCGGGGCACCGAAGAAGCGCTCTGGCGCCATGTAGGCCGGTGTGCCGCGGACGCCGCCCTCCCGGGTGACCGTGGAGTCGGGGGCGTCCATGGGCTTGGCGATGCCGAAGTCCAGCAACACCGCGTATCGGTCCTCACGAATAAGGAACACGTTCTCAGGCTTGATGTCGCGGTGAATGAGGCCCCGCTCGTGAAGGGTATGGACGGCCTGGCAGAGCTGCTCGAATAGCGCCAGGGCGTTTCCCACCTCCAGCGTGCCCTCGTTCAGGCGATTGGCCAGGCTCTCTCCCTCGAGCCTCTCCATGGCCAGATAGGGCCGTCCGTCGGGCAGCTCGCCAAAGCCCAGGATCCGCACCACGCCGGGGTGGTTCACGTCCGCCAGCAGCCTCGCCTCTTCCAGGAATCGCTTCCGCTCGCTGTCACTCGGGAGCCAGGCGTCCCGCAACACCTTGAGCGCCACCTCCCGGTGTCCCCAGTGCGCGGCGTAGACCGTGCCGCTTCCGCCCTCGCCGAGCACCGACTCGATGCGGAACTCACCCAGTTGGGTGACGGCGGGCTGGTCTGGGGTGGTCGGATCCGTCATCCACCGCAGTGTACCGGGCACATGGGGATTCGCAAGCGGTGCCAGCCCAGCGGCGTCTGTGGTACTTTGCCTCCCCATGATCCTTGGCCTGGGCACTGACCTCGTGGATATCGCCGAGCTTCGGCGCCGTTTAGAGCGCACCCCGGAGATCCGTGCCCAGGTCTACGACTCCACCGAGATCGCCTGGTGCGAGGCCCGGCTCCCGCCCTGGCCGTGGCTCGCCGAATGCTTCGCGGCCAAGGAGGCCGTCATGAAGGCGTTGGGCACCGGATGGGCCAAGGGCGTCACCTTCCGCGACGTCGTCGTGCACTGGTCGCCCGCCCCCTCGCCGGGTGGCCGGGAACAACCACGGGTGCACCTCACCGGCGAGGCCGCCGAACGCGTGGCGGCGCAAGAGGCCGAGGTGAAGCTGAGCCTCTCCCATGATGGCAACTACGCCATCGCCCTGGCGGTGCTGTCTCGCGCCACCGATTCGCTCCACTGATTCGCCCTGGTGGGCGAAGATCACGGTTGCGTCGGCGCGCAAGCGGAGTGACACTCGGGCCATGCGATTTACACGGGTCACCAATCATGTGCAGAAGCTCTCCAGGGCGCCGGCGGCGCGGATCCGGGTCATTGACGGACCAGATCTGGGCGTTGAGGTGGCTGTGCCCCTCGTGGGAGCGGTGGTGGGGGCCGATCCGAGCGCGGATCTCACGCTCAGTGACGACGCCGTTTCGGGGCGGCACTGTGCGGTGGTGCCCACCGACAGTGGGTTTGACGTGTCGGACCTGGACTCCCGCAACGGCATCTTCATGGATGGGGTAGCGCTCACACGGGCGCTGGTGCCCATGGGCGCGGTGCTGCGCCTGGGGACCTCGCTGCTGCAGCTCATGCCCGCTGAGGAGTCCGTGGAGATCCCGCCCAGTGAGTCGGAACGGTTCGGTGAGCTGGTGGGCCCGAGCGTGGCCATGCGGCGGGTCTTCGCCCTGCTCGAGCGGGCCAGCGGGGCGGACGCGTCCATCCTGCTGATGGGGGAAAGTGGCACAGGCAAGGAGCTGGCCGCGCGGGCTGTCCACGACAATAGCCCACGGGCCAAGGGGCCTTTTGTGGTCTTTGACTGCGGTGCGGCGAGCGACACGCTCATGGCGAGCGATCTTTTCGGTCATGTACGGGGTGCCTTCACCGGCGCGGATCGAGATCGTCCGGGGGCCTTCGCTTCGGCGCACCAGGGGACGCTCTTTCTGGACGAGATCGGGGATCTGCCACTGGAGCTGCAGCCCAAGCTGCTGCGACTGCTCGAGGCGGGGGAGGTCACGCCCCTGGGGACCACCCGGAGGGACCGCTATGACGTTCGGGTGGTGGCGGCCACCCACCGGGATGTGTGGAAAGAGGTGGGGCGGGGGACCTTCCGAGGGGACCTCTACTATCGCCTGGCCGTGGTGGAGATCCACCTGCCGCCGCTTCGACAGCGCAAAGAGGACGTGCCCCCCTTGACCCGTCTCTTCCTGGAGCGGTCCGGGTGTACCGGGCAGGAGGTCGGAGGGGCCAACCTGACCCGCCTCCAGGACTATCACTGGCCGGGCAATGTCCGGGAGCTCCGCAATGTGATCTCCCGGGCGGTGGCTCTACGGGCGCCCGGCGCGGACTTCTCCCAGATGCCCATTCTGTTGCGGCCCTCGGCCGATGACGACCAGGAGTCCATGACGTTCCGGGCGGACAAGCCCTTCCACGACGCCAAGGCCGAGCTCATCGCGCGGTTCGAGAAGTCTTATCTGGCGGATCTGTTGACCCGGGCGGGGGGCAACCTCTCCGAGGCGGCCCGCCAGGCCGGCGTGGAGCGCAAGTACCTGTACAAGCTCCTGGAAAAGTCCGGCCTCCGCTGACACGACCGACTATTCGTGGAAACCTGATCCCGTCCTGCGGTACCCAAACTCAGGCGATGGGGTGACTACCAGGAAAATCAGACTACGGTATTACGACGGGATTGGATGTGGACCAGGCGTAACACTCCTCGTCCGTTCCTCGGAAGGGGGAGACTCGATACGTGAAGGTACCGCTACCGCTCGCCACTGGTGTGTCCAGGACCTCGTACTGCGTCGCGTCGGCAGACTTGGCCACCGTGTAGTACTCTCCAGTCCAAACGCCGTCTTTGTCTCGCGAGCAGAAAAAACCGTCATACTGGGGGAAGTGGTCGGTACTGTAGTTCCACCTGATACGCACTTGATTTCCGACAAGCAGCTCGGCCGAGAGGTCGGACACAGGAGCACACAAACCAGAGGGCTTGGGCAAGCTGATCTGCCGCAAATAGTCGGCCCAGTTCGTGGCCAACGTAAAGGAGAGTTCCTCATACGGGGGAGCTGCATCCTCATCATAGTAGGGCCTGTTGGTATTGGGATGGTAGATGGAGAGCCCAAAGGCGCGCGAATAATCAGAATACACAGTCATTCCGGGGTGAGTATCGTTATGGTACGCGTTGTAGGGAATGAGCGCGCCTGCATCGAACAGATCAATGATCTCCTGCGCGATCTCTCGTACGGCCAAGGGAAGGCTCGCTTGCGCCACGATCTGGTACGCGAGGTCCTTGATATCCACATACGCCGCAGGCAACTCAGACGTACTCATACCAAAATGTTGCGCCCGTGCAGCAACATCTCGGAGAAGCTCCTGGGTGGCTGTATCCACAGTCCATGCAAGTAGCTCGCCTGTGAGGGTTTGGAGCAGCCCAACCAAGGCATCGAGCTCGTCCAAATTGAGAATGGACCAGTGACAAGGACTTGATTGGGCCACAACGCCCTCGTAGTGGTCTTGGGCGATAAACTGTGCCAGGTCAGCGGCGTCGGAATCCGGGTTTTGCGTAAGAAAACGTATGGGAAACGTGCCGGTGACATAGGAGTACGATTCTGCGCTCACGTGATAGTGGGCCTGTCCGATCATTCCATAGGTATTCTCAATCATCTGTCCCAGGCAGGTCATGGTCTCCACCACCTCCAC
This sequence comes from Deltaproteobacteria bacterium, assembly GCA_029938605.1. GTDB lineage: Bacteria > Myxococcota_A > Polyangia > HGW-17 > JAJRWW01 > JAJRWW01. The sequence continues at coordinate 17,964 of JAOZUO010000036.1, read as the reverse complement.
AGGCTGCTCTGTGCGTTGGGCGAGATAAGCTACAATGTCTGCCTGTTCGTCGGGATCGAGACTATCTCCGCTGGTTTCGTCAAAGAGTATGTTCTGCGGTTGCCCAAGCGCGGAGCCTGACATGCCGCTTTGTATCGCTCCTCCGCCGTGATTATGAAACGACACGAAGTAGTGCGAAGCCGTATATTGTGGAAGCATCCAGTCGATGAAGTCATAGTAGGACTGCACGTCGCCCATGTTCACCTCCCCATCGGACTCGGTAGGGGGAGGATTGCTCTCTGTGGTAGCAGCGGAATCTCCTACGACAAAGTAGACCGTGTCGCCCACAGGATATCCATCATAGAGAGAAATCACATTCAAACGTTCCGTAGAGCCTCCCTGCGCCTGCAATCCTTCGATATTGAACATATAGTCATAGTTGTAGTTTCCGTCCGACGAGATGAAGTAGATGAGGGTCCAGTCCTTTGGTGGTTCCAGTGCCTCTGCAGAAACAATGTCCGAGGGTGGTGAAATCACCTGGGATTTCACCGCGTGAATCACGTATTCGTAGGTTTTTCCCAGCAGAATATCCAGATCTTCATAGGAGCGTTCTTCCCCAGTGGAGGGTGCGAGGACCTCGAACGCTGATTCCGAGCTTTTTCTCCTCAGGACCTGAAAATCTACCGGATCGTAGGGAGAGTTCCAGGTGAGCCGAATGGAGTGGTCTTGCGGGATGGTCTGTACGTCCGTGGGAGCAGCCAAAACCTCGCAGGTGTTTTGGTTACAGAAGAGCTCATCATCGCAGGTTCCGTCGAGATAGCAGAGGTCACCCAGACCACCGCGTTCGAGCTCGTCATCGCTCGAACACGACAGGATCGAACATGCGAGGCTCCAGCACAGCACTGCCCCCAGTGCCCAACCGCCGATTCTAATAGCAACAGTCATCTCAGTTTCCTTTGGCTGCGGATTCGAATGGGTAAGTGTACCGTACTACGCAGCTTTGTTACGGTACACGGTGAGATTTTTTTCCGTCCACTTTTGATCCTGGGCAGCACCCTGACCATAGACCCCCAGATTATGGAGGCCCATGGTGAAGAAAAGCTCCCCGGGATGGTACTGGGTTCTGGTTGTGATCCTGGCGACGGAGGTCCTGGGCGGTTGCGCCATGGCCACCGGGGATGAACCCGGACAGACCACGGACCACGATCTGGAGCCCCTGTGCGGGAACGAACGGCGGGAGGGGACCGAGGTCTGTGACGGCTTGGATTTCGACGGCGCCACCTGCGGTACCATGACGTCTCACAGTGACGGAGCCCTGGTCTGCACCGATGACTGCGGTGTGGACACGTCGGGCTGCCATAGCTGCGGCGACGGCGTGGTCGAGGGACCGGAAGAGTGCGAGGGGGCAACCATCGGCCGGCAGACCTGCCCGGACTTCGGCTACGAGAGGGGCTCGCCCTACTGCGACGGCTGTCGTGTGGCCGGGTGCTACACTTGCGGTGACGGGGCCTGCGATACGCGTGATGGGGAGAGCGTGTTTAGCTGCCCCCAGGACTGTGGCGGTTGGCTGGACCTGTCGGCGGGCGGAGCGCACACCTGCGCGGTGACCCAGAGCGGCAATGTCTGGTGCTGGGGGTCCAACAGCTTTGGGCAGCTCGGTCGGGGGGGGGCCTCGCGAAGCCCGGACGGATCCATGGGCTTGGAGCCGGAGCGGGTGATCGGACTGTCCAATGTGGCGGCTGTCTCCGCCGGGATGAATCACACTTGCGCGCTGAGGGACGACGGCCAGGTTTTTTGCTGGGGCAGCAATATGGCCTGTCAACTCGGCCTGGACGTGCACGTGGAGGACCCCCTGCCGGGAACGCAGCTCCGGCTGGTCCCCACGCCGGTGCAGGGCGTGGAAGACGCCGTCTCTGTCTCCGCCGGTGGAGACCACACCTGTGCATCCCTGGCTGACGGCACTGCCCGGTGCTGGGGGCGCAACTACATGGGGCAGCTCGGCGACGCCACCACCGAGGACCGTTGCGTGCCCACCCCGGTGGTGGACCTTGCCTCGGTGGTGGAGATCCAGGTGGGCCATTCCATCTCCTGCGCCTTGACCTCGGATCACAGTGTTTGGTGCTGGGGGGCCAACGACGCCGGGCAGCTCGGGTTCGGGTTGCACACCGGACCCGAGTCCATCAACGGCTATGCCTATAGCCATCGACCGGTCCGCGTGATCGTGTTGGGGCGGGGCGAGGGGCTCGCCCTGGGGACGGCCCATGTGTGCGCCATCAACTCCGTGGACCAGTCCGAGCACGCCGAGGCCCAGACTTGGTGCTGGGGGGACGCCGGGCACGGCCAGCTCGGCGATGGCGGTACGTACTCTGACTGTGGGGACACGGAGTGTAGCGCCACACCCGTGCGAGCCCAGATGAGCTGGCAGGTGTCCGCAGTCGCCTCGGGGGCGCGCCATAGCTGCGCCATGGGGTACGACGGCAAGGCCTGGTGCTGGGGCGCTAACGACAAGGGACAGCTCGGCGACTCCACCTACTCCACGGGCGGCCCCCAGACCAGCGCTACGCCGGTTCAGGTCACCGGCCTCAGCGGCCTACGGTTGCTAGCGGTGGGGGACGACCACGGCTGCGCGGTCACCGCCGATGGGACTCTGTGGTGCTGGGGCGCCAACGACTCCGGCCAGGCCGGAGGTGCCACCGCCGTAGTGGCCGCTCCGCGCATCGTCTTTGATTCCATCGTTCGTTAGATGGAGGCCTGGGCCTCGATTGGGAGAGATCCCTCGCTTTGCTCGGGATGACAGGTGTTGCTCGGGATGACAGGTGTTGCTCGGGATGACAGGTGTTGCTCGGGATGACAGG
>JAOZUO010000036.1:0-15030 GCA_029938605.1 Deltaproteobacteria bacterium | reverse complement strand
TGTTGCTCGGGATGACAGCCTGCCTTGACGGTGCCGGAACGCTCAGGATATCATAGTAGGTGGTCCAGGGGTTGGCTACGGCCGAGGATGTAAGTGCCTGCATGGAGAAGCTGGTGATGTGCAAGTTGCTTTGGGGTTTGCCGATTGCGGTGGTTTTTTCGCTGGTTGCCTGTGCTTCTGCCGGTCGCCCTGGCGGGAATGTGAACCACAATGACGGCGGGAGCAGCGATGACGGTGGGAGCGACACCGACGCGGCTCCGACGGGGTTCTGCGGAGATGGCGTTGTGGAGGGCATAGAGGAGTGCGACGACAGCAACCTGCTCGACGGGGACGGCTGTTCCCCGACCTGCGTCGCGGAGGACGGCTGGTCCTGCGTAGGCGAGCCGAGCGTCTGTGCGTATTTGTGCGACAATGGGCAGCTCGACGCCGGAGAGGAGTGTGAAGGGGAAGACCTGGGCGGCCAGAACTGCACGACCATTGGGGGCGGCTACACCGGCGGGACCCTGGCCTGCGGGGCGAGCTGCCGCTTCGACACCATGGGCTGCATCCTGCCGAGCTGTGGTGACGGCATCATCGATGCCCTGGAGGAGTGCGACGACGGCAACACCTCCAACGCTGACGCCTGCATGAACAACTGCCACCGGGCGAGCTGTGGCGACGGGTACCTCTGGTCCGGCGTCGAGGACTGCGATGACGGCAACGCGGACAACACTGACGCATGCCTGATCTCCTGCGAGGCCGCGAGCTGCGGCGACGGGTACCTCTGGTCCGGCGCAGAGGCTTGTGACGACGGCAACACGGACAACACCGACGCATGTTTGAATACTTGCGTCGTCGCAAGCTGTGGAGACGGGCATATCCAGTTCGGCGTCGAGGCCTGCGATGATAGCAACAGCTCCAACACCGACGCTTGTTTGAGTACTTGTGTTGTCGCGAGCTGCGGAGACGGGTATGTCCGGTCCGGCTCGGAGGCCTGCGACGATGGTAACTCCTCTAACACCGACGCTTGCTTGAATTCCTGCGTCGCCGCGAGCTGCGGAGACGGGTATATCCGGTCCGGCACGGAAGCCTGCGACGACGGTAACTCCTCTAACACCGACGCTTGCTTGAACTCCTGCGTCGCGGCGAGCTGCGGAGACGGCTACGTGCGATCCGGGGTGGAGGATTGTGAGTCGGGTGTTTGCTGCGGTGGGAACTGCCAATACGTCGGCTCGAGCACCCAATGCCGTGCGTCCGGTGGCGAGTGCGGCATCGCCGAGTACTGCACCGGGGGCTCGTCGTCTTGCCCCGCCGACCAGCACGTCGCCAATGGTACCCTGTGCAGCATCGGCGACTGCACCTCCGGCGTCTGCACGCCGTGTGTCCCCGGCACGGGCAACTTCTGCGGCACCGGCAACATCCGGACGGAGTACAATTGCTATTGCGGATGGCCCTCGGGAGTGGGCTGGGCGGATACGGGAGGGGGATGCTACCAGCGCATCGTGGGCTACTGCAATGCAAGCCACCAATGGACCTATAACACCTGCGGCTGCGGTATTCCTGCGGGCGCAGGCTGGGTGGACCAGGGAAATGGTTGCTACCAGAAACTCAGTGGCTTGTCCTGCTGAGGGCCGAGGATGTCTGTGTTCGCATGGAGAAGCTGGTGATGCGTAAACTGCTCTGGGGTGTACCGGTTGCGGCGGTTTTTTTGCTGGTTGCTTGCGCCTCCTCCGCTCGGTCTGACGGGAACGGGAACAATGAGAATGTGGACGGTGGAATTAGCGATGACGGCGGGATCAATAATGACGTGGGGCCGGTGGGGTACTGCGGAGATGGCGTTGTGGAGGGTATAGAGGAGTGTGACGACAGCAACCTGCTCGACGGGGACGGCTGTTCCCCAACCTGTGTTGCGGAGGATGGCTGGTCTTGCGTTGGCGAGCCGAGCGTCTGTGCGTATCTGTGCGACAATGGGCAGCTCGATGCCGGAGAGGAGTGCGAGGGGGAAGACCTGGGTGGCCAGACCTGCACTACCATTGTGGGCGGCTACACGGGCGGGACCTTGGCCTGCGGGGCGAGCTGTCGCTATGACACCATCGGTTGTATCCTGCCGAGCTGTGGTGATGGCGTCTTGGATGCCTTGGAGGAGTGCGACGACGGCAACACCTCCAACGCCGACGACTGCATGAACAACTGCCACAGTGCGAGCTGCGGCGACGGGTACCTCTGGTCCGGCGTCGAGGCCTGCGATGACGGCAACGCGGACAATACTGACGCTTGCCTGACCTCCTGCGAGGCCGCGAGCTGTGGCGACGGGTACCTCTGGTCCGGCTCGGAGGCCTGCGACGACGGTAACTCCTCTAACACCGACGCTTGCTTGAACTCCTGCGTCGCTGCGACCTGCGGAGATGGCTACGTGCGATCTGGGGTGGAGGATTGTGAGTCGGGTGTTTGCTGCGGTGGGAACTGCCAATTCCTCGGCTCGAGCACCCAATGCCGTGCGTCCGGTGGAGAGTGCGGCATCGCTGAGTACTGCACCGGGGGCTCGACGTCTTGCCCCGCCGACCAGCACGTTGCCGATGGCACTCTATGCAGCATCGGCGACTGCACGTCCGGCGTCTGCACGCCGTGTGTCCCCGGTACGGGCAACTTCTGCAACGCCAGTAACATCCGGACGGAGTACAATTGCCATTGCGGATTGCCCGCGGGCGTAGGCTGGGCGGATGCGGGAGGGGGGTGCTACCAGCGCCTCACGGGCTTCTGCAATGCAAGCCACCAATGGACCCATAGCACCTGCGGCTGCGGTGTTCCTGCGGGCGCAGGCTGGGTGGACCAGGGAAATGGTTGCTACCAGCGACTCAGTGGCTTGTCCTGCTGAGGGGGCCGAGGGGGCTGGGGGTCCGACTTCAAGGCGGCGGGCCACAGGTCTGGCCGTCGCAGACATGGCCCAGGTTCACGTTGCAGGTCCTGCTGTCACAGTCGGGATCGCCGCAGTCGCTGAGCCCGTCGCAGTCGTTGTCATGACCGTCGCTGCAGGTGGACTCGGAGGTCTGCGGTGCTCCCCCGTTGCCCGAGCAAATGCAGACACCGCCGGTGCAGTTCATGCCGGCGGGGGCGCACGTGCTGTTGTCGCAGTCGCCATCGGCACAGTCTGTCTGTCCGTCGCAGTCGTTGTCGACGCCGTCGGCGCATAGAAGCTCCGCACCGTCACCCGGGCAAAGGCAGGCTCCGCCGGAGCAGACCACGCCATTGGGGCCGCAGGACACCCCGTTGCAGTTGGTGTCGCCACAGTCGGTGTCACCGTCGCAGTCGTTGTCGTAGCCGTCGCTGCAGTCCGATTCACTGTTCTGGGAGGCGCCGCCGTTGCCCGAGCAGACGCAGAGGCCCGTGGTGCAGACCATGCCGTTGGGGCCACAGGTCACACCGCTGCAGCCAACCCCGCCGCAGTCGATACTGCAAGCGGAGCAGTCGCTCGAATCGTAGGCCGTGCAGTTGGGATCACAAGCCAGGGAGCCGGCGTCAAAACCCAGGGACTGGCAGGTCTGGGTACCTAGTGCGTTGGTGTCGCACACCTCGGAGCCGTTCACGATTCCGTCGCCGCAGGTGCCGACGCAGCCGCCGGTGTCAACGTACGCACAGTTGTCCGCGCAGGCCAAAGAACCGCTGTAGAATCCGAAGCTTTGGCAGCTACGTCCTAGCAGGCTGGCCCCGTCACAGGCTTCGCCGGACCCCGTCATCCCGTCTCCGCAGAAGCCGCCGGTGCACGACGAGGTGTCGAATTGTTCACAACCCGGCAGGCAGGCCAACTGGCCGTCGGTGAAGCCCAGGTCCACGCAGGTGTGACCGCCCAGGTCGACACCGTCGCAGATCTCCGGGGGATCGATGGTGTCGTCGCCGCAGAGGCCCGAGCAGCCCAGGGTGTCGAATCCGTCGCAGCCCGGCAGGCAGGCCAACTGGCCCGTGTAGTAGCCCTGCGACCCGCAGGTCTCACCGGCCAGATTGTCGCCGTCACACACCTCGGGGTACTGCACCGCGGCGTTGCCGCACGTCGCTTGTAGGTCGCAGCCCGACACGTCGAGGGTGCAGTCTTCCAGACAGATCAGCGCTCCACCACCAAGGCCCAGGTCGGCGCAGTGCGGCGCCGACAGGGACGTGCCGTCACAGGGCTCCTCTCCCGTTAGCAGGTCGTCTCCGCACAGGGGCGCGCATTGGCTTGGTGTTCCCATGCACCACCAGCCCGACTCCACGGCGCAGCGTAGGGAGCAACCGTCCCCGTCGAGCAGGTTCCCGTCGTCACAGGTCTCGGGGTGAGTCGTGACGCCGTCGGCGCACATGGGGGCGCAGACCGAGGGTTGGCCGAAGCACTGCCAGCCCGGCTCCACGATGCACTGGGGGTCGCAGCCGTCGGCGCTTTGCAGGTTCCCGTCGTCGCAGGCTTCGCCGCCGGCGATGCGCCCGTCGCCGCAGCCTTCCCTGTCCGGCGTTGAGAAGTCCACCGTACAGCCCGCAAGGCCGTAGGCGGTCATCACAGACAGGCAAGGCAGCACGATCCACACGATCCAACGGTGCTCCCGTCGGTTGGTTGAGGTGGTGGCAGAGGTTGGATGGGTCATGATTGTATGGGATAGTAGCTACGTTCGAGCATTGATTCGAACGATACCACCGGAGTGGGTCGCGATCAAAGGGCCCCAGCCCGAGATTGGGCCTTGGAAACAGGTCGCTGAAAGGGAAGACGGCCGAGTGAGACAGAATCGGAGCCGAGAGACGCCCCTGAGGTCGATGTTGCTGCAGGCGATCTGGACCGTGGTCTGCGTGTCCGTCCTGGGCGGTTGTTTCGTGGACTTCGACACACAGGTTGGTGGCGGCGACGCCGTGGCCGCCGGCGACTCCGGCCAACCGGACGGGGGAGGCTGTGTTGACAATGACGAGGATGGGTACGGCGCCGGGTGCGTTCTCGGAGTGGACTGTGACGATAGCGCGCCGGGCATTCTAGGGCCGTGCAATGCCGATGGGTGCCCCGAGGGGTGGGAACTGGTGCCCGCGGGAGCGTTCCAGATGGGCTGCAACACGACCGACCAATGTTGGGCGGAAATGGTCGCGGAATCGCCAGGTCATCAGGTGGAGTTGGACGCTTTCTGCGTCCAGAAGACTGAGGTGAGCGTAGCGCAATATCGTGCGTGTCTGGAGACCGGAGTCTGTTCTGGATTCCCCGACGACACAGACTCCAACTCCTACTGCAACTGGACGCCAATCGTCGCCGCGCGAGAGGGACATCCCATCAACTGCATCAGCTGGTCCGATGCCAAGCAGTACTGTGAGCGGTGGCTCGGCGGAGACCTCCCCACCGAGGCACAGTGGGAGAAGACCGCACGCGGGACAGACGGACGAACGTTCCCCTGGGGGAGCATCCCTGCGCCGAACTGTGATCTGTGCAACTTCGATATCAGCGGATCCGGTGGTCAAAACATAGTGGGCTGCGAGGGGGTGTCACAGGGTCCCGGCACCTGGGAGGTTCTGGGGGCGCCCGAAGGCGGCGCTTCGATGTACGGTGTCCTGGACCTGGCCGGCAACGTCTACGAATGGGTCCAGGATTGCTATGACCCCAGCTTCTATGGGCAGTGCTCAGAGCCGTGCCACGAGCCGGTGAACTTATGCGGCTCCGGAGCCCAGCGCGTTATCCGTGGAGGGGCCTACTCCACCGCGGATGCTACCTATCTCAGATCCGTATGGAGAGGAATGCTGGGCGAGGAGGAGCGGGTTCCCCACGTCGGTTTGCGCTGCTGGCACCCGTGACGAGGAGAGCGACGCCCCGTCGGCGCTAGCAGCCCGTCGGCGCTAGCAGCCCAGGGGTGCTACCAGCCCAGCTTGGAGCGTAGGTCGTCCATCATGGAGGTAACCTGATCGTCGCTGGCCTGGAGGGTGAGGTCGTCCACATCCAAGCTGTCTTCGGGGACGGCCTCCAGGAACCGGCTTGGCGCACGGTCCTGGAGTCTGCCTCGCACCACGCGGGTCTTGCAACGCGTGAGCACCAGCTCGTCCATGGCCCGGGTCATGCCCACGTAGCAGAGCCGCCGCTCCTCGGCGATATCTCCGATGACGGCGTCGGTGGCCTGCGGGTTCAGGGTACGATCGTGGGGGAGCAGCCCCTCCTCCAGGCCGATGAGGAAGACCACCGGGAACTCCAGCCCCTTGGAGCTGTGCAGGGTGCACAGGGTGACCTCGCTGCCGCTGTCCTCGGCCTCCTTGGGCGTGTCCATGTCCAGCAGCGCCAGCCGGCCCAGATACTCCCTCAGCGTGGGTTTATCGCTCTGTTGGCAGAAGCGGTCCACGCCGTCCTGAAAGTCAGTGACGAAGCCCCAGCGGCGTTCCAGCACCTTGTCGGATTCGGAGCTCTTCCGGAACTCCTCCTGGAGGTTCAGCTCCTGCACGAGCTTCCCTGTGGCGGCGTTCAGGTTGCCCTTGCGCCGGAGTCCGCCGGCGGTGCGGTCGATGAGCTCCTTGAACCCCGTCACCGCACGCGCCCGCCGCTCCCCGGCGCCGATGATCTCCTCGGCGTGGTCCAGGGCCTGGTAGAGGCTCTTGCTGTTTCCCTCGGCCCACTCCGAGAGTTGCTCCACGGTCTTGGGCCCTATGCCTCGGGGCGGGTTGTTGATGACCCGGCGCAGGGACAGCTCGTCCCGGGGGTTGGCGGCCAGCTTGAGGTACGCTACCAGATCCTTGACCTCCTTGCGGTCGTAGTAGGACGTGCCGCCGAGCACGCGGTAGGGAACCCGATTGGTGCGCAGCTCCGTCTCGAGGTCCTTGGCCAGGATGTTGGACCGGTAGAGAATGGCCATGTCACTGAACTTACGGCGGCCGTGGTCGTACATCTCCCGGATGGTCTGGGCTACCCAGGCCGCTTCGTGGTCGCCGTCCGAAGAGATGGCCAGCCGCACCCGTATCCCCTGTCCCCGGGCCGGCTCAAGTCGTTTGGGGTGTCGGTCGGCGTTCTCGGCGATGACGCAGTTGGCGGCATCCAGGACGCTCCCCACCGAACGGTAGTTCGTCATTAGATAGATGACCTTGGCCCCGGGGAAGTCTTGCTCGAACCGTAAGATGTTCCGCACATCCGCACCGCGCCAACCGTAGATGGACTGGTCGTCGTCGCCCACCACGCAGAGGTTGCGGTGGGCGCCCGCGATGGCGGTGAGCAGCCTGAACTGGGCCGGGTTGGTGTCCTGGTACTCGTCCACCAGGACGTGAGCGAACAGCCCGGCCCACCGCTCGCGGCAGGCTTTGTCCCGCTCCAGCATACGGGCGGGCTCGCAGATGAGGTCGTCGAAATCCACGGCCCGGTAGGACCGCATGAGCTCCACGTATCGCGGATACAGCTCCGCGGCCGCTTCGTCGTAGGGATCGTTGCTGTGGGGCGTATTGCCCGGCTCCACAAAGTCGTTCTTCCAGGCGCTGATGCGGGCGAGGATGGCGCCCATGTCGTAGCCCCGATCGAGTTGGCGCTGCCGGGTAATGTCTCGGAGCACTCCGAGCTGGTCCCCGGTCTCGAAGATGGTGAAGGGTTGGGGGCGCTTCTTGCGCTTGGCCTCGGTGCGCAGGATGTGCAACCCCAGGGAATGAAAGGTCGAGAGGGTCACGCTCCTGGCTTCGCGCCCCACCATGGCGAGCAACCGCTCCCGCATCTCGCCGGCGGCCTTGTTCGTGAACGTCATGCCCAGGATGTTCTTCCCGGGGATTGAGTGCTCCATCATGTGAGCGATTCTATGTGTGATGACGCGGGTCTTTCCGCTTCCGGCGCCCGCCAGCACCAGCAACGGGCCCTCCAACGTCTGCACGGCCTCGCACTGCTCTTTGTTCAGGTTTTTGAGCCAACGTGACATGAGCGACCGCTCAACTTTCAGTTGAAAAGGAGGCCGAACATACAGACTCCCTCACACCGAAACAAGTTGATTCGAACCCACTTTGGGGATTCGAATCAACGGGGTGGCTGACAGGTTTCTTACAACTCTCCGAGGGCTAGCTGAACCGTGCTCAGGAGGGTGCGGGCGTCCACGGGCTTGACGATGTAGCCATCCGCGCCGGCGACCTCGGCCCGACGCCGGGAGACCTCGTCCGCGCGGCCGGTGAACATATAGATGGGCACCTCGGCGGTGAGGACGTCGGTTTTCAGTTGCCGGCAGAGGCGTATGCCGTCCTGTCCGGGGAGGCTGAGGTCTAGGATAAACAGGTCTGGGACGCGCGTGGCGATCCGCTCCAGAGCGAGCTCGGCGGAGGGGGCCGTGGTGACCTCGTAGCCCGCACTCTCCAGGGCGAGCTGAAGGAAATCGAGGGTGTCCAGGTCGTCGTCCACCAGCAGGATCCGGGCGTGGGCGTGCATCTTGATGACCGGGACGTAGATGGGGGTCAGGCAGCGGGGCAGGGCGGCGATGCTGTCGGAGAGCTTGAGGAGGAAGGAGACCCGGGTGCCCACGCCCGCTTCGGATTGGAGCAGCGGCTCGGTGCCGTGGGCTTGGAGGATGCCCTGCACGATGGCCAGTCCGAGCCCGGAGCCGCTGCGATCATCTCCGGCCTGGACGAAGGGTGCGAAGACGCGGGACACCGTGGTTTCGTCCATGCCCACGCCGTTGTCACACACCGAGACGGCCACCCGTCGTCCCGGTGCGAAGTCCACGATGAGCTGGATGTCGGCGTTGTTGCCGCTGTGGTTGGCGGCGTTCTCCAGCAGGTTGGCGAGCACCCGGCGTATGGAGTCGGGATCCGCACGTGCCAATACGAGCCCGTCCGGGGTCTCCAGGCGCAAGCGCTTAACCTGGTCGTCGTGGCGTACCAGGAACTCGCCCACGCACTCCTGGCAGATCTCACGCAGGTCCACGGATTCGAGCTGGAGCAAACCACCGAGGCTGTGTCTGGTGGCCCGTTGATAGGCGAGGATGTCATCCACCAGTGAGGAGAGCCGATTCAGGTTGCGCCAGGCCACCTTCATCCGCTCGACGATTTTCGGCGCCACTGTGCCCAGGTGACCGCCGAGGAGCAGGTCGATGTAGCCCAACCCGGTGACCAGCGGCGTGCGCAGCTCGTGGCTGACGGTGGCCAGGAACTCGTCTTTTTGCCGGAACAGGTCCTCCTGCTCCCGGGACTGGCGCTCCAGCTCGGCGTTCTGGTGCCTGAGCTCCCTCAGGGTCCTGTCTTTGGCGGTGACGTCGAATCCCGTACAGACGAACATCTGGACCGTGCCATCGTTGTCCGCCAGCGGGCGCAGGGTAGCCAACACGCGCATGCGGCGCCGATCCCGGGTGAGCCAGAAGCCCTCACGGGTAGTGGGGGCGCCGCCGCCGCGGAGATGGGAGAACACGGCGTTGGTCTCGATGGACTCGTCCGAGGGGCAGAAGCTGTCCCAGAAGGGACGGCCTGAGACCTGGTCGAGATCATACCCCGTGGCAGCTCTGCAGGCCTGATTGACGACAATCGGGTGACCGCGGTGATTCAGCACCAGAACCATGGCGTCGATGTCATCGAGCAAGGTCGCCGCCAGATCGGGCGCCTTCGATAACACCTCAAACAGGCTCCTGTAGTTCGAGCCACTCAGAACGATCCCTCCACTTCCCATTCCTACCGCCGCAATTCAGAATACCATCTACAGGGATGGGATACCAGACCGGGCCGCTTGACTTTGCACCTGGGGAGACCACAATCGCCTGCAGGTGCCTACAGGTGTCTACAGGTGCCTATAGGTGCCTATAGGTGCCTACAGGTGATTGTTTGGCTCTGCAATACGCCGACATTCCATTGCCCCCATCGCCCTATGGTGAGGCCCAGTACCGGGCGGGGCGCCGGCTCGTGCTCGACCACGGCGTGCGTCCGGCGCAACTGGTTTGGGACGCCGACGAGGTGCTTTGGGACTGGGTCATGGATTTCGAACGCATGCTGCGAGGCGCTCCTCGGCAGCTGTTGCACCTGGATACCCTCGGGCACCGGGAGTTTTTTCGCAGTAAGCCCGGCGTCTGGGAGCTGATTTTCGGCATGTACACCGCGGCGCTGGAGCGGGGTTGGGATCCGTACCTGCGCATCTGGACCAACGGCTATTCCTGGCGGCTGTGGCGCATCAGCCTGGACCTGCCCATTCTGGCGACCCTCCTGGGGGCGCCCACCACCGGTGCCTATACGCCGACGGATTTCGCAGTCCATCCTCGCGTGTTCTACCGGAGTGACTATGTGGATCTGGCCCTTCGGCTACGGGATCCGGATCTCCGCGCCGCCGCCTTGGCCGACATGGGCCCCGCGGCCGCGCAGGTCCTCACCCGGCAGCTCGATGAGCGTCCCTCCGACTCCACCCTGAAGCTGCCGGACCTGGCCGCCCTGGGGGGCAAAGACGGCTTCGGTGCCTCGCAGGTGCTCATTGACGACGAGGCGCGCAATATCCATCGCTTCGTAGCCTCCGGGCGTCGCGGGATCCAGGTGCTCGTGCCGCGCTACGCCATGGTGTGGGGACGTTTGCCCAACACCGTGTGGCGGGATCCCTGGGGCCAGCTCGCGGCGCACAGCGTCGCCGTCGCCTCGCGTCTGGCCCAAGCCATTGCGCGGGCTGTTTCTCCCGACGGGCCGGAGCGTCAGCAGATCGTGAGTGATGAGCCCGTACGAGGCTGCCAGCACGTGGACTTCACCTTCCGCATCCCGGGGCGGCTGGTGCTCGATGAGTGGGTCATGCCCCGCAGGCGTCTGCGCGCCGTGGCCGGTCGGCCCCGGTGAGAGATCGGCGCGTCCTTGGCGGCATCCGCGGCCGTTGTGGGGCGTTCCGTGGCAGTCGTGGTGTGCTATGCTTGGCTGAACATTAGCCTACATTGCGAAAATGGAGATAGACCATGCGGCTCCCTTCTCATCGTACTCCCTATGGTTGGGTTCTGGGTCTGGCGCTGGTATCGGTGTCCGGGTGGAGGTGTGGTCCCGTGGAGCCGGGCGGGAATGACAACCCCTGCGGGCTCACGGGGCCGGTGTGCGTCTCGGAGAGCGAGGCCTACGTGTGTAACGGGCCGGAGATCGTAACCCAGCTCTGCGGCTCCGCCATGGTGTGCGTGGAGCCGGACGGGTGCGTGGAGCGCGTCTGCACGCCTGGGGAGGCCTCCTGCGTGGACGCCAATACGGAGCGGCGATGCGTGTTCCCGGGGCACACCACTGAGGATGTAGCCTGCAACCCAGGCGTGGTCTGCTCCCCGGGCTCGGGCTGCGTCCCGCCCGTGTGCGCGGAGGGCCAGCGTACCTGCCTGGGGGCGGACGTCGTGGGCCTGTGCAACGCCACCGGCACGGACTTCGAACCGGCCGAGACCTGCTCGGATACGGATCCCAACTCCATCTGCCACAACGGTATCTGTGTTTCGGCCTGTGAGGTTGCCGAGCTCACCCAGTCCTACTTTGGCTGTGTCTACTACGCCGCGGATCTGCCTAACAACACCAACAGCGTCGCCACCAAGGACTACGCCATTGTGGTCTCTAACCCCTCCCAGACGGACACGGCCACGGTGACCATCAGCACCGAGGTGGGCGTGGTGACCACCCTGATCGTGCCGCCCCGCGGGGTGGAGACGTACTCAGTGTTCCCGCGGCCCCGAAGCATCGTGGGGACTGGACAGTGGCGGGCGGCCTACAAAATCGTGAGCAACACGCCCATCGCGGTGTACCAGTTCAACTCCCTGACCACCATCAGCGCTGCCTCCACGGACGCGTCGTTGCTCTTCGCCGCCCACACCCTGGCCAAGAAGTACTACGTGATGGACTACACCGGATTCGACGGTGGCACTGCCAACGGAGACAATTTCCTGGCCGTGTACGCCGCCGACGGCGTGACGAGCGTGACCGTCACGCCCACCCAGCCCATCCTGGCGTCCGAGGCCGGTTCTCCGGTCCCCTTCGCCGCGAGTCCCGCCGGCGTGCCCGTGACCTTCACCCTCGACGAATTCGACGTGCTGGTTCTCATGCCATCGACCACCGCGCAGGACCTCACGGGCACGGTGGTGGAGGGGGATGCACCCATCGGCGTCTTCGGGGGCAACCGTTGCACCAACGTACCGGTGGGCATGCTCTATTGCGATCACCTGGAGCAGCAGATTTTCCCCCGTCAGGCCATAGGAGACTTCTACGTGGTGTCCAAGACCCATGCGCGCACTTCTTGCGCGGTGGAGGATCGCATCCGGGTTCTGGCCGACGCCGACAACACCGTGGTCACCGTGGATCCGCCTGTGGCCGGCCCCTACACCCTGAACGCCGGGGAGTGGGCGGAGTTTGGCATCATGGACCACACGGTGGTAAGCTCGGACCAGCCGTTTTATGTGGGACAGTTCATCCGCTCCTCCAATAGCGGGGAGTGCGACTCCGAGGCGGATCCGGCCTTCATCCTTCAGGTGCCCGTGGCGCAGTTCCGGTTGGACTACGTGTTCTTGACCCCCGAAACCTACACCACGGACTACGTGGCCATCATCGCCGAACCAGGCGCTAACGTGCTGTTGGACGGCCAGTCCGTGACCCTGACGCCCACGCCCGTGGGCACGAGCGGCTATTCGGTCACCGACGTGGTGGTCGCCGTGGACGGGGGCCACGTGGTGGAGGCCAACTCCAAGGTGGGCGTCATCGTCTACGGCTACGGTGGCCCCAGCGGCGCCGACCCCAACGGTGTGGTGAATGTCTCCTACGGCTACCCGGCGGGGCTCGACCTGGTGGCCATCAATCCCGTGGAGTAGGTCTGGCGAGGCCTGGCGAGGTCTATTTCGGCGTCACGCCGAGCTCTTTTAGTAGGAAGGCGTATTCGTCAGCCGTACGGGCGACGCTCTTTTTGATCATGTCACCGCCTCCATGGCCGGACTTCTCTTCTACGCGGAGAAGTACGGGAAGTGTGGAGGTGTTGGCCCAGCGGATGGCAGCGACGAACTTGCGCGCGTGCATGGGATCCACCCGGTCGTCGCTGTCGGCCGAGAGCATGAGCAGCGCGGGATAGCGGGTCCCCTTGCGCACGTGGTGGTAGGGCGAGTAGGCGTGGATGGCCTTGAACTGGGTCGGATCGGCGGCGGAGCCGTACTCCCCGATCCAGGTCATGCCCGAGCCGAACTTGTGGTAACGAACCATGTCGAGCAGGGGGACGTGGCAGGCCACTACCCGGACCAGATCCGGCTGCTGGGTCATCAGGGCCCCCACCAGGAGCCCACCGTTGGAGCCCCCCCGGATGGCGAGCTTGGCCGAGCTGGTGTAGCGGTGCTTGATCAGGTACTTCGCGGCGTAGATGAAGTCATCAAAGGTATTCTGCTTCTTGAGCAGCATTCCTCCCCGGTGCCAGTCTTCGCCGTACTCGCCGCCACCGCGCAGGTTCGGGATGGCCACGGCGCCGCCCTGCTCGAGCCACACAAAGTAGCTGGAACGGAAGCGCGGCAGGATGTTTACGTTGAATCCGCCGTAGCCGTAGAGCAGGGTAGGGGTCTTGCCGTCGAGCCGCATGGTCTTGCTGTACAGAATGAACATGGAGACCTTGGTGCCGTCCTTGGAGGCGTAGAAGACCTGCTTCACAGCGTAGGGCGTGGGGTCGATGGGCAGCTTCACCTGGAAGTACACCGTGCGGCCGCCCTTTTTCAGGGAGGTGCGGTACACGGTGGAGGGCCGGATGAAGGACGAGAAAGAGTAGTAGGCCGTGTCGTCCTCGGGGTTTCCCATGAGCTGAGAGGCTGTGCCTATGCCCGGGAAGGTGACTTTGCGTAGAACCTTTCCCTTCAGGGTGGCGATGCGAAGCTCCGTGGAGGCGTTGCGCATGTACTGCAAAGACAGTCGCCCCCCACGGATGGCGAAGCTCTTGAGCACGGCGTTCTTCTGCTGGGGCACGATCTCCTTCCAGTGCCGGCGATCGAGCTTACGTGGATGGATCCTAAGGAGTCGATACCGGGGTGCTCCCTCGTTGGTGAACAGGTAGATCCACCCCTTCCATACGTAGGCTTGGTAGAGCGCTTCCTTGTCCGAGGTCAGCTTCACGAACTTGGCCCGGCGTCCCCGGCGCAGATCCTTCATATACAGGTCGGTGCGCTTCCAGCCGTGCTCGATGGAGATGAACAGATACCGTCCATCCCGGGATACATACGGGAAGATAAAGGTTTTCGGGTCGCCTGTCTTGGCGTGGACGAGCTTATCTTTTTTGTAGCTGGTGCCGACGCGGTGGAAGTACACCTCGGCGTAGCCCGGGCGATCCTTGGTGGGGATGGTCTTGTCCATGGGCAGGCGCGTGTAGTAGAAACCGTCGCCCTTGGGGGTCCATGACGGGTGTGCGTACTTGACCCCGGGAATGGAATCCACCTTGGAGACCTTGCCCGTGCGGATGTCCATCACCTGCAGTACCGACTCGTCGGCGTTGTTTCTGCTGATCTTGTAGGCCAGGCGGCGCCCCTGAAAATCGACACTCAGCCCCTTCACCGACACGCTGCCGTCGGTGCTCATGGTGTTGGGATCCAGCAGCACTTTTTGCTTGCCACCGAGTCCCTGCCGCCAGTAGTGGACCACCTTCTCTTTGTCCTTGTGCCGCTTGGCATAGAAGTAGCGTTTGCCGCGTCGCAAGGGTGCACTGGTCCACTCCACATAGCCCAACTCGGCGAGACGCTTGGTGAGGCGACCGTGGCCGGGCAGCTTGGTGAGCTTCCCACGGGCGTAGCGGTCCATGCGCTTGAGCCAGGCCTGAACCTCCTTGGACTTCTCGTTCTCCAACCAGCGGTAGGGGTCGTGCACCTGCACGCCGTGCAGTACGTCCACCACCTTCTGGCGTCGCGCCAGGGGCGGCCCGACTCTCTTCGGCGTCACGGGGTGTGGCTTCCGGGTCACCGGCGGCGGCACGGTCCGGCGTTCCTGGGGATCGGCGCGCGGTCGGTGGTTCCCGTTGTTTGTTGGGCCAGGGCAGGAGACAAGCGCCAGGCAGGTCACCAGAGATACGCTCAAAAGCACGGTACGTCGCATTGGGGGAGCCCTCCCTCCGGGGCAGTCACAAGAATTCGCGCTGCATAGTACCATTGCCGATTCCCAGTGCCCACACGTTTCCCAGAGCCC
>JAOZUO010000282.1 GCA_029938605.1 Deltaproteobacteria bacterium | reverse complement strand
CCTACCTCACTGCCCGTGGGCCAGCTCAGATAGACTACTGATCATTCCGACCGAGCGCAGCGAGTGGAGGAATCCCTCTTGCGTCAGCACAACGACTCCTCCTACATCGCCACCAACCGAGAGCTTCCTCGTTTCACTTCGGAATGACAGGTGTGCGGAATGACAGGCACAGTCAATTCCGAACGAAAAAACCCTTGGAGCTGTGTTAGCGCCCGAGGGGGAGACCGAGGTCTATGAGGCGGTCGCGGAGGTTGCGGGCGAGGGCCAGGGCGGAGTCGGTGATCCCTGTGGGCTGGGCATTCGGGTGGCCTGAGCCTGAGCCTGAGCCTGAGCCTGAGCCCGCGTCCGGCCGGGGACCGGTGGGGGGCTGGTAGGATCGCGCGGGGGCGGGCAGGTCATCGGCGCCCTTGGGCTGAACGAAGAGGCGGTTGATGAACATGATGAGCAGCCGCTCCGAGAGCTTCGGGGGCAGGACGTTCATGATGTCGTTGATGTCGGCCATCTTCTCGGGTACGCCCACGCCCTCCATGCCCGCCATGCCGATCATCTTGTTGAAGAGGGTGTCGTTCAGCCGGTCCGGATTCAATCCCCCGAACATGGTGGACACGGCCGTGGCGAGCTTGCTGCCGCGCTTGGCCGTGACCTCGTCGCACACCACGCGCAGATCCCGGAGCATGGCCTCGGTGTGCTCCACATTGCTGGGGTTCACCGACAGGTGGATGCACTCGGAGTGGTGCTCGTACTTGAGCTGGGCCTGAATGTGCCACCCCTTGGCGTTCATGGTGTCGATGATGTGGAAGACGTTGAGCGTGTCAGACGTGAAGGCGAGCAGCGGCATGTCCGAGTCGCCCAGGAGCCGCAGTTGAGGGATCCCCCGGATGCCCTCCTTGAGCCGCGCGGTGGTGTCCCATAGGTTCTGGGCGATGTCTTTGTAGCCGTCCCGACCGATGAAGTTGATCACCGCCCAGGCGCCGGCCATGGGGCCCGCCCCCTTGGTGGACTGGACGCTGGTGTTCACGATGGTGTAGCCCGTCCAGGTGGCGCAGGCGAAGATCTGATGCCGCCGCAGGGCCGCGTTCTTGTGGAGCACCACCGAGGCCCCCTTGGGCGCGTAAGCGTACTTGTGCAGGTCCATGGAGAGGGAGGTTACCCCCGGCACCGACAGATCGAAGTCCGGGATGTCGGCCCCCATCTCCTTGAAGAAGGGCAGCAGGAACCCGCCGATGCAGCCGTCCACGTGCAACAGCAGGCCGTGGTCCAGGGCGATCTGCCCCAGGTCCGGGATCGGGTCCACCGTGCCGTAGGCGTAGCAAGAGGCCGACCCCACCAGCAGGATGGTGTTGGGCGTGATGTGACGCCGCACGGTGTCGGCCTCCACCCGGAGGGTGTCGGGGTTCACGTCGGCGAGGACCACCTTCACGTCCAGATAGTGGGCGGCCTTGTGAAAGGCGGCGTGGGCCGTCACCGGCAGGATCATCTCCGGCGCGGTGATGTCCGGGCGCTTTGATCGGAAGTAGTCCCGCGCGGTCTTCACCGCCAGAATAATGGACTCTGTTCCGCCGCTGGTGAACGTACCCGCGGTGTCCGCGTCTCCGCCCAGGTGCGCCGCGCACATGGCCACCACGCGGTTCTCCAGCTCCAGCACGCTGGGGAAGAACGTCGGGTCCAGCGCGTTTTTGGACATGAACCGAGTGAAGGCGTCCTTGGCCACGCCCTCGGCCTCCTCGCCGGCGTCAAAGGTGTACGCGTAGCACTTGCCGTTGCGCCAGTCGTAGTCGCGCCCGGTGAACGTCTCGAGCTGTTCGAAGACCTTGTCCCTGGTCATTCCCTGCCGCGGTATCTTCATGGTGTCCTCACTGTCTGTCCGGTCTATTTGCTGTCGTTGGTTGTTACGCTCATGCCGTAGGTCAAAAGATCGAAGGCCTCCTGGCCCAGGACCTTGAGGTCGCCGGCGCCCGCCCCCGCGTACCACTCGTTCAGGATGGCGCGGATGGCGCCCATGAGCGCCCCGGCTCCGAGCCTCGCCCGCCGCCGATCCGCCGCCGGCGCCCGGTCCACGTCCCCCAAGGACGCGGCCATGGTCCGCTCCCACTGGCGATCCAGCTCGGCGTCGTAGGCCCGCACCGCGGCGGACTCCTCCACGATGCGCTGCTGCAACAGCACCCGCGCCCGGTTCTTTTCGTAGTCCCGCGCCAACGCCATCAGCGCCAGCCGCACGGATTCGAAAGGCTCCTCCCCGTGGGGCCGGTCCACCAACATCTCCCGAAACCGACGCAGCCGCCGCTCCCGATCCGGGAACACCACGGCCTCCTTGGTGGGGAAGTACCGGAAGAACGTTCGCCGGGAGACGTCCGCCGCCGCGGCGATCTCGTCCACGGTGACCTTCTCGAACCCCCGATCCGCGAAGAGCCGCAAGGCCGCCTCCGCGAGTCCATCCCGGGTCTGTGCTTTTTTACGTTCGCGGAGCGTCATCTCGCTGCCTCCACGAACCTGATACCGCAAACTGGCACTCAGTGTCAAGTGGCATCTCGTGCCTTTTTATACGCGGTGTCACTTATACAAGGCAACAGGACTCAGAAACGACAAACAGGATTGTGACGGCCGATGGTGTGGCCGGGCGGGACGTGGCGCTAGAGAATCGGGGCCTCGCCGGCGCTGCGGCTGGGTTCGCTGCCGTAGAGCCCGACCGTGGCGGGTACGGGCCGAAGCTCGGGGGTGGCCGTGGGGAGGGGCTGGTCGAGGTAGCGAGCCACGGCCTCGTCGTGTTGGACCGCGGAGCTGCGGCTGCCCGCGCCCAGGGAGACCATGGCCCCCATGGCGAGGGCGGCGCCGTTCATGATGCCCCACTGTCCCGCCGTCCGCGCCAGGTTGGCGAGCTGACGAATGCGACTGCGCTGGGCCAGGGGCCGCGGCACGTGCTCGGCCGCGTGGCGCTTGGCCTCTTCGTAGATGGATTCGAAGCGCCGCACCACCGAGGTGGGGTGGGAGCTCTCCCGGCTGAGCCGGGCCGCGTTCAGCGCGAACCGCCCCCGAAGCTCGGGGTCGCCCAGGAGCTGCTGCACCCGCCGGGCGAAGGTCACGTCCGTGTCCAGGCGTCCCGGCTCCACCAGGAAGCCGTTGCGTCCCGGCTGCACCTGGTGCGCCACGCCCATTTCGTCGTCCAGCGCCACCACGGGTACCCCGCACCAGAGCGCCTCGTTGATGACGTTGCCAAAAGTCTCCGACAGGGACGTGTACAGGAACAGGTCAGCGTGACCGTACCAGTCCACCAGCTCGTCGTGGCGGACCTCACCGGGGAAGTGGATGCGGTCGAAGTAGCCCGACTCCCGGGCTCTTCCGTAGAGATTTGCGTGATCGTGTCCGTCGCCCACCAAGGTCAAAGTCACCTCGGGATCCAAGGGGGCGATCTGGCTGGCAAACAGATCGATCAGGTGCTCCAGCCGCTTCTCGCGGTCGTGGCGGCACACCACCAGGAGACGCTTACCGGCGGCAAAATTCGCCGGGAAGGGATCCCGCGTGGCGGGCTTGGAGAAAGTCGCCGGGTCGATGGGCCGCCCCACCACCTCGATGGGGATGGTCACGCCCCGCTCCCGCCAGTAGTCCACGAAGTGGCGGCTCTGTACCACCAGGCCGTCGGCGCGGTTGTACATGCGAGCGAAGACATGCTCGGTGGCGTCGGCCCGCTGCTTCCACCACTTGCGCACCGTGTCGTTGGCATACAGGCGGTCCGACAGCAGAAAATGCGAGTGCGTAGGTAGATGAACGGTGTGGGTATTGATCACCGGAATGCCCCACATCTCGTGCGCATAGCCGGCATAGGCCAACTGAGCCGTGTTCGTCTGCCCGTGCAGCACGTCCACGGGCGGCCGCTCCATGAGGTTCCGGTAGGGCCCCGGAAGGGAGATGCGCACGTTGGGATGCGTCATGAAGGGGAGCCCATAAAAGAGCACGGAGTCCCGACCGTTGATGGGAACATTGGCGCCCGTATCCGGTCCGAGCATGACCACTGTGTGGCCTCGCTTCTCCAACTGCTCGGCGAGAAAACGCGTGTGGATGGCTGGCCCCGACTGAACCGTGGGAGACGGAAACTCTGTAAAAATGCCAACTCTCATAATTTCGTCTCCTGCGGTTGCGGAACGTGTCGCAGTACATTCCTATTCAACGCAATGCGGCAAATGCATGATTCGTTCCAACCTACGGGATCTTAGCTTTCTCCTGTATAATCATAGTCAAACGAAAATAGGGCAAGTTCCTTACCTCACCGCAGGTGTAGTCGTTACTTTACAGGTGTATTCTTTTTGAAACACCTGAGCTCCCGATTTCTGCTAGCGCGGGGTTGCGAAAACGACCGATCGTATGTTTAGATAGCCTACTACTCAGGTCTTCTTTGATTGGTATTTGCACTGGCCGAGGGGCGGCCAAACGCATGCGCACCACGCCCGACGACCCGCTTTCACGGGACATCTGTCTCACCAGTGGGCTCCACATCGAGCAGCGGTCCAGCTGGCAGGACGTAGAGCTCACCCGGGACTACCGCGTCTCCTTCGCCGTCATCGGCGATCGGATCCTGCACACCCGCCCCGTGGGCGACGCCGGAACCCTGGGCATACCCAGGCTCTTCGACATGCGCCGTACCGTTCTGCAGGAGGCAGGGCTGTGGGAACGCTTCTACTGCGAAATCAAGGACTATGGCGGCGTCTCACTGCGCCACCCCCGCTTGGGCCGTGTGCAGTTCGGCGATCTGATTACCGCAGAGCACGAACGCGGCATGCTCCGCGGCTACTGGGGCTACGGTGGTCCCCGGGTGTTCCGCTGGGTCTTTGCCGCCGGCAAGGCCCTGAGCGGCCACCCCGACGCCCCGGCATACTTCGTCTCGGACTACCCCACAGCCGTACTAGAGGCCCTGCAGACCCTGGATGCTCCGTCCCGCCTGGCCCCCCCACCGCGCCGCATTCGCCGGGACGACTGGTCTATGGCCCTGGGCGACTACAGAGTGGAGTTCGAGGTTTGGGACGACTCCATCATCTTCAGCCGAGCCGAGGGGCGGTTCAGACGCGCCGCGGCGACACAGCTCACCGACCTGGTGGAGCACATCCTCTCCGATAGTGAGTGCTTTCCCGACGGGAGCTTCGCCCAGCTCAGCGACATGACCGGCCTGCGTGGTGCGGACTGGGACGCCGCGCACTACATCCGAAAAAGCTACCTATCGCTCCACAAAAAGAACCTGTGCCGCGGGGTAGTCGTCTTCGGAACCAACCGGGTCTTCAGCGGGGTGGCCCGGGTCGCCAACGCGGCCCTCCCTTTCCCCTACCTTGTCGCCGCCAACCTCGAGGACGGGCTGCGCAAGGTCCGAAACCTGCCCCGTCTCGCCTCCAGACCGGGGATCCTCGATCGGCTCAGAGGAAGGACCCAATACTCCGAGTTGGAGCTGCGCCAGCGGGTGACTGACGTCATCCAATACGCATCCACCATCAACTGGCACAGCGAGGGCATCGAAGATCCCCGGGTGAATCCTCGGGATCCCATGGCTCCGCTCTACGCGCTGCTGCGGGTGCTTAAGCTGGACTTCGACATCATGATTGAGGACCGGGACCGTCTCCAGGCGGAGGTCCTACAGGCGGCCAAGATATCCTCCATCGGCCGCCTCGCCGCCGGCATGGCCCACGAGCTCAACAGCCCACTCACGGCCGTGATGGGCTACGCCGAGCACATCCAACGGCGGTCCACGGATTTGCAATCAGCGGACCAGGCCGATCGGGCCCTCAAGTGTGCGCTGCGCATGCGGGACATCATCGACAAGCTGTCGGCCTACAGCCGCAGCGATACGGAGACCAAGGCCACGCCCATCGCGGTCAATCCGTGCGTAGTGGAGTCCCTGGAGCTCATCGCTCCCCTCATGCATCGACGCCACGTGGTGGTCGAACGCCAACTCGCGCCGGCCTTACCCAGCGTCCGCTGCACCCCCGCGCAAATGCAGTCCGTGCTCTTCAACGTGCTGACCAACGCCTTCGACTCCTACGCGGACGACTCCTACGCGGACGCGGATTCGAATCAGGTGACCATCACCACCCGCCGGGACGGTGACTGGGTCGAGGTCCTGTGTTCCGATGAGGGCTCCGGCATGAGCCCCAAAGCCAGGGCCCAGGCCTTCGATCCCTTCTTCACCACCAAGGACGTCGGGGAGGGCACAGGGTTGGGCCTCTACGTGACCCACCGCATCGTCACCGGCTGCGGCGGCACAATCCAGCTCACTTCCGAGCCCGGCCAGGGAACCACCGTCCACATCCGGTTCCCCGCCGACTACACCGACACCGACACCGACACCGACACCGACACCGACACCGACACCGACACCGA
>JAOZUO010000281.1 GCA_029938605.1 Deltaproteobacteria bacterium | reverse complement strand
AGTACTATCGACGGGAGCTGATACCGCTCGCGCCGTATCTCAACGGTCGGCAGTGGTTGTGCATACATTGGCCGCGACTCTACTATGCCCTACGCGGTGCCAAGCACCGGCTGCGACACTGGCTTGTTGGAGCCTGATATTCGTCTACAGGTTGTCGCGGAGTCGCCGCAGGGACATGCGAAAAAGGAGCGACAGCAGGGGGAAGACGACGCGGGATGGGCGCATCTTGGAGCGTTCTCCGATGTTGTACCGGGGTTTGACCGGAGCTTCGGCCACGCGCATGTGAAGCGAGCCTAGCCGCCCGAGCAGGTCGTTGGGGTAGCCGTAGCCCGGATAGAGGGATGCGAGATCGAGACGGGTGAGGGCTGCGAGGCTGATGGCCGTGTAGCCGCACTGGGAGTCGGAGATGTGACGGTAGCCGGAGGCAACCCGGGTCAGCGCCGACAGGGCCAGGTTTCCCCAACGGCGGACGATCGGGATCTGATGGGCGCCGTTAGGGTAGGCGAAGCGGTTTCCCTTGCAGTAGTCTGCCCGCCCCGACACCACCGGTTCCACCAGCCGCCCCAGGTCCGCGGGATCCATCTGGCCATCTCCGGCCAGGACCACGGCGACGTCGAACTCCCCGCCAACTGCTTCGGCGTATCCCCGGGAGATGGCGCCGCCCACGCCCCGACGGCGGGTGCAGCGGATAAGCTGTATCCTGGGGTCTGCGGCCCGACACTGGCGTACCCGTTCGGTGGTCTGGTCCACGCTGGCATCGTCCACCACGATGATCCGATCCACCAGCGCGGGCATGGTTTCGAGCACCGTCGTGATCTGATGCGCCTCGTTGTGGGCGGGCACGACGGCGGCGATGCGGAGCTTACGAACCATGGGTCAGCGATCAAACGTTTGTATGGCGCCGATCACGTGGTCGCGCTCGGCGGGGGTGAGCTCCGGGAAGATCGGCAGGGACAGCACTTCGGCGGCGGCGCCCTCCGAGATGGGGTAGTCGCCCCCGACGAATCCGTGATCCGCCAGGGCCGCCTGCAGGTGCAACGGAATGGGGTAGTAGATCGCGCTGCCGATCCGGTGGGCGGTCAGGTGGGCCCCGAGGGCGTCGCGCCGCCCGTCAGCCACGCGCACGGTGTACTGGTGGTAGCAGTGGAAACAGTTGTTGGCCACCAGGGGCGGCGTGATCCCCGGGGCAGAGGCGAAGGGGGCCTGATAGGCTGCGGCGTGGGCCCGACGCGCCTGCACCCAGGTGTCCAGGTGGGGCAGCTTCACGCCCAGAATGGCCGCTTGGAGTCCGTCTAACCGGGAGTTGGTGCCCAGGACGTCGTGGTGGTACTTGCGGGGCGATCCGTGGGCCCGCAGGAGCCGCAGACGGGCCGCGTGATCTTCGTTGTTGGTGGTGATCAGCCCGCCGTCCCCGAAGGCGCCGAGGTTTTTGCTCGGGAAGAAGGAGAAGCAGACCAGGTGATCGCTGTTGCCAATGTGGCGTTTGCCGAAGGTCGCCCCCATGGCCTGGGCCGCGTCTTCCACCAGGGGGATGGAGAAGTCCTGGCTGATGGCCTCGAAGGCTTCAACATCCACGGGTTGGCCATACAGATGCACCGGGATGATGGCCTTGATCTGATCCGGACGGATCGAGAGCCGCTCACACACCGGGGATCTTCCCTCGAGCACCTCGCGCACGGCCGCTGGATCCAGGTTGAAGGTCTGGGGATCGATGTCGGCGAAGATCAGGCGCGCCCCGACACCCCGGGCGGCGCTGGCGGTGGCGAAGAAGGTGAAGGGGGAGGTCAGCACCACGTCGCCGGGACCGACGTCCAAGGCCCGAAGGGCCACACCGAGGGCGTCGGTTCCGCTCGCCACGCCCACTGCGTGGTGGGCTCCCAGGTACTGGGCCACCGCTTTTTCAAAGTCGGCCACTTCCGGGCCGAGGATGAATCGGGCGCTCTTGATGACCCGCGCCGTGGCCGCGGAGAGCTCCGACTCCAGGGCGGCGATCTGCCGTGTGAGATCCAAAAGGGGAACGGCGGTTTCGGTCATGGTTCCTCTAGAATCAATCAATCGGTTCGAGGGTCTCGTCGTCGACCAGGCGGAAGCGGAGTCCGCACGCCCCGCAGGCGGCCTGGCGGTTTTTGAGCACCAGGGTCTCGCCGCAGACGCAGGCCCAGCCGGACTGGCGCGCCGGCACGCCCCAGACGATGGCGTGGTCGGCCACATCGGCTGTAACCACCGCTCCGGCGCCCACCAGGGCGTAGCGCCCGATGGTGTTGCCACAGACGATGGTGCAGTTGGCACCCAGGGTCGCCCCGCGTTTGACGAGGGTCTGCCGGAACTGGTCTTTCTTTTCGATGGCGCTGCGGGGGGTGAGCACGTTGGTGAACACCATGGAGGGGCCGCAAAAAACGTCGTCTTCCAGGGTTACGCCGTCGTACACCGAGACATTGTTCTGGATCTTCACGCCGTTTCCCACGCGAGCTTTCGGGCCGATGAAGGTGTTCTGGCCCACGTTGCAGCCGGTCCCCAGGACCGCGCCTCCCATGACGTGGCTGTGGTGCCAGATCCGGGTGGACGCTCCGATGTCGGCGCCCGCGTCGATGGTGGCCGTGGGGTGGATGAAGGTGTCCGGTTCGGTCCCGCCTTCACTGTCGCCGAGTCCGCGTATGGGCTCGCCGGCCCGGTCCAGGGAGTCCTGGGCCGCCTCGAGCACCTGGAGCACGCGCAGCGCGGACGCCCCCCCCGTCAGCGAGGTCTGGCGGGTGCGGATGCAGTGTAGGAAGTGCTCGCACTCCGCGCGAAGGGGCTCGTTGGCCTCCAGCTTCACGGGGGTGGCCTCGGCTTTGTTGGCCACGGGGACTTGCCCCTCCATCCAGTCCACCTTGTGGGGATACAGGACGAGCTTATGGGCCCAGTCCAAGGTGTCGTCGAACACGGCCATCTGCCGGTCCCCCACCACCACGAACCGCTGTTCCTTGAAAGGATGGAGCCAGCTCACGAAGATGTGGGCGCGCACCCCGCCCCCGAAGGCGAGGGTGGTCAAGGTGACGTCAGCCACGTCAGGGTTCAAGTAGTTGCCCCCGACACAGGTCAGGCTCTGGGGGCCGGTTCCGCCGAGCAGATCGATGACCAGCGCAACGTCGTGGGGCGCGAAGCTCCACAGGGAGTTCTCCTCCGTGCGGATCTTGCCCAGGTTCAGGCGGTTGGAGTAGATATAGCGGATCCGTCCCAGCTCTCCGGTGTGAGCCAGGCGGTTGAGCTCGCGGACGGCGGCGTGGTACACCAGCACGTGGCCCACCATCAGGATCCGACCAAGCGTCTCGGCCGCATCCACGACTCGTTTTCCCTCGGCGGCGGTGAGGGCCATGGGCTTTTCTACGAAGACGTCCTTGCCCGCCCGAAGGCATTGGTAAGCCAGGTCTGCGTGGGTACCCGCCGGCGTGGCGATGACCACTCCCTCGATGTCCGAGCGGCTGAGCACTGCCGAGAGTTCGCGTGTGGTCTCCAGCTCCGGGTACTGCTTCTGCGCGAAGCGCAGCCGTTCCTTGGACGCGTCGCACACAACGGCGAGGGCGCCCAACTCGGCCCAGTTTCTCAGGTGGTTCTTACCCCAGGCGCCGCAGCCCAGCAGCGCGATGTTCCGCTTTGGCACGATGGGTCGCTCCTTCGTCCGACTTCGTTAGGTGATACAGACTAGCCCAGGGGTCGCGCCGTGTCACGGGCTACGGCCGTGTCAAGGCTCGTCGCCTCCACTGAGCAGCAGTGCCTGGTGGTGGGTGCGCAGGGCCTCGATGATGTCTGCGAGCAGCCCGTCCATGACACCGTCGAGGTTGTGCCAGGTCTTGGGGATCCGATGGTCGGTCACGCGGTCCTGGGGGAAGTTGTAGGTGCGGATCTTCTCCGAGCGGTCCCCGGATTTGACCATGGAGCGTCGCTCGGCGCTGCGCTCTTCGTGTTGCTTGGACTGCTCAAGCTCCAGGATCCGTGATTTTAGCACCTTCAGGGCCTTGGCCTTGTTTTTGTGCTGGGACTTCTCATCCTGACAGATGACCACAAGGTTCGTGGGCAGGTGCGTGATCCGCACGGCGCTGTCGGTGGTGTTCACGCTCTGGCCGCCGGGCCCGCCGGCTCGCATGACGTCGATTTTGAGGTCCTTGTCGTCGATCTTCACCTCGACGTCTTCGGCCTCGGGCAGCACGGCCACAGTGGCGGCGGAGGTGTGAACGCGCCCCTGGGACTCGGTGGCCGGCACCCGCTGAACACGGTGAACGCCGCTCTCGAACTTGAGATGGCTGAAGACGGAGCTGCCTTCGATGAGGGCGATGACCTCCTTGAGGCCGCCGCCCGAGCTCTGGGAGCGGTTCAGGATCTCGAGCTTCCACCGCTTCCGCTCGGCGAAGCGAGCGTACATTCGGAACAGCTCGCCGGCGAACAGGGCCGCCTCCTCGCCGCCCGTGCCGGACCGGATCTCCAAAATGATGTTCTTCTGGTCGTTGGGGTCGCTGGGCAAAAGGAGCACGTTGATGGTCTGTTCCAGGTCGTCGCGCTCTGTCTTCAGACCGGCGATCTCACCGGCGGCCAGCTCCCGCATCTCGGCGTCGGAGTCGTTGAGCATCTCCTGGGCCTCGGCGAGCTCCTGTTCTGCCTTCTGGTAGCGGCCCCACTGGGTCACCAGCGCGCTGAGGTCGGAGTGCTCCCGGGTGATACGGAGATACTCCTGTCGGCGGCTCGCCAGGCCCGGGGCACACAGCAACTGGTTGAGCTCCTCGTGGCGCTCGACCATGGACAGCAGCTTCGCACGCATCCTGTCGTCGATCATGGGGCCGTACCTTCGTGTTAGCTCAGCACTGTGCGTGCTTTTTCGTAGGAGGGGAACACCTCGATCTCTCGCTCGGGCGCCTCCCCCTCCGGATCGAGCTGCTCCCGCCAGAGAGTCTTTTCGATGGCGAGCAGCGCTACCTCGAGCTGGTCGTCGGTGGGTTCCCGGGTGGTGATGCGCTGCAGCAAGAGCCCGGGAGCGATGAGCGCGCGAACCACGAGATTATCTTTGAACCGAGCCGACAGCTTGAGCACCTCGTAGGAGACGCCGGCCACCGGGAAGAGCAGCGGGATCTTGATGAAGATCTTGGCGATGTGATCCAGCACCGTGTTGTCCACCACGGTGAACCGTAGGGTCACGGCGAAGCCGACGATGGAGACGAGGATCACGATGAACAAAAACGAGGTTCCGCAGCGCGGGTGGAACCGCGTCTGGCGTCGGGCGTTTTCCAGGGTCATGCCCTCGCCGGATTCGTAGGCGAAGATCGCCTTGTGTTCGGCCCCGTGGTACATGAACACCCGCCGGATGTCGGCCATCAGGCCGATGGCGGCGATGTACCCCACGAAGATGGTAGCCTTGATGAGCCCATCCACCAGGTGGAAGCCCACGCTAGCGGAGGAGAAGCCCAACAACGCCGTGAGGGCGTGGGGCAGGCCGATGAAGAGACCGGCGGCCAAGAGCGTTGAAAACAGGATCACGCCCACCATGGACGGCGCCTTCTCCTCGGCCTCGGTCAGGTCTACAGTCGTTGGCCCCGATCCTCCGTCTTTGTCGTCTTTGTCCTTGGCGTTTTCACCCGCCATTTGGATTTTTGCCGAGAAGGAGAGGGCGGACATGCCGTTGATGAGAGACTCGACCAGTACCACGGAGCCGCGCAGAAAGGGCCAGCGCAGAAAGCCCAGCCGCTCCCAAATGGACCGCCAGACCTGCTCTTTGATTACGACCTCACCGGTGACGCTGCGGCACACGACGGCGAGGGAGTTGGGAGAGCGCATCATCACGCCCTCCATGACGGCCTGGCCACCTACATTTATGCGACCTTGAGGGGAGTCGGGCATTCTGCGGACCTGGAGACCCACGGGGGGCCATGGGGCGGAGAGACGACGGGCGGTTATTCGGCTTTTTTCAGCTTGCCGTACTTACGGTTGAACCGCTCCACACGACCGGCGCTGTCCACCAGCTTCTGCTTGCCAGTGTAGAACGGGTGACATTGAGAGCAGATTTCCACCACGTAGTCAGTGCGGGTGGAGTAGGTCTCGACCGTTTCGCCACATGCGCATTTGATGTTGCACGCCTGATATGCGGGATGGATGCCGTTTTTAGCCATGATTACACCTGAGTCCGTTGAAAAATTTACGCCCCTTGAGACGTACTTGCCGCCTCGCCGGCGACCCGCCCCGGCCCCGGAGCAAAGGCCACCCGGGATCAGGACGTTGATGTATAGCGTCGGACTCCAGTGATTTCAAGAAGAAATCACCTAGGGCCCGTCTAAAAATAAGTCCTCGACTCAGGGCGTCGATGCGCCCGGCTCGCGAGGCACGACGAGGCGCATACTTATTGAT
>JAOZUO010000141.1 GCA_029938605.1 Deltaproteobacteria bacterium | reverse complement strand
ATTGTCGCGATTTAGGGCAAAAGAACGACATATTCTGGGTACCTGACGCTCAGGTACCCGAGCATTGTCGCGCAATTGTCCTACATGGACCTACGACGCAGAGCCTGCCCCCGCGAAGGCGGGGGTCGCACACTCCCGAGCTACACCGTACGTCCGATCACCAACTCTCCCCGGCTGACGCCGAGCGACGTCGCCGCGCCCCGCAGGGGTGTGGCGGCGGCGCTCACGGCGCAGCTGTCGCTGGCCCGTGCAGTGGGAAGGTTTTTTTAACGACATGAATCCGGAGAGCTTTCCCCCCGCAAAATAAATATCGGCACCGCCCCAGCGTAAGCGGTGATCCCCAACGCTGTCTGCCAGGCACCGCTGTTTGAGACGACTGGGCGTCGTTCCGCTAACCACCGACTCTATCAATGCTATCGGGTTCTCCTATTGGATGTGCAATTTACTCAATGCGCTGTCATCCCCGCGAAGCTTGTCCCCAGTGAAAATAGGGAGCGGGGATCTGCTTGTGAAATCGCCGCCTTAGACAGACGATTCCCGCTTTCGCGGGAATCTACCATGAACTTCGGTCATCCCATGTGAATGACGGAGGCATTTTCAATAGCACAGGATAGAACTCGATAGCCTTGCCGACTCTACTCGATGACGAGGTCGGTGGAGACTGTGCGGGTGGCGCCGCGGGTGTCGGTGAGTTGGCAGCGAACCCGAACCGGGGTGCCGGCGGGCAGGGGCGCGAAGCAGTGGATCCAGTCGGGGCCGCCGGCCTCCACCGCGATCTCGATGGGTTCGTCGACGCGGTCCGAGGTGTCGGCGCGCCAATGGAGATCGATCAGGCCGCTGTCGGGGCAGCGGCTGCGCGGGTTGGGCGCGGTGAAGCGGTAGGTGGCCGGGCCGAGGCGCTCGACCCGCAGCGGGTCCACCTCGGGCGGCGGCAAACACTGAATCAACGTGTCTTGGGACCCGGCCGCGCCGGGCAGCTCCCGTAGCCCGACAAGCTGAAGCGCGATGCCGGTGCGGGCTTCGACCTCGAGAGCCATGGCGCGAGCCTCCGGAGGGATCGCCCAGGCGAGGATCAGCGCCGCGGAGGCGTCGGTGTGACGAGCCACGGCGGCGACGAAACGCTCGACCTGGGTCGGCGTGAGGGAGTCGGTGGACAGAGGCGCCGGGATCCACAGGGGCGTCGGACCGGAGGGACCGTCGACCAGGCCGTGGATCGTGCGCTGGCGGGGGGGGCCGGGCTGGGCGCCGAGCCACCGCCGGATCGCGGCGTGGAAGGCGGAAGCTTTACGGAAGAGGGAGTTTTCCATGCGCAGGACGCCGACATGCTCGACGGAGAAGTCCCGCGACGTTTCGGCAAAGAGGTCACCTGGCGTGGCGAGGCGCTCAGCGGTAAGGGCCACGGCGGCCGGAGAGGCGTCGCAGCCCAGGAAGCGGCGGCCCAGCTCCTGCGCCACGGCGAGGGTGGTGCCGCTGCCGCAGAAAAAGTCCGCCACCCGATCTCCGGGCTCGGTGGTGGCCGCGATGATGCGGCGCAAAAGGGCTTCGGGTTTCTGGGTGGGGTAGCCCAGCCGCTCGGGGTCCTTCTGCTGGAGGTGGCTCACGTCCATCCAAACATCCGCGGGCACGGTGGGCGCGTCGTCGTAGTAGCGGTAGATCTTCCCCGCCGACCGGATGGTGCGATAGACCCGACCGTCGGTGTCGGTGTGACGCTTCAAGTGGTTCCACTGGTCCCGCTCCACCCCACAGCCCGGGCAGCGATTGCGCGGTACCGAGACGGCGTCGGGGAAAAATCGCCAGGACCCCGTGCGGCTGTACCAGAGGATCACGTCATGCTTGCGGTGAAAGAAGCGCTTGGCTCGCCCGCCGCTGCCATAATGCCAGATGATCTCATTGCGAAAGTTGGACTCTCCGAAAAGCTCGTCGCAGATCACCTTGGCGTGGTGCACCGCCCGCCAGTCCAAGTGCAAAAATAGGCTCCCGGTGCGCTTGAGCAACCGGTGCATCTGGGCCAGCCGAACCCGCAGCCACGGGAGATAGGAGTCGAGCCCGCCCTCCCACACATCGGAGTACGAAAGCGTACCCACCGCCCGGGCGGTGCCGTCCTGCTGGCGCCCCGTGGCAAAGGGCGGATCCACGTAGATCAGGTCCACCGAGGCCGAAGGGAGGTGCTCCATGAGCACCAGGCAGTCCCCCATAACCAAACGGATCGGTGAACCCTCGCCCTCCACCACACGAATGGGTAGCGCAAAAGACCCCTGCACGGACTCAGTCTTTGAAGACCGTCAGGTAGCGGTTGGTGACTTTGTCGTTGAACTTCTCCCAGGCGATGCGCACGGGGTTGGCCACGAACTTTCCGTTGCGCTCCTGGATCCACACAAAGGCCGGGTGGGCCAGGCGGTAGTCGATCTGCTCGGGCAGATCCCGGTTGTTGTACCCCCCCGCGGAGAAGACCGTGAACAGCTTGAACCGCCCGTCGTCGTACTCCGTGCGGAAGCCCGGGCCCACCTTCTCGTGGGAACGGATCATCACCCGCGCCCCCACGGCGTCCATGAAGGCGGTGAACTGGGAGATGCCGAAGGCGAAGCGCTGGGTCTTCTCTTGGAGCATGGGAGGCACCTCGGGCACCATCACCGGATCGGACCAGCACATCTCCAGCCGCACCTCCGGGTCGTTCAGGTTCTTGAGCCCCTGCCACTGGGACACCACGCGATGCCGGGGGATCCCGCCGTGCACCAGCATAATACGGTCGATGAGCACCACCGACGAGAGCTGGTCGAACAGTGACTTGGCCGTGCTGAAATACGAGTGCGGCAGGGTGGACTCCCACCGGTCCACCGCGTCGGCGGGAATCACCGACGACACGATGCGCCCGTCCCGCTCGATGAGCCACTCGTGGTTGCCCACCAGCGGGATCACGTGCTGGGGGTACTCCACGAAGAGCCGGAACACGGTACGAACCACGCCCTCCCAGGCCCAGAAACCACGGTCCAGGTAGTCGCCCAGGAAAATGATCTTGATGTCGGGCTCGGTCTCGGGAGACGCCCGATATCGTGCCACCCGCCCGAAGAAATCCGTCTGGGCGAGCACCGCCTTAAGGCTTCCGTAGCAGCCGTGCAGATCCCCCACGACGATGTAGTCCGTGGCCCGAGACGTGCTGGCCGGATAGCAGTAGGCCAGGCAGTCCACGAAGGGCTCCTGGGGCGGCATCTCCGACAGCGAGGCGATCCCCTCCAGACGCCCCCAGCCGTCGCGTCGGACCTCCGCCAGGGTCGCGATGGCGCGCTGCATGAGCGCCACATCCGCCTCGGCCGCGACCCGCAGGTCTTCGGGGGCCAGTGGGAACGGGATCTCCACCTCCGCGAGCAGCGGATGCTCAAAGTGATTGGGGCAGCCCACGGGCTCGCGCCGCACCGAGAAGTCGAAGGGGCGCTCCTGGACCGTCGGCGGCTGCGGCGGCTTCCGCGCCAACTCCGCCACGAGGGCTTCCTTGAAACGCACCTCGGCGGGGTGCACGGTGCCGTCGGCCTCTATGAGCCGGTCCACCAGGTCCAGCAGGGCCGCCCGCTGGGGCTCGGTGAGCTCGGACAGCACCTCGAAGCAGCGGAGGATCAACCGCGATGAGATGAAGTCGTTCAGCTCGTCATCGATACCCACCTCCGTCTCCATGAGCTTGGAGAGGGACTGGTCGATGGAGTCGAGCACCTCGAGCAGGTTCTGCTTCTCGTACTGCTTAACGGACTCCACGAAGCCAGGATCGAGATTTTGGTAAAAGTCCGATTCCGAGATCCAGACATCCACCATCTCCTGGATCTTCTCCTCGATGAACTTGCGCTCCTCCGGGTCAAAGGATCCGTCGATGTACCCCAGGGTCACCAGCGTGAACAGGATGGCCTGGAGTTGTCGTTCCGAGTGGGCTTCGTCAAGAACCAGAGACATGTCAACCTAGCAGCAACGGGGTGTTCTCAGCTCCGGCCACCGTCTGCGGCCGGGCCGAAGGATACCACAGGTTTGCCCTCAGCCAATTCCGATGGATTTCAACGTCCCATTTTTTGTTGAAGACAGATTTCCAGTCAGAGCGTATTCTTGGGTTACCCCGGTAAATCAATGGGGTCAAACGCCTTTGCGGCGGCCGTGTTGACAGCGGTCAGAATGGCTGTTACAGACTGCATAACGTCATTCTGCTTTTATAACACGATTAAGCATTCTGCAAGGTTGTTTGGAGCGCCTCATGGCTGACAAAAAAGACGAAAAAACAAAGGGTTCTACCACCCTTGAAGATCTACGGCGACGAATCAACGCCGTAAATCACGACCTCCTGGCTCTATTGAACCAGCGGGCAGAGATCGTCCAAGAGGTACGCGAGTACAAAGAGCGCAACGCCATCGAGATCTTCATCCCCACCCGGGAGCAGGAGATGCTCGACGGTCTGGTGGAGGCGAACCCCGGCCCCTTCTCGGACGACATGATCCGACACCTGTTCCGGGAGATCTTTCGCGCCTCCCTCCATCATATGGAGACCGACAAGAAGCAGTCCCTGCGCGTGGCCCGCAAGCCGGGCGCACCCACGGACGTCATCAAGGTGGGGAACCGCGAGGTGGGCCGGGAGCCCATCATCATCGCCGGCCCCTGCGCCGTGGAGGACGAGGACCAGATGGAGCGCGTGGCCGGCCGCCTGGCCGAGCTCGGCGTGACCTTCTTGCGAGGCGGCGCCTTCAAGCCGCGCACCTCCCCGTACAGCTTCCAAGGGCTGGGCGAAGAGGGGCTCCGACTGTTGGAGGCCGCCGGAAAACGCCACGGGCTCAAGACCGTGACCGAGGTGGTGGATACCCGCACCGTGGACCTGGTGGCCAAGCACGCCGACATGCTCCAAATCGGCAGCCGCAACCAGCTCAACTACGAGCTGCTCAAGGCCGTCGCCACCACCGGCAAGCCCATCCTGCTCAAGCGCAACTTCGCCGCCACCCTCGATGAGCTCATCCGCAGCGCCGAGTACATCGTGGCCGGCGGCAACGAAAACGTCATCCTCTGCGAGCGGGGCATCCGCACCTTCGCGCGGGAAACCCGCAACACGCTCGACATTACCGCCATCCCGCTGTTGCGGGACCTGTGTCGCCTCCCGGTGATCGTGGACATCAGCCACGCCGCCGGCAGACGTGACATCTTACCAGCCCTTGCCCGCGCCTCCCTGGCCGCGGGCGCCAACGGGATCATGGTCGAGGTTCACCCGAACCCCGGCCTGGCCCGCTCCGACGCGCAACAACAGCTCGATCTGAACCAGTTCGAGCAGTTGCTGGGCGGCCTCACGCCGGACTTGCTGGATCTCCGCCCCCCCGCGGCCCAGCAGTCCGCCGAATAGCCCGAACCGAACCACATCGCCCCCCCCCTTGTCAGGGGAAAAAGGGAGACTGCCATGCGACTGAGTGTTGCCTGTAATTTCGACCCCGATCTCATTGAAGGTCTCAAGCCATACCCGGTGTACGAGGTCTACGGTAAAGTCACCTCCGACTACTATGGCGGCGGGCGGCCGTCTTTTTACCTGCCCGAGGTGAACGAAGCCGGGGTCGAAGCCTACGTGCGTCAGTGCCACGCGGCGGGCGTCGAGTTCAACTATCTGCTCAACGCCTCGTGCATGTCGAACCTGGAGTTCACCTCCGAGGGCCAGCGCCAGCTACGCTCCACCCTGGACTGGCTGAGCGAGATCAACGTGGACTCCATCACGGTGGCCAACCTCTTTTTCCTCAAGACCATCAAGAAGTCCTATCCCCAATTCAAGGTCCGCATGTCGGCGCACCGCTACACCGACAACCCGCGGAAGGTCAGGTTCTGGCAGGAAGAGGGCGCCGACTGCGTAGTGGTCTCCGAGGTGAACATCTACCGGGAGCTCAAGATCCTACGGGCCATCCGCGAGGCGGCCACCCACGTGGACCTGTCGCTCATCGTCAACAATTCCTGCCGCCAAGACTGCGCCATCGCGGCCAACCACGCCACGGGCCTGAACCACGCCTCCCAGAAGGGCGCCAAGGGCTTCCCCCTGGACTACAGCTTCGTATTCTGTCAGCACCTCAAGCTCACCCAGCCGGTGAACTTCTTGCGGGCCAACTGGATCCGCCCCGAGGACCTCAAAATCTACGAGGAAATGGGCTACGACAACTTCAAGATCGTAGAGCGCAACTCACCCACCAAGGCGCTGATCCAGCGCACCAAGGCCTACGCCGAGCGCAGCTTCGACGGCAACCTCATGGATCTGGTGCAGTGCTACGGCTACGACGACGACCTGTACTCCGACAAGGAGCGGGAGTCCTACTCCGTCAAGCGCATGCTGCGATACTTCATCCGGCCGCGCACCGTGAACCTGGTGAAGTTCCTCAAGGTGGTGCAGATGGGCAACGCCATGAGCCTGCTCTATCCGCGCACGGGAAAAGCCGGCGTCTACGTGGACAACAAAGCCCTGGACGGCTTCATGGACCGCTTCGCCAAGACCTCCTGCCAGGCCCTGGACTGCGACAAGTGCCAGTACTGCCACAAGTGGGCCGAGCTGCACGTGCAGATCGACCCCCAGTACTACGCCACGGTGAAGTCGATCCTCGAGGATCTGCTGGACGAAATGTACAGCGGCAGCTTCTGGACCTCCTACGCCCGGGGCGCCAAACAGCTCGTCACCGGCGCCCTCAAGCAGTTGGGCAAGGGCCGCAAGGCCGCGTAGACCGCCTCCCACGTCACACCTCCCCTGGCCTTCGCGCCCCCCGAACGCTAGACTCCCAGAGCCATGATCGACGTTCGTGTCCCCACATCGAAAAGTCTGACCCAGCGCGCGCTCGTGCTCGCCGCCCTCGCCCCTGGACGATCCATGGTTTCGGATCCGTTGGATTGCGACGACTCCCGGGCCCTGCGACGCGCCCTGACCGCCCTGGGCGTGGTCATCACCGAGACCGACCAGAGGTTGGCCGTGGACGGCGGCGGCGGCCCCCTCCGCGCGCCCGCGCAGCCCCTGGATCTCGAGAACGCCGGAACGGCCACCCGCTTCCTCACGGGCCTGACTCTGCTGGCGGACGGACCGGTAACCATCGACGGCAACCAGGCCATGCGTCGACGCCCCATGCCGGGGCTCCTGGCGGCCCTGGGATCCCTGGGCGCCCGGGTCCAGGAGAACGGCCGCCCGGCCTGTCCCCCCATTACAGTTCACCCGCCCGCAAACCTGGCGGACCTGCCCCCCAAGATCGTGCTCGACGCCGCGGGCTCCAGCCAGCAGCTCTCCGCGCTGCTGCTCACCGCGCCCCGGCTCCCGGCGGGCCTGACCATAGAGCTGGCCGGCGACCTGCCCTCCAAGCCCTACGTGGACCTGACCCTGGACACCCTGGCGGCCTTCGGGGTCACCGTGCATACCCAGCACACCGGACCCGGTCCCCACGACGGCCCGGCGGTCTACCGCGTGGACCCGGCCACCCTGCACCCCGCGTCGATCACCATCGAAGGCGACCACTCCAGCGCCTCGTATCCCCTGGCCGCGGGCTTCCTCACCAACCAGGACGTCCGGGTAACAAACGCCCGGGCCGACTCCCGCCAGGGCGACCGCGTCTTCGGTGCGCTCTTGGAGGGACTACGACAACCCGCGCCCCGCACCTTCGACCTGGCCGACACCCCGGACATCGCCCCCACCCTCGCCACCTGCGCCCTCTTCGCCCAGGGCGAGACGCGCCTCACGGGCCTAGCGCACCTGCGCATCAAGGAGTGCGATCGTCTCTCGGTCCTGGCCACCGGCTTCCATCAGGTGGGCGCCGACGTAGACGAGCTCCCCGACGGCCTGGTGATTCGCCCCACCCAGCTCCACGGCGACGTCGACCTCAATCCGGCCGACGACCATCGCATGGCCATGTGCTTCGCCCTGCTCGGCCTTCGCCTCGGGGCCATCCGCGTCAGCGACCGTGACTGCGTCACCAAGTCCTACCCCGACTTCTTCGAGATGCTCTCGCGCTTCGCCCCCTAGAATGTAGGCTCCAACAGCGCTATTCCACGAGCTTGAAGAGCCGGAGCTCCCGCTTGCCATAGTTGTAGGTTCGGGAGGATCCAATCCTGACAAAACCCGGAAGAACCAGCACGCCGCCGATTCCGTCCGCCTTGGTGCAACCCTGCAGCAAGCTCCGAAACCCCGGGTAGAACGTCGAGAACCGCATGGTCCCGACCCTCTTCAAGGTAGACATGGCGTGCAAATGTACCGCGCGCTTGTTCACGACATACAGAGTCTTGTCGCCACCGGATCTCCCCATGTGAAAGATCGATCTGCCGGAGGCCACGTGCTTGTCGAACTTGCCCGTCGCCAGGTTCAGGCGCGAGATTCGCCCCGTCAAATATGACCCCACAAACAGATATCGGTTCTTGGCGTCGAAGGTATGACCGTAGAGGGTCACCGGAGCGGCGAACTCCACATGAGCGCTCTTGACG
Organism: Deltaproteobacteria bacterium; assembly: GCA_029938605.1. Lineage (GTDB taxonomy): Bacteria > Myxococcota_A > Polyangia > HGW-17 > JAJRWW01 > JAJRWW01. The sequence goes on along the minus strand of JAOZUO010000141.1, from coordinate 13,280 downwards.
ATGTCAACCACATATCCGCGAGCGGTGGGGCTCTTGAGACTCCCCTTCCTGGATCTCCCTCGCCACTCGTCGTGCTCCCACACCGCGATCTTGGAAAAGTCATCCGAGTGACAGTTCCTGAATATCGGCTTGCTGAACGCCCCCGACCGATCCCTCCGGAGGGGAACCGTGAGGGAGTATTTCCAGACCTGTTTCCCCGTGGAGACCTCAACCTTGCGAAAGGTGATGGCCGTCTTGCCGACCTTGTCCGTCTTGCCGACCTTGGCCATCTTGTACGAGTACAGATACACGTACTTCCCCCTGGGCCCCATTCCCAGGACCACGAAAGCGCTCCCCCGAAAGGTCCTCCGAAGACGAGCCCTGCGCGTGGTCCGATCATAGGTCACCAGCCACATCTCGCGGGTGACTCGAAGGTAGGTTGATCGTCTGACGAGCTTCTTACACGACGCACAATACCAGCCCTGAAACGTCGGCGCGAAGACCGCCCTGCCTGTACAGGGACGGGAGTTGCCCACCCCGCGGGTATTGCGGTTGGTGCACAGGGGCGCCCCCCCCCTTGAGGTGCTGGTCTCGATGGTCTTTGTGTACGCGAAGATCGCCGTGCGGCCGTCGAAAAAGAGCGTCTGGCCCAAATTCCCAAACCACTGAGTTCCCCGCCGCACAGTCCCCAAAGAGATCCGAGGATTCCGTGGCACCCCACGCATCTGCCAGTAGGGCGGGAAGCTGTACGTCTTGTTGGTCTTGAGGTCGAGAATCAATCGGTTCTTGTCACTGCTGGCGACGTACCGGCGCGACTGCAGATTCGACAAGTTGAAATGCGGAAATACGATCCGCTTCACCATCTTCATGGTGGGCTTTCTACGCGCCGACCGAGCGCCAGCATTGGAGCCAAACCCCACCAGTGAAAAACCACCCAGCCAGATCAACCCAACGAGCAACGTCCGTGACATCGTCATAATATTGAAAAACCCCTTCAAACAATGGAGGACGGTCAGCCGAGATAGCTGCGGACATCAAGCACGCCCCAGAAGTATTTACCACGATACAAGACCGGTCAAGCCGAGCCACTTTGCCAAACCACTCTGTTGGACCTTGCGCCTTCGCAACCTCAAGCGCCTGGGAGCTCAAGGCCCGCTCGGAGATACGTTCGTCTGTGCAGGGCGTCGAGGCGCCCGGCTCGCAAGACTGCTGATCCGAGGGCTCGGGGTTGGTTCAACGGGGGCGGACGAGATTTGGTCACCTATATTAAATAACCTTGACCAAATCCACATTGACCAACGAGATTTGGTCACCTATATTAAATAACCATGACCAAATCCATGACGGTTACAGGCCGTATTCGAGAAAAGAAGCTCCTTGATCGATTGATTCTGTCGGAACATCCTGAGTTTCTTGTGCTTTATGGACGACGGCGGGTTGGCAAAACTCACCTCATTCGGCACTATCTCGGACCACGCGCCGAGCTGATGTTCACGGTTACCGGTGAAAAGGATGCCCCCATCGAGAGACAACTCCATCACTTCAACCTGGAAATGTCGCGGCGATTCTATGAGGGAGCGCCACTTCCGCGGATGACCTCATGGGACGGAGCTCTGGAGTTGCTGTGCGACGTGCTCGAGCGGTGGTTGGAGAATCACCCGGCCGGCCCAGTGGTGATTTTCTTGGATGAGCTCCCCTGGCTGGCGACTCCCAGATCGCGTCTGATGCAGGCGCTCGATCACTACTGGAATACCCGACTGTCACGCCTACCACAGGTACGGCTGGTGGTGTGTGGGAGCGCCGCCTCTTGGATGCTCGACCAACTTGTACACGCCAAGGGAGGGCTGCACAATCGTATCACCCAACGCATTCGACTCGAACCTTTTACATTGATCGAAACACGTGAATTCCTCGCAGCGCGCGGTGTGCAGTATTCAGAGCATCAGGTCCTGGAGCTGTATTTGGCGTTGGGAGGCGTCCCCTACTATCTGATGCAGGTGGATGGTGGTTATTCGGCTGCCCAGTCCATCGCCGCCACCTGCTTTTCATCCGACGGAATCTTGACCGACGAATTTGGACGACTGTTGAGCTCTCTGTTCACCAATGCCGCGGAGAATGAACGTATCCTGCGGGCCATCGCCAGCAAACGTGAAGGGCTACTCCGAAACGAGCTGCTCAATGCCTTGGGAATCAGCTCAGGTGGTCATGTGGGACGCCGCCTGCGGGAACTCGAGGAGTCCGGTTTCATTACGGCAAGCACGCCCTATGGAAAATCTCGCAAAGGCACGACGTATCGCTTGATCGATGAATACTGCTGGTTCTACCTAAAATGGATCGAACCCGCTCCGCAGCGAATTCTGCGGGATGATACGCTCGGCTACTGGAACCTGAAATCTCGGACACCGGGCTATCGTGCCTGGGCTGGCTACGCCTTCGAGGGCGTGTGCCTCAAACATGCCGGCCAGATCCGCGACGCCCTGGGCCTGGCCGGCATTGCGACGGAGTCGGGAACCTGGCGCTACGTCCCTTGGAAAAATTCGAGCGCCGAACGTGGGGCCCAGATTGATCTCCTATTCGATCGTGCCGACGGGATCGTCACGCTATGCGAGCTGAAGTATCGGAGCCAGTCCTTCACGGCGGATCGGGCATTCGCGGATGCGGTGAAACGGAAGATAGCGGTATTTTCGAAGCGCTCCAAGTCACGCAAGGACATCATGGTCGCATTGGTAACCCCTCACGGACTCAAGCCCAACGCGTGGTCCGCCGATCTCGTGCAACAGGTCGTGACCGCCGAGGATCTGTTTCGGTAGGGTTCGGTTGAGGTACGGTCGGCTCTTCGGGTGTCGGTTGCTTTTGCCCTTTCGGTGTGTACATACTCCCCGGGCGTCTGCTATCGGGCACCTACAGGGAGGATCCTCGTGGACCGTCGATGGATTTCGTTGCTGGCTGCTGTGCTCGTGCTGAGCTGCGGCGGGGCTTTGGGATGCGTCGCCGATGACGAACAGACCACGTGCTCGAACTTCGATGATTTCCTGTACGAGTGCTACTACAACTGCGCCCCATACTTCGATTGCGAGGACAACTTCGAGATGCTCGATACGGTCAGCCAGGAGCTCCTGCTCAACTGCTCGGTCTGCCTGCAGCAGAAGGCCCTCGTGGGCGACTGCTCCGATTGCCCGGAGGCGGGGTGGTCTTGCATCGCGCTCATGGAGGAGCTGATCGGTATCGAAGGCGAAGAGAAGTGCGACTGGTAAGGGCCCTACCCTAAACGGTCGCTCCCCCTATGACTGAGCCGCGACGAGTTCATATGATGAATGCTAAAAAAATCCTCCTGGCGTTGGTCGCCACCACGATCCTGGCCGCCACACCCCTGGCCGGTGCCTGCGTGGAGAAGGTCGGCCCCTGCGAGGAGTTCAACTCCTTCGCCGAACTCTACGGCGGGACGTTCTGCCCGACCGTGGACGCCTGGGCCACTGAATGTGCCACGAACCTCGACGACCTGCTGCCCGAAGTGCGCCAAGACTTTGACTGGTGCGTGGAGTGCTTTCGGGAGCTCGACACCTCTTCGGACCTGGACTGCAGCGAGGCGCCCCTGGGGAAGGATTGCCCAGCCCTGCTCAACGAAACTTTGGACGCGAGCTGTAACTGGTTGGATCTTTTGAACTGAGTCGAGCCCGCTGAACCCAATGTTCTCCCAGCTACTCATCCTGTGGTTGCTCGGACCAGTGGCCGCCGCGCCGCCCATACGCTCGGCCCGAACCCGGTCCACCCAGGCAGCACGGTCTGGGCCGGCGGCACAGCGCACCAAGCCCCCGAGCGGCCTCAAGCTCAAGCCTTTGCTGCACCGCGCTCCGCCCGCCGAACGAAAGCAGCGCTACCGCATCCTGGGGCAGCTGGCCAACCCCGACTCCCAGCTCCGGGCTGACGCCGCCTGGCAGGCGGGTCGCCTCCGCATCATGGCGGCCTACAAGCGGCTCCGCAAGCTGCTACGAGACCGCGATCCCCTGGTCCGTAGAAACGCCGCCTACGCCCTGGGCATGCTTGGCAACAAGGAGGCGGCCATCGCCCTGGTGGATCGCGTGCCCCGGGAGCGTGTACCCAATGTGCTGGTCCAGTTGGCCATCGCCCTGGGGCGTCTCAAGCACAAACCCACCCGAAGCTTCCTGGTGGGGCTGATCTACCGGCGAGACCCGGCCCTACGCGCGGCGGGGATCACCGCCCTGGGGTACCTCGGTGAGCCCGTCGACGTCTACACCATCGGGCGCTTTTTACGCAGCAAGGACGCCGGTGAGCGGCTGAACGCCACCACGGCCCTGGGACACCTGGGATCTCGCCTGGCCATCGGTCCTCTGCGGCGCCTACTTACCGACCCCTCCGCCGCGGTGCAGCGCGCCGCCGTGGAGAGCCTGACCAAGCTCCGGGCCCACAAGGCCATTCCCGATCTGTTGAAGCTGCTGCCCAAGGCGCAGCCGTCAGTGGCGCTGGCCCTGGTGCGGGGACTCGCCCACCTGGACTCGCTGGCCGGAATGCCCCCGCTGCTGCAACTGCTGGCGCGCACGACCGACGCGCGCCTGGCGGCGGAAGCTGCCCAGGCCATCGGTCACCTCGGCGGACGTCTCCCGGTGAAAAGACTCCTGGAGCTGTTGGCTTCGGCCAGCAACGACGTGCGCATTCCAGCCGCCCGGGCCGTGGGGCTCGCCGGCATGCGCGAGGCCATCCCCCAGCTCGCGCTTCTCCTGGCTCATCCCCACCCCAGCCTCCGCCTGGCCTGCGCCAGGGCCCTCGGACGTCTGGCGGCGCACCAGGCAGTGGGCGTTTTGCTGGCCCGGCTCAGGACCGAGCACGGCCGGGTGCGCGCGGCCTATGTCCGGGCCCTGGGGCGCATTCGGGCGATCACGGCCTTGCCTGTGGTCAGCCGGCTTCTCCGCTCCACGGATCCACGCGTGGTGGCCGCCGCCGCCGAAGCCGTGGGGGAGATCAGCCTCCTGGACCGACGGCCGGTGAAGCCCCTGGCCAAACAGCTCGCCCTGCTGATGACCGTGCGACGGTCAGCCCAGGTGGCTCAAGAGGGCGCCCTGGCCTTTGCCCGACTACGCCCCCGGGGCCAGCGCAAGGGTTTCTCGCGCATGTTGCGGCTGACCCTTCACCGGGACCCCCAGGTGCGGCTACGTGCCGTACAAAGTCTGGGCCTGTACCGGGATCGCCTCGCCACTCCTTCCATCCTTCGGATGCTGGGGGACGACCACCTGGCGGTTTACTCCTACGCTGCCCTGGCCGCCGGGCGCCTCCGCCTCCTGAGCAACTACGGCACCCTGCAAACGCTGCTCACCCAGACCTCGAAGGTGGCGCATCCCGTGGCCCACGCGCGCATCCTGCTGGCCATCGCGATGATCGATCCCAGCCGGCGCCGCGAGGCCACGCGCCAAATAACCAAGGTCTTGGAGCACGGCCCCAACACCTCGGCCAAGGGAGATCTGGTCTCCTCCATCGCCTCCACCCGCGGTCGGTGGGTGATCCCGATCCTGCAGCAGGCTCGACGATCCCCCTGTTACCTGGTGCGAGCAGAGGCCCTCCGGGCGCTGTCCATCTGGCCCCCCGCGGTGGTCAAGACCGTGATCAAGGCCGCCCCTTCCTCCAAGGGAAAGCCTCGCAAGCCCAGCAAGAAGCAAGTCGCCTCCATGAAACGCGGGGAATCCCTGGCTGGCCCCTTCCCTGCTCCCAAGGGTCGAAACAAGGGATGTAATTGCTCGGCCGACGTCACCAGCGGCTCGGGCGCCCTGCCCACCGGGCTGGTGATGGTCCTCGCCTTATTCCTGCTGTTTCTCCGGCTCAAGCTCTGGCTCCTGGGCCGAGAAAACCGCGAATGTCGCGAAAATACGCCATGACGGGACCTGTATCCTGCGCTACAATCTGAGCAGTTCCTATTGTCTGCCCAGTACTTAGGGTCCATGGACGAAAATTGCCCATTGTGGCAAGATGGCCCAGAGGGACCTAGAGGGACGCAGCCGTGACCATTGACTTACAGAGTAGTTTTCAGAACCGAATCATCGCCGAGACCTATCGGATCACCCAGCAGATCGGTGCCGGCGGCATGGGCACCATCTTCGAAGCCGAGCATGTGCGCATGGGGCGGCTCTTCGCGCTCAAGCTGCTGGACCCGGCCTTCGCCGAGAACGAAGAGGTCTTCCAGCGATTCAAGCGCGAGGCCGAAATCGCCGGCCAGCTTGGCCACCCGAACATCGTCGACGTGGTGGACTTCGACCGCACCGAAGAGGGCATCCCCTACATCGTAATGGAGAAGCTGGAAGGCGAGGACCTGGCCGATTGGATCGCCAACCGGGGCGCCTTCACCTTCCAGACCGCCTACCCCGTCATCGCTGAGATCGTGGACGCCATGGAGGCAGCCCACGCCGCGGGCATCGTCCATCGCGACATGAAGCCCCAGAACATCTTCCTTTGCAAACGCGGTCGCAGGAACGACTACGTCAAGCTCCTGGACTTCGGCATCTCCAAAATGAAGCAGTCGGGCAGCATCGTCACCCGCACCAACGCAGTGATGGGCACGCCCTACTACATGTCGCCGGAGCAGGCCGAGGGGAAGAACCAGGAGGTCGACACCCGCACGGACATCTTCGCCCTGGGAGCCATCATCTACGAGATGCTCACCGGCAGGCTGGCATTCTATGCGCCCTCGGTGCCCACGGCCATGTTCAAGGTGTGCTACGAGGAGCCCGAGCCCATCACCGATCTGGTGCCCGGCCTGCCCGATGGGCTGCCCGAGGTGATTGCCAAGGCGTTGTCCAAGGACAAAAACGAGCGCTACGCCTCGGCTCGCGCCCTGGGAGACGACCTCGAGCGCATCTACGATGGACAGCAGGCCACCTTCAGCGCCGGCGTGGCCCACAAGGTGCTCACGGATCCAAGCGCCAACCCCTATACGCAACCCGGCACGCAACCCGGCACGCTCACCGGCAGCGCCTCCCAGATGCTCGACGCCTCCACCATGCCGCCGCCGCAGCGGTCGAACTCCTTGGCCATCGTCCTGGCTGTGGTGGGCATCATCGCCATCGTGGGCGCCGGTGTCTTCGGCTACATGGTGCTCAACAAGAGCCAGAAGTCCGACAAGGGGACTCAGTCGGCCATGGCCGCAGCGCCCATGACCGACGCCGTGGCCACGGCGCCGCCCATGGTCCCGCTGAGCAACGAGATTACGCTGACCTTCTACATCACTCCCGCGAGCGCGCAGCTCTTCCTGGGCGACAAGGAGCACACAGCGGACAAGGGCAAAACCAAGCGCGTGGTGAAGATCAAGCGCGGCGAGGACCCCGTCCAGGTGAAAGTGACCGCCAAGGGGTACACCCCCCAGGAAGTTACAGTCATCCCCGTCCAGGACAAGACCATGCAGGCCAGCCTCTTCAAGGCAGGCCAGGCTCCGCCTCCTGATGCCATGCGGGGCATCCAGATCACCGAAACCCCGACCTCCAGCAGACGACGGCGTCGACGACGACGACGACGCTCCATGTCCAGCGACTCGTCCATGACCTCAACCATGAGGACCTCCCCTCGGCCCCCGCCTCGGCGGGTGATGGCCAGGGGCATGCGTGGTGGCGGCGCCGCGGCCGACGACATCTAGACGACATCTACAAAGCTCCGCCACAACACCAGCTCCCCCACAACACCAGCTTCAAGGAGATCGACCATGAGTGATGCCATTCGCGTGCTGGTCCCCCTGTCTCCGGGCGTCGAGGAGATGGAGGCCGTGACCCTCATCGACGTCATGCGCCGAGCCGGCTTCGAAGTCGTAGCCGCGGGCGTGGACGGCACCGATCCAATCAAGGGGTCCAACGGCGTCGTGATCCTACCGGACGCCGGACTCGCCGAGGTCATGGACCAGCCCTTCGATCTGCTGGCCATTCCCGGCGGCATCCCAAACACCGAACGGCTACGTACCGAAGAGCCCCTGCTGGCGCTCATCCGGCAGCGCTACGAGTCCGGCCAGTGGGTAGCCGCCATCTGCGCGGCGCCCCGAGTGCTGGACGCGGCGGGCATCGTCGACAAGATCGAGCTCACCTCCCACCCGGTGGTGGCCGATACCCTGACACACGCCAAGGCCTACCGGGAGGACGCGGTGGTGGTGGACGGCAAGGTGGTCACCAGCCGCGGCGCCGGCACGGCCCTGGACTGGTCCCTGCAACTGGTGGAGCTCCTCGCGGGCCCGCAAAAGCGCGAGGCCGTGGAGGCCATGCTGGCCCTACGCTGACCCCTGCGCTGACTCCTACGCTGACCCCTGGGCTCAGTCCTTCCAGAAAGGACTGATCTCGCGCAGGCGGGCGATGATGGGGGGCATGTGCTCGAGCACGTAGTCCACTTCGGCGTCGGTGTTGTACCGCGACAGGGAGAAGCGGATGGACCCGTGGGCGAAGGTGTAGGGCACGCCCATGGCACGCAGCACATGGGAGGGCTCCAAGGAACCCGAGGTGCAGGCCGACCCCGATGAGGCCGCCATGCCGAGGTCGCTCATCATCAGGAGGATGGCCTCACCCTCCACATGCTCGAAGCTGATGTTGCTCGTGTTGGGCAGCCGCTTTTCACCGTGGCCGTTGACCTTGGAGCTGGGAATGGCTGCGAGCAGCCCCTTCTCCAGCCGATCCCGCATTCCCCGAACACGGGTCTGCTCGTCGTCCAGGTGGGCCAGGGCCATCTGGGCCGCCTTGCCCAGGGCCACGATGTTCGGCACACCCTCGGTGCCCCCCCGTCGTCCACGCTCCTGGTGGCCGCCGATGAGGAAAGGCCGAAACCGCGTACCCCGCTTGACGTACAGCGCGCCGATGCCCTTGGGGGCATGGATCTTGTGCCCGGACAGGGCCAGGAAGTTCACGTTCAGGTCCTGAACGTTCAGGGGCTCCTTGCCCACGATCTGCACCGCGTCGGTGTGGAACTTCACGCCGTAGCTGGCGGCGATGGCCCCTATCTCCGCGATGGGGAAGAGCACGCCCGTCTCGTTATTGGCCGACATGATGGAGATGATGGCCGTCTTCTTCGTGATGGCGCGTTCCACATCCCGGGGGTCCAAGAGCCCGTCCGAGTGCACCGGCAGCTCAGTGACCTGGTAGCCCTTGCGCTTGAGATGCAGCGCCAGGGACCGCACCGCCGGGTGCTCTACCCGGGTGGTGATGATGTGGTTTTTCTTGGTCTCGGTGTTTAACGCCGACCAGATGGCCGTGGAGTCAGCCTCTGTGCCGCACGAGGTGAAGACGATCTCGCTGGGCTGCTCGGCGCCCAGCAGCTCGGCCACCAACTCCCGGGCCTCCTCCACCGCCTTGCCCACCCGACCACCGAAGGAGTGCATGGATGACGGGTTGCCATAGTGCTCCCTGAGGAAAGGCAGCATGGCCTCCACGGCCTCTGGGGCCACCTGGGTGGTGGCGTTGTTGTCCAGGTATACAGTCTTCATCAATCGTTTCCTGTGGTGACTTCGAGGTCTGGCGAGACCATCTCTCGCAGCTTGTCCTGCACTCCCGACAGGGTGTAGGTCACCGCCTGACACCCCAAGCACCGCCCCTTGAACTCGATGACCACGCGGTTTCCCTCCACGTCGATGAGCTCCAGATCGCCGCCATCCTTGATGAGCAGCGGCCGGATCTCTTTCTCAATGGTCTCCTCGATGAGCTTGATCTTCTGCAGGGTGGTGAGCTTCTTGGGCTTGTCCGGCAGGCGAAGCGGCGGCTCGGCGTCCTGCTTGGCGAGGGTCTCTTCGAGGATCTGCTCGATCTCGTCGATGCAGCTACCACACCCACCGCCGGCCTTGGTGTAGTTCGTGATCTCCTCCAGCGTCCGCAGGCCGTTTTCCAGAATCGTATTCTCGATCTTCTTGTTCGACACGCCGAAGCAGTGACACACGATGGCCGTGTCCGGGTCCTCCTCCTCGTGCACCACCTTGAGCCCGCGAAAGTCGGCGATGGCCGACTCCAGGGCCTCCTGCCCCATGACCGAGCAGTGCATCTTCTCCGCCGGCAGCCCGCCCAGGAAATCCACGATGTCCTGGTTCTTGATTTGGGCCGCCTGCTCCACGGTCTTGCCGATGACCATCTGGGTGAGCGCCGTGGAGGAGGCGATGGCGCTCCCACAACCGAAGGTCTGGAACTTGGCGTCCGTGATGGTCTCCGTGTCCTCGTCGATCTTCAGGCTCAACTTGAGCGCGTCACCGCAGACGATGGAGCCCACCTCACCCACGGCGTTGGCGTCCTCGATCTCCCCAACATTCTTGGGGTTTCGGTATAGCTCTTTGACCTTTTCATTGTATTCCCAGGCCATGAATCACCTCACACGTTGCACGTTTGGCCTCTAAATCTACTAGACGGGTAATCAATAACCACGATTGGTCCGGACGCAAGGCCGGCAAACCGCCGATACTACAGATATTACCGCCGATACTACAGATATTACAGATAGGCCGGATCCCGATAGACCCCGAACTCCTCACGGAAAATGTCACAGATCTCGCCCACCGTGGCGTCGGCCTCGGCCGCGACGATGATGGGAGGGAACAGGTTGTCGCCGCTACCGCAAGCGGCCCGCACATCCTGCATGGCCGCGGCGTGCTTTGCACCATCCCGGGAGCGTTTGAGCTCGGTGATCTGAGCCACCTGCTTGTCCTCCACCTCCTGGTGGATCTTCAGCGTCGGGATGGGGACCTCCTCGCCGGTGGTATACCGGTTCAGACCCACGATGACCCGCTGCTGGGCCTCCACCTCTTTTTGATACCGGAAGGCCGAGTGGGCGATCTCCTTCTGCGGGTAGCCCGCCTCCACGGCCGATACAATGCCGCCCATGTCATCAATCTTGTTGATGATCTTCATGGCGGCCTCCTCCATCTGATCGGTCAGGGTCTCGATGAAGTAAGAGCCCGCCAGGGGATCCACCACGTTGGCCACGCCGCTCTCGTCGGCGATGAGCTGCTGGGTGCGCAGGGCGATGGTTGCCGCCTCCTCGGTGGGCAGGGCGAAGGTCTCGTCATAGGAGTTGGTGTGCAGGGACTGGGTCCCCCCCAGAACCGCCGACAGCCCCTGCAGGGCCGTGCGCACGATGTTGTTGTACGGCTGCTGGGCGGTCAGGGACACCCCCGCGGTCTGACAGTGGGTGCGCAGGAGCCAAGAGCGCGGATCCTTGGCACCGAACCGCTCCTTGAGGGCCCGGGCCCAGATGCGACGAGCCGCGCGCAGCTTGGCGATCTCCTCGAAGAAGTCGTTGTGTACGTCAAAAAAGAAGCTCAGCCGGGGCGCGAAGTCGTCCACGTCCAGCCCCTGGTCCAAGCCGAGCTGCACATAGCCCAACCCGTCGGCGAGGGTGAAGGCCAGCTCCTCCACCGCCGTGGCCCCGGCCTCGCGGATATGGTAGCCGCTGATGGAGATGGTGTTCCACTTGGGCAGATGCTCGGCGCAGTACCCCAGCATATCGGCGATGATGCGCATGGAGGGCTTCACCGGCGAAATCCATTCCTTCTGGGCGATGAACTCCTTGAGCATATCGTTTTGCGTCGTGCCCCGCAGTTGGTCCGGCGACACCCCCTGCTCCTTGGCCACCGCGATGTAGAACGCCAACAGCACAATGGCCGGCGCGTTGATGGTCATGGAGGTGGACACCTTGTCCAACGGGATACCGTCAAAGAGCCGCCGCATGTCGTTCAGACACGCCACCGACACCCCCTCCTTGCCCACCTCGCCCAAACACATCTCATGGTCGGGGTCGTACCCCATGAGGGTCGGCATATCAAAAGCCGTCGAGAGCCCCGTCTGCCCCTGGTCCAACAGAAACTTGAACCGCCCGTTCGTATCCTCCGGCGTACCAAACCCCGCGAACATACGCATGGTCCAGCGCCGCCCCAGGTACATGTCCTTGTGCGGCCCCCGCGTATAAGGAAACGCCCCAGGCTCAGCCAACTGCACCCCAGGGTCCCAGCCCTCCATATCAGAAGGCCCATAAACAGGCTTCAAAGGGATCCCCGACATGGTCTCCTGCCGCAGATCCCGTTTACTCTTATCGTCTGCCATTGCCATTACTGCCTCCGCTATTCGTCCGATGCGTACCCGCTTCGCCCCCGCCCCGCGGCGTCTGCCTGCGGGGTGTCGGTTACGCGGCCCCATTTATTTACCAGGGACTCCCCCCCATTCGCAAGACCCCTTTCCCCATTGCCCCCCTACCTCGCCTCCCCTATGCTTCGCCTCATGAAAGCGATTGTGTGCTCCAAGTACGGACCGCCGGAAGTGCTTCAGCTAACGGAGGTCGCAAAACCTACGCCCAAGGACAATGAAGTCCTGGTCAAGGTCCATGCGACCACGGTTCACGTGGGAGATACGAGAATTCGAGCGTTCAAGGTCCCTCGCGCGGGATGGCTCTTCGCTCGATTGTTCCTGGGTCTTACAAAACCCAGAAAGGCCATCCTGGGCATGGAGCTCGCAGGGGTCATTGAAGCAGTGGGCAAAAACGTGACGCTATTCACGGAGGATGATCCCATTTTTTCATTTGTCGGTTTCGGTTTCGGCGCGTACGCCGAGTACAAATGTCTGCCTGAAGACGGGGTGCTGGCGATCAAACCCACCAACATGACATTCGAAGAAGCCACCGCCGTTCCGGGCGGAGGCATCACCGCATTGTCTCTCCTCCGACAAGCCGACATTCAGACAGGACAAAGCGTCTTGATCTACGGCGCCTCAGGAAGTGTAGGGACCTACGCCGTACAGCTTGCCAAGGTCTTTGGAGCCACCGTAACCGGAGTTTGCAGCACCACCAATATCGAAATGGTGCGGTCCCTGGGCGCGGACAAAGTACTCGACTACACGCACCAGGAGTTCACCCAAAGCACCGAGACCTACGACGTCATTGTCGACGCTGTGGACAAAATGCCGTCTGAACGACGCAAAAAGCTCCTACAAAAAGGAGGACAATATCTCAACGTGATCAAGTCCTCAAAGAGAAGCGACTCAAACCCCGAAAATCTACGCTTCCTCAAAACGCTCATCGAGGAAGAAAAGCTCATCGCAGTCATCGACAAACGCTTTCCCATGAAAGACATTGTCGAAGCCCACAGATACGTCGACAAGGGACACAAAAAAGGAAACGTAGTCCTCACCGTACCGTAGCGCTCGGGAGAGCAGCACGCAGAAATCAGTTTCTGATTTCATTGAGGGGAGAGAAGTATTATCTCTTGGTGCTCATATCCGCGTAAACAAGAAACGAGCCACCAAATTTCCCGCTAATTTGCATATGACATTTCAAGGCGTTACACAACGCAAGGGCCTAGG
>JAOZUO010000280.1 GCA_029938605.1 Deltaproteobacteria bacterium | reverse complement strand
TCTCAGCCTCTCAGCCTCTCAGCCTCTCAGCCTCTCAGCCTCTCAGCCTCTCAGCTTATTCGCTCCAGCTGGATTGGTGTTTTTTGTCGGCGGGGGAGTAGGCTACTACTTGGTAGGTGCCTACGGCGGCTGCCAAGGGGATGGTGGTTACCAGCTTGTAGTGGCCTCCGGTGGTGCTGACGGTCTCGCCGAGGATGATCAGATCCTTGCTGCCCGGTTTGCGGAGTAGGATCTCCACCGGGCGGCCGACCAGGGGTACGCCCCGGGCGTCAGTGATGCTGCCTCGGATGGTCATGGGGTCGCCGCGGAGGCCGGAGGTGTGCGCCGTGGAGACGGCGAGGCTAACCACCACGCCTGGTGTGGTCGCCCGACGGGTGGGGGTACCGGGTTGGGCTCCGGGACCTTGGTTGGTCCCGGGCTTCCCGAGACGACGGGTGGCGCCGTGTCCGGAGCGGGGTTGGGCTCCCCGACGTTGCCTGGGCGAGAGTCCCGTGACCGCTCCGTTGAGACGCGAGTAGTTCTGGCTGTACTGGGGAGGCTTGGGGAAGGGATCGGCCAGGGGACGGTGCACGGTGCGATTTTTGGCGCCCGAGACGTTGAGCTCGCTGGCGGCGCCGCCGAGGTCGATGCGGATCCATCCTGTGCGGGGTACCCATACCTCCACAAAGGCGTGGGCCTCATTGGTCAGGTAGCGGGCGGGCAGTCCGAGGGCCAGGGCGGTGATCACGAAGGCGTAGGAGCGATGACGGCAGACTCCGCGCTGGCTGACGGTGAGGTCCTCATAGGTGTTGCCCGTGTTCACCGCCAAGGCCCCCTCCTCGAAGGCGCGGAAGTGAGCCACGAGCTTGTTGAGGATCTTGTCCAGAGGCTCGGTGCGCGAGATGCCCAGCCTGCGGTGCATGCGTCTGGCCACCTGGGCCACCGCGGTGGGCACACGGGGACGCCGGGCAGCGGGTACGTTCGCGAGGGAGAGCCCCGGCGGCACCGCATGGTTGAAGTACCGGTTGGGTGCCGACACCAGGAAGCGCAGCCGGACCTTCCTCCGAGACCGGGCCGCGGTGACGGCGAAGTTGTCTGCGCCGTCCTTGGAGAAGGTCATGTGGATGCCCGCGGGTACGGTGCGGTAGCCGTGGATCACCATATCCGGTGCCACCGAAGGCAGCGGTAGTCGGACCCCCCGGCGGGTGCGCACCAGGACCGATCCCCAGAAGAAGGTGCGGTCCGGGGCGTTCTTCACGGGTTGAAGGGCGACCTTCACGTAGCGGGCGTTGGTGCTCTCGAGCTCAAAACGACTGTTCACGGCGTCCAGGGAGGACACCCGCTTAAAGGGAACCACGGAAGGGTCGAAGACCACCTGGTAATGGAGGGTGCCTTCGTGGCGCGTGTCCCGATCGGGGCGGGCTTTGCGGCTCCTTCGGGTGCTCCGATCCATGCGACTGATGGTGGGCTCCCGGGGACGGGGATCCAGCCCGTCCTTCGGTTGCGGGAGCTGCTCCCCGTGCTGCTTGAACCCCGGCGGGAGCTTGCCCGCGCCGGTCTTCCGCGCGAAATCCAGCAGGGCCTTGAGGTCCGCCTCATCGGGAACGTACTCGTGCAGCATGGGCCCTTGAACGGACGTTGGGGCCGGGGGAGCGGGTTGTCCCGTGGCGCCGGGCGCAAACAGAAGCACGGCCCCTAGTACCACGACCCGGAAAAGCGTTTCGGGTTTTCGGCGAGGGCCGAGCGACGAGGGCAAGGCGCGACGAGGGCGCGTACCGGAAGTACTCAACTGAGGAGCAACGAAGCCATCGGCGTTCGGAGCCGTCGAAACCCGGAACAGACTTCCGGGTCGTGGTACTAGAATCAGCAGGCGTTTCATGGTGTCAGTATGGCACGAGAGGGGAGGGGTAGCCAGCCACGGCTACAGCTGCGGCTGCAGCTACGGCTGCACGCGGACGATGCCCAGCTTGAAGGGCGGGACGAAGCTCCCGAGGGGAAGCTTGCCCACGGTGTGCAGCTTGAACGTGCCCTGCTCAATGGGTTTTACCAGGAGGCCGCAGGGCAGCTCTACCTTGGGCGGATCGACCGTCACCTCGGGCTTGCAGCCCGCGGCTAGCAACAGCTTGCCGTCTCCCGTGATCTGCAGGGAGGTATAAAGGGCCGCCTCCTGATGGAATGGCGCGCCCTCGGCGCGGTGGTTCAGCTTCAGGATGGTTCCGAATTTACCCAGGCGCCGCAGGAGCTCTGCGCCGCGCTGCAGTCCCGTGGGAGTGGTCAGCCGGCGGGAGCCCAGCAAGAACATATCCGGATGCATCATGGAGACGAAGAAGGTCATCTTGCTGGGCTCCCGCCGGATGACCGAGGCCGAGGCCGCCTGGGCCACGGCGAAGGAGGTGCGCACCGTAGCGGGGGTGCGTCGACCCGGCATGGTCAGGGAGGTCATCTTTTTGAGCGAGGGCAGCACGGTCTTGTCCACGGCGGAGATCACCTGGTACTTGAACAGCCGGGGTGGGTGCTTGCCCACCAGTTGGCTGCGGGGTGTGTCGCCGGTGGCCACCCAGAGCACCTGCTGATAACTGGAGTTGCCCTCGGAGGTGAAGTGCATGGACCGGACCAGGGGCTCCTTGGCCTCGGGCAGCAAGGAGATGAAGGACGTGTTGCGGACCTGGTTGGGGTCCGACACGTCGAAGAGAACCACGGAGTTCTTTTTCTTCACCAACACCGCCAGGGTCTTACCGTCAGGAGAGAGCTGTACGTCCACTACGCCGGCCTTGAGCACCCCCGGAGGGAAGCGCGCGGGGTTATACCGCATGGGATCGCGGGGATCCTCCAGGTCGAACATGACGATGGCCTTTTCGTGCAGCACGGCGGCCATCTTAGCCTCCGACGCCACCGACAAGCCCAGGACCTTCCATTGACCGACTTTGCGTTGGGTGATCTCCTTGGGCCCGCCCGCCTCCGCGAGGTCGATGACCAGGAGCCGGGGGGCTTTGCCGCCCGTGGTGACGTAGGCCACCGTGCCGTAGCGGTCGAGCTCCACGAAGCCCGGAGCCGTGGCGATGAGGGGTTTGGGCATGACCTGGATGTCTTTGGCCCCCACCTTCAGGATCTGTACGCCCGGGAGGCCGGGAATAATGGCCAGGCCGTAGCGTCGGAGCTCCATGGGATAGGAGGCCGCGCCCCTGCCGTGGCTGACGGTGATATCCAGCTTGCCCGGAGTCGTCCCCGACGGCGCGCGCACCACGATGCCGCCCTCCTCGGTGCGAGCCAGGATGGACATGGCCTTGGTGCCGAAGTTCACCTGGGGCAGCTTACCCAGGTTCGTGCCGCGAATGACCAGGAGCTCGCCCGCCACGGCTACGCCGTCGGAGGGCCCCTTGCGGAGCGGTTTATTCAGAATCAGGGGCACTGAGCCGAGGTCCACTACCTTGGTGATTTTGGGTTCGCCCTTGGGCGAGGTCAGATCGATCTTGTTGGCGAATTTCCAAGGGTCGGGCGGCGTACAGCCCGCCAGCATCGCCGCCGCGCAGATCAAGGGCAGCCCTGGGACCAACAATCGGTGGATGGAACGCATGGTCGTCTCCTTGCGAATTAGAGGGTTGGCAGAGGGATTATGGGTATGTCAGGGCACGGAGTCAACCACTGGCTTGACACTCGTCGTATGTTCAGTACACTGATTAAGTGTTTAGATCTAGGAGGACCCCTGTGGAGCCATTGACCAAGCGACAGCGGCAGGTGCTCAACTTCATCACCCAATCCATCGAGGAGAGGGGATATCCACCCACCATGCGCGAGATCGGCCAGAACATGGGCATCCGCTCCACCAACGGAGTGAATGACCATCTGAAGGCCCTCGAGCGCAAGGGCCATATTGTGCGGGAGGATCTCAAGTCCCGAACCCTACGGCCCGTAGAGAGCTCGCCCCCGCCGGTATCGGTACCCCTGTTGGGGCGGGTGGCCGCGGGCCAGCCGATCCTGGCGGTGGAGCATCTCGAAGAGACCCTCAAGGTGGATCGGTACCTGGTGGGTTCCGGGGAGAACATCTTTGGCCTACGGGTCAAGGGTGAGTCCATGATCGAGGACGGTATCCTCGACGGAGATATCGTCTTTGTGAAGCAGCAGCGCACGGCGGAGCGCGGGGACATCGTGGTGGCCATGGTGGACGAGGAGGCCACGGTGAAGCGCTACTTCCCAGAGAAGGGCGGCGTCCGTCTGCAGCCCGCCAACGACACCATGTCTCCCATCATTGTTCGCCCCGACGACGGCTCCTCCCTGGATCTGCTCGGCGTGGTGGTGGGCGTGTACCGCCGAGTCTAGCCACGATCTTCCGGGCAGGAAACCTCTATTGGGGGGCTTGCCCGTTGCGGTTGATCCCGTAGAATGTAGACGTGGTACCTGATTCCACCCAAGAGCCGGCGCCCGCTGGGCGGATCCGCTGGAAAGTCATCGCTGTGGGCGTGGCGGTGTCGTTGCTGCTGCACGTGGGGGTTTTCTGGCCTCTGTTCTCCGAGTGGCTGCAGCGACCCATGGCGCCCACCAGGTCGGTGAAGCGGGGAGTGGAGCTGACGGTAACGAGCGAAGCTCAGCCATCGCTGCCCCGGCCCAGGCCTTCGGACTCCAAGGTGGTTGAGCGTCCGCCGAAGCGGCCCATACGGCTGCGGCCGAAGGCACCCAAGCCGGATCCCAAGAAGTTGCTGGCCCAGGTAACGCCGAAGCCCAAACGGCTGCGTCCCCGCCTGCGCCTACGGCGCCCCAAGGCCCGGCCGCGCCCCATGGCCAGACCCAAGGCGAAGAAAAAGAAAAAGAAGCAAAAACCCCTCAAACACAAGGTCCTCCGGATGAAGATGGTGGACCAGGACTGGAAGAAGCAGGAGACGCCGCCTCCGGACGCCAAATTCCTGGCGGCCAAGAGCCGCAACGTGAAGAAGCAAACCCGGGCCCGGCACACCAACCTGGACAAGCACTACAACAAGACCCAGCTCAGCCCGAAGCCGAAGAAACGCATCGGATCCCTGACGCCCGATACCCGGACGGCGGCCCGCATCCCCCGTAAGGCTGTGCAGGAGCGTAAGGGTGCGGTGCGCAAGGGTCCTTTACCCCGGGCGCGCAAGGTGTCCCGGAAGAAGGCGCAGCCCGAGCAGAAGCCCCAGCGAGCGACCCTGTTGACCATGCGAAATCGGCAGCGCAACCAGGATCAGAAGATCCTGCGGCCCGAGCCCATCCGGCGGGCGCCCGGTGGGTTGCGAAAACCCCTGCCCCTCCGATCTACGCCGCGTCTTTTGTCCCAGCGTTTTCAGAAGTCGCAGCAGTTTCGCAAGCGGCTGAAGCTACGTCTCAAACCCCAGGACGCCCATAAGATCTTCGGGAAGCAGTGGGCCGCCGAGTGGAAGAAGCGCCACGCCCGCCGCGGGTCCAGGGGGGCCAAGACGAACAAGCGTTGGGCCAGGGTCAAGGCCGCTCTGGAGAATTACCTCCCCGAGGTGAAGGTAGGCAACCAGACCGCCCTAAAAACCCGGGCCCACCCCTTCGCCCGGTACATTGCGCGCATGCACCGCAAGATCCATCCCCGGTGGGGCAACGGCTTCATCGTAGATTTGGAACGGCTGCCCGCGGCGGATCAGTTCAACGACTTCAAGCGCTGGACCAAGCTGGAGATCGTGGTTGACCGTCGGGGACGCGTGGTGAGGGTGGGCATCGTGAAGCCGTCGGGGTATCTACCTTTCGATGTGGCGGCCCTGGACGTGGTCTTTGACGCCGGACCTTTTGGTCCCCCGCCCCAGGCCATCGTGTCGTATAACGGCAAGGTCTATCTGCACTGGGAGTTCTGGCGCAATCATCGTCAGTGCGGCACCTTTGGGGCCAACCCCTTCATCCTCGCCAAGCCCAAGACGGGACCGGTGGATCGCGGCGTGGGCTCGGTGATCAAGAAGAAACAGCGCCTTGGAAGGGCCCTGCGGCGGTCGGACAATCGGGTGCGCCGCGCCGTGCGGACCCGCGCCTCGAGGGCTGCTCGCCAGGCTGCCCAGCGTCTCGCCCGCACGTTGGACTCGGGCGCTCGGGCTCCGGCCCTGGCTTGGCTGGTGGGTTTTATGCAGGGCAAGACGGACAAGATGATCACCGTGACCAGGCTGCCTTTCACTGCATCGGGGAAGATCGTGGCTCGAAAGAGCGCTGTGCTCAAGCGGGTCCTGCAGACCCTCATCGACGAGAACCCCCGGCGCCGGATCCAGACCAACGTCAAGCTGCTCACCGCCTCGGGCCTGCGCAGTCGCCTGGGTTCCCTCCCCCGCGGGATCCGCCCAGGCTCTCCGAACCTCTACGTGGTCGCCCGGCTCGGCCGCGTGGATGTGGTGATCATCCTGGGCCGTGGCGCCAACGCCCGTTGGCAGGTGACCGGCATCGCCAGGTAGCCGGGTAGCCAGGTAGCCAGGTAGCCAGGTAGCCAGGTAGCCAGGTAG
>JAOZUO010000002.1:79772-108731 GCA_029938605.1 Deltaproteobacteria bacterium | reverse complement strand
TCTCTCCCATCGGTTGCTACCTGTCGACTCACCTCACGGTTTCGGCTGCATCCACCTGTCAGGAAAAGCAGGACGGCGACCCCTGCGTCGGTTCAGGAACCAGTCGGTCCACCTGCAAGTGCCTCGATGGGTCTGGCTGTGTGGGAACGGCGGCCGATGGGCTGACTTGCGAACCGTCATTGTGTGGTGATGGCTACACCGATCGTCGCCAGGGGGAGCTTTGCGAGCCGGGATGGTCGGGAGGGGACTGCGACGACAACTGCCTTCCCCGCCCGATCCAGGTGGAGGTGTCGACCACCAGCGGCTCCGCCGCGCTCGCCGGTACGTCCAGCATCAGCAACACCGTCGCTGGTGACACCGTCACACACGCTTTGGCCGAGATTAACTATTCGCCCGATGCTACCCCAGTCGCAATGGGGAGCATCCTGATCTCCGATCTCGACGGAGACTCCGCCCATGAGCTGGCCTGGGCGTTTCCTGAGGGGTACGCACCGCAGCAAGCCGCCCGGATCGGCAAGGTCAGTGTAAGCGACTGGCCCCTGATTGGAAGCAGCACCATCGGTGATGTCGATGATGTACATGCCACCCTGTTGGCGCAGCCGCTGTCTCCCCCCTATTGGTTCGGTGCGGCTCTCGCCGCGGGGGATCTCAACGGAGATGGGACTCGTGATCTGGTCGTCGGCGCCCCCGGGCGCGGCGAAAGAGCCGGGGCGCTGTTTGTCTTTTTCAGCGGCACCGAAGGCGCCATCACTCCCAGCGCCGCCAACGGCTATACCCTCTCGGTGGACACCAGCGAAGACGCTGAGAAGTACATGCTGATTACCGGCACGCAGGGGGATATTGCCGGAGATCCGGGGGACCATCTGGGATATGCGCTCGCCGCGGCGGACTTCAACGGTGACGGGATCACGGACTTGGCTGTGGGAGCACCACGCAGCTCCTTCCCCGCCATTGCTGCCCATGGTGCGGTGTATCTGGTGCCCGGCAAAGACAGCTTGGGGCCCTTTACCACGAGCACCATAGACACAGTTGCCCACCTCACCTTCTTCTCCTACAAGGACGACGTCATGCTGGGGACCGCCCTGGCCACCGGGGATCTGGATGGCGACGGATACGATGATCTGATCATGGGCTCCCAAGCGACATCGAATGGAAATGGTAACGCCGGGTATGGGGCGGTGTACGTGGTTTTTGGTGGGCCCGGGCTGTTCGGCAGCACTGAGCTTTCCGACATCGACGTCGACGATTCCGTGTCCAGTACCGTCGACCTTCTGGCCATCGCGGCCGAAGATGAGCAGTCCCCCCTCTTCGGCATTGGGGGTGCGGCGGCGGTGGCCGATGTGGACAACGACGGTCTGGGCGAGCTGGCGGTGACTCTGGGACATCCGGGTTCGGTGCTTGAGCCATCTTCGGTGCTGTTGATCCGGGGTACGGCGTTTGCCCGGTATCGTGAGACCGGCGAGACCATCGACCTCGGGACGTTGCAGGATGACGGGGACGGCGTGTGGTTGCACACCTCGTCACCCGAGGGATTCGGCACCAACCTCTATGCCGCCGATCTCAATGGCGACCGGATCACGGATCTTGCCATCAGCGCCCCCAGACGCGACTTCGTCCCGACGCAAGGGGAGCCGGCATCGAGCGCCGGAGCGGTCTACGTGATGCTGGGATCTGGGCGCGCAAGGTACTGGGATGTGACCGACTACGACGTCCACGGGGTGTTCGATACTCCTCCCCAGGAGGTGCGAATTCCCTGGATTCGGCTCCAGGGCACCTCACCCAACGGCTTCTTCGGTGCATCCGTCGCGGCGAGCAGCCACCTGGGCCTCACCAGCCTGGAGACCATCGGCGTGCACACCTACGTCCTGGACCCCGGGTGGACTCACCCAATCCACGGCGAGAACGCGGGACGCATCTGGGGTCTGTACCTGCCGGCGCTGCTACCTTGCGGCTTGGCTTCCTCCTGCCCCAGACCCACGGCCGCGCCATAGAACCAGGGGATTCACGCCTGACGCCTTAGGGATGGTACTCGTAGGCGCCCAGGTCCGCGTAGGGGACGCAGCCCGGAATACCGGTGCAGTCGTAGACGTCGGGGCGACTCGCCGCGTCGTAGCGCGCCGTGCCTTCAAGGTCGGTGGGACTCGTCTCCTCCCCGTTGGCCGCATCCACGCAGGAAGAGGCCACGGTCAGGTGCAGGTCGTACAGACCATAGGGGTCACCCGACTCGAGCCCACCGGTAAGCAGCGTGGGGAGATCTGCCCGGACCCAGAGCGTGTCCGCGGTGTTGTCCTCGATGATGAACCACCGGGGATCGCCGACGGCGACGTCTGTGTTCGGCCGCACAAAGAGCCCCACCAGCGCGCCCGGCGTCCAGCGGTCCGAGCTCACGGAAAGGACGGTCCGCTGGGAAGCAGCATCATAGGAGACGCCGCTCCAGGTGCCACTGTCCAAAGGGTTGGGCGGGGAGGCCACGAACGCCGGGTCCACGCAAAGATTTCCATCACCGGCGCAAGCGCCCCCCTCCACGTCACTAAAGGTAACGGTGGGCGGCGGGCCGTCGTACACATGGATGGCAGGATTGGTGTTGGCGACATTCCACCACAGGATGGTGTTGACCACCGTGGTCAAGGGGCTCGGGCTGGTCCCTCCCTCCCGAGTATCCATCCCGCCGCCGCTATCAGCCGAGTTGCCCACCAACGTACAGTGGCTCACTTTGATCGTGGTGCTGTAGCCGTCCCCACCCCCGGAACTGAAGGTCGTCCCCACTCTCATCCCGCCGCCACGAGAGTCGGCGCTGTTTCCAGCGAAAGCGCAGTGACTCACCGTGGTCGTGACACCATAAACATCCAACCCGCCGCCGTTTTCAGCCCAGTTGCCGGCCAGGGTACAGTGGCTCACAGTAACCATGGAGTCGGTGCCGAGCTCCATTCCCATGTCACTCCCGCTCACACTCATCCCGCCGCCGCGGGAGTCAGCGGTGTTGCCGACGAAGGTGCAGTGGATCACATTGGTCATGGCACCATTAACACTCATCCCGCCGCCGATGGAACCAGCCGTGTTACCGGCGAACAGGCAACCGCTCACCGTGGCCTGGCCACCTCCCTCTTCCATTTCCTCACCCATACTCATCCCGCCGCCTCGCCAGCCGGCCGAGTTGTTGGAAAAGGTGCAATCCTCAATCAAGACGGCTGCTTCATGGTTGTCAATGAGCGCCCCACCGCCGACGGAGTTGGCCGAGTTTCCGGTGAAAATGCAGTGGCTAAGCGAGGCCGTAGCGTCGCGGGTGGCCAGCCCGGCGCCGTACCAGGCCGAGTTGTCGATAAAGGTACTCTGACTCAACGTGGCTGTGGATTCCTCACTGGAAATCCCGCCCCCGCGACTAGCCGAGTTGCCGGAAAAGGTGCAGTCATCCAACGAAACCGTAGATCCCTCATTGTACATCCCGCCGCCATACAGCTCGGCTGCGTTGCCCACAAAGCCGCTCTGGCTCAGATTGACCGTGGACATCTTGGCGTACATCCCGCCACCGCGATAGTCGCTCGAGTTGCCGGTGAAGGTGGACTGGTTCACCGAAACCGACGAGTAGTAGGCGTACATTCCGCCGCCGCCGTAGTTGGCAAAGGCACCGCCATCGCCGTCGGCTACGGAGTTGTCGGTCAGGGTGCAGCCGGTGAGCCCGAAGCGATCACTCCCGCTCAGATAGATGCCTCCGCCGAACTGTTGGGCCCGGTTGCCCCAGATGGTGCAGTCCACCAGGTTCAACACCGCGCTCTGGACGTACAGCCCCCCGCCGGTGTTGAAGTCGCCCCGGGCCCAGCCACCGGTGATGGTCAGGCCGTCCACGGTGGCGTCCTGGGTGCCCATGGCGGTGACCACATGGTACACCTGCAGGGCGTCATCGGCCTCGTTCCGGCCGTTCAACACGGTCTCGTTCGCCGACACGTCCCGTGCCGCACGCTGGGTCTCGTCTCCAGCGAAGCCGCCGTACACCGCCACGCCGTGCCGCAGCTCCACCGTGTCCAGGCGCGTGGCCTGGTAGATGTAGTACACACCCCCGGCGACCCACACCTCACAGCCCGGGCCGTGGGCGTGGGCCGTGTCGATCCCGTCCTGCACCTCGGGGTAGGCCGTAGCCCAGCCTTTCCCGTCGGTAGATACACCGGTCGCGTCGAGGCTCACGTACACCAAGCATCCCTCGCAGTCGACGCCGGTAAAGTAGGGTGCGCAATCGCACAGGCTCGGGGATCCGTCGCACGCCCAGCGCGGCTCCACCTCGCAGGTCGCCGAGCAACCGTCCCCGTCGTCGTTGTTTCCGTCGTCACACGCCTCGTCGCCGAAGACCTCCCCGTCGCCGCACGACTTGGGAGTGCAGTCTATCCGGCACTCCGAAAAGGGGCCGCCGTTCTGGGAGCCATCGTCGCACGCCTCGTCCGCATCAATCACCCAGTCTCCGCAGAAAGCCCGGCGACAGTGGGTACGGCAGTGATCGGCAGCCAGATCGTCGTTCTGCGGCCCGTCGTCGCACTCCTCCCCGGGATCCACCACGCCGTCGCCGCAGAAACCGGGGCGGTTATCGTTCACGTTGTTGTTGTCCGCCCCTACGCCGTCGTCCCCGCAGGCGACCCACACCAGGCAGCCCACCATCACGACCACCACACCCCAGCCGCCAGACCTAAGCTCCGGGTTGACTGTGCTCATCCTCATGCTCATCTTCATGCTCATCCTCCCGTTCACCTGTGCGTCATCAGCGTTCGATTCGCAGTCTCGGACTCAAGGGGAACGTCGGCGTTTGCGCCCCACCCCCAACCAAACCAGCCCCAACAGCAGAATCAGCCCGAGGCCGGTGTCGCTGCGCCCGGTCGTACGACAGCCGCACCCCTTGCCGCCGTTGTCCGTGGCGTCCGGTGTGCCCTCCGCGCCCAGGGGCGAGGCGTCGTCATTATCGGATACCCCGTCGCCGTCGTCATCGAAGTCCCAGTCGTTGGGGATCTGGTCGCCATCCACGTCGTCGTCGTCCTGGTTGAGGATCCCGTCGCCGTCCACATCGCCGTCCACCGGGTTGGGGATACCGTCTTGGTCCAGGTCATCGTCGTAGGGAACATCCAGGGTGCCCTGCTCCAGGGGGGTGTGGTAGTTGCCGGTGTTGCGGTTGTCGTGCTTGTAGCTCTCCCACTCAATGCGCCCGTTGACCGAGCCGGTGGTGGACCACGCAAAGAGCCATCCGTTCCGATTCGAGGCGATCACCTCCAGGTTCCCGTCCCCATTGATGTCGCCCACGGCCGGGGCGCCGATGATCCAGCCCCCCACGAACTTGGGCCACCCCGCCGGCTCCTCGCCGTAGCGATTGTAGGCGTGAACGTACTTGCCCGCCGAGGCGTTGATGGCCTCGGGCCACCCATCGTTATCCAGGTCCGCCACCGCCGCCGCCATGAAGAACTGCCAGTCATCCATGCGTCGGGGGAAGTGGTACAAAAACCGCCCAGACCAGATGTCCCAGGCCCCAAACAGGTTGTCGAAGTCGATGCGGGTGCCCCCCGAGGCGAAGGCCGCGGCAAAGAGCAGCCCGCTGGCGCCCTGCAGCAGATTCATGCGGCCGTCATTATTCAGGTCGGCGAAGATCGGGTTGGTGAAGGCGATCTGCAGGGGCATGTCCGCCGAGTCTGATCCCGGCCCATAGGCGCGCAGGGGGTCGGCCGGGTTGCCGTTCTCCATGGCCCGGAAGACAAAGCCGTCCCCGTCGTAGATGGTCGGCGGTCCCACGTTGCCATTGATGGCGAACTCCAGGGCGCCGTCGCCGTCCAGATCCGCCAGGGCCGGCGCGGAGTACACCCCGGTGCCGATGAGCGGCAGGGTCTCGATGGTGAGCACGCCAATGGGGAACCCCGGCAAAAATGGTCCGCCCGGATCGTCGTTGCCCCGGGCCTGGACGGCGTAGACCGACGCCATGGCGTTCTCGGCCTGGTTGGTGCCCACGATGATGTCCGGGGACCCGTCTCCGTTCACGTCCCCCACCCCCGGCGACGAGAGGGAACGGGCGAACTCGGTCTGCCCGTCCACGTAGAGCTTTACGGGGAACCCCGCCACCGTCGTGCCGTCGTGGTGCCACATGTACAGGTGGCCGTCAAAGGCGGACACGATGATCTCGTAGTCTCCGTCGCCGTCCATGTCCTCGATCACCGGGGAGGCGAAGATGCCGCTGTCGATGTTGCGGTCCCGAGACGGGTTCGCGGCCAGAGAGGGATCCAGCGTCACCGGGAACCCAGGCTCCACCGCACCGGATGGATCGAAGGCGTAGATCCAGCCGTCCAGGGTCGCCACCACCACGCTGGGATCCCCGTCCCCGTCCAGGTCGTAGATGGCGGGGGTGGCCACGATGGAGGAGCGCATGTTCGGATCCACGGCGCCGCTGAGGAACGCGGCGGACTCCCGATGGTTCTGGGTGTTGGCCGGGCGCAGATGCGGCAACAGGTTCGTCTCCACCGGCCAGCCCTCCAACTCGTTTCCGTCCCCGCCGATGGCGTGTACCAGACCGTTGGCGTCACCGATGACGATCTCCCGTATTCCATCCCCGTCGATGTCCACGGTCTTGGGGCAGGACTCCCCGGACGCGTCCAGGAAGACGGGGAAACCCGGCAGGAGGTCGGGGTCACTGACGATGTGGAAGGCCCGACGCCGCTCGGCGCGGACACCGTCCAGATCGGGGTTGGAGCTGTTGGCCGTCACGCGGATGCGCAGGGTCACCAGGTGGCGGTTCACCACATGCTCCGGCCAGGGCTCCGGCGGGTTGTTCACCACCACGTCTGAAACGTCCCAGGAGGTGAGCACGCCGGTGACCGACGAGGTGATCCCTGTCTCGGAGGCCAGGGTCGTGAAGTCCTCGTCATCGGGCTCAATGCCCGGAGCCCACTCAATGACGTAGTCCACCGAGTCGTAGATGTCGCGGAAGGTGATCTCACCTTCGATGTCCACCGAGGGTGTCTGGTCCGGGAAGATGGGCTCGAACCAGAGGGGACGGACCACGTCCACCACCGGCGGGATCCGCCCGGCCTCCACCTGCCGGACGGCATTGCCCGCGTTGGTGCGACCGTACCCGAACCGCATCTCCCAGCCCACCCGGGTGGGGTACCGCTCGGGATCCGTGGCGGAAGCCGGGTCGTAGATATCGTCCACGGTGGTGATGAGGATCTGCCGGATCTCGTCGGAGCGAAGCCTCCGAACGCCGAGCTTGTCGGTGGCCAGGGGACCGCCGTCCGGGAAGGGAATGTTCGCGTCGATGGCCATGGAGATGATGAGGCCGGCGATGCCCGAGGCGCGGCCGGTGGCCTCCGAGGAGCAGGAGGTACCGGGCACCGATAGAGCCAACTGCGCGCCGTAGTTCGTGCAGTTGGCGAAGTTCATGTAGGTCTTCGCATCCCGCCAGTTACTGGAGTCGTGCTGGATGGCGTGCACATAGATAGTGTGGTTTCCCGTTCCCGGGAAGTTGTCGTGGTAGCTGTCCTCGTCCGCGGCGCTGGTGATGGCCACCACGTCGTTGTCCCAGGCGTAGTCCAGGGCGTCCCGGGCAAATTTGGGGTTGTTGATGGCGCCCAGGGCCTCCTGAATCACCGCCGCGCCGCTGTCGACGGCGAAGATGGCCCCCAGGGCGAAGTCGTTGCCGTCCACCACGAAGGACTCGCCCACCCGTACCATCATCACCTGACAGTTGGGGCACACGCCGAGGGAGCCGATGCCGTTGTTCCCCTCGCCGGCGGACCACTCCGCCTCTCCGGTGCCGTGTCCGAACTCCGTGTCGTCCGCCGCGTCGTTGTCGTCGTTGTAAAAGTCCCAACCCGAGATGTCGTCGATGTAGCCGTTGCTGTCATCATCCACGCCGTCGGAGAAGATGGCGATGAGGTCCTGGGGATCCAGGAAGCCGTTGCTGTTGATGTCCCACCCCCCCGGGTGGGCAAGCAGCCGCGTATCGCAGGGGTTGCCCGGCTGCTGATGTCCGGTGTCGGAGGTGTAGTCCTGAATGTTGAACTTACCGTCACCGTTGACGTCGAAGGTGGTGCCGTCCCCCGAGCAGCCGGCGTCGGGCGGGGGGAGCTCCCCCTCGTTGAGGTAGTACTGATTGGCGAGGTCCCGGGTTCGCCACTTGATCCCGCAGTCGAGCACCGCGAGCACCACCTGCGGCCGGCCGATGGTCTTTTGCCAGGCGCGATCGGCGTGGAGACCCGAGCCCAGCGCCAGCTCGTACGGGCTGTAGGCCGCCACGGAGTCGTACGCATCGGGGTGGATCCAGCTCCAGTAGTTCCAACGGCCGTCGTAGCTGTCAGAGGGCCAGTACGCCGGATCGCTGAGATCCAGCGAGTCGTCGTCCGGCGGCGGCCACTGGGCGTGGGCCACCCCCGCGAATCCAAGGACCACGAGCGCGACGATGGCGCCCAGGGATACGAACGCTCTAAGGGATACGCATGTTCTAATGAATGATCTAGTGGATACAACTGGTCTATGGTGGGTCATACGGTAGCCTCCGGTACCCAGTCTATCCGCACAACCATCGGACTTTCAACAGAAAACCGAAACGTCGTCAGGGATACAAACCTCTATTGGAGACTACTGAGAGCCAGTACCCGGCTGGAACCCGGCTGGGACTTGGGCAGGACTTGGGCTGGGACTTAGGTGGAACTTGGGCTGGGACTTGGGTGGAACTTGGGTGGGTACTTTACGGATACTCGGGCAGGCCGATACCGCCGTCCATCTGCTCGTAAGGCTCGAGGGTGCTGATGGTGAGGGTCGTGTGCTCCACGGTGAGATTGCTGTGGCCTTCGAGCTCCCCGACCAGATCGTCGAGGCCCACGACCAGGTCATCCTCGGCGCTGGCCACACCGGCGGCGGTGTTGAGCCCATCATAGGTGAAGTCCTGGAGGATCTCCCGGCAACGCGCCGCCGCTTCGTCCATGTGCTGGGTCAGGGTGTCGGAGGTGGAGGGGACGAAGGTCGCCAGCTCCACGTAAAATGAGCAGTACCCGCCGTCGGCGAGGTAGGAGGTGATGTCCCCGGTCACGGGGATGCGCAGCAGGTAGTAGTGCGGCTCCTCAATGTCCCCCAAAATCGTGATGTCAGCGTCAGGCCCAACATTGGCGTCGGGTCCCAATTCCCCGCTGCCCAGCCCACGGGTACACGCCGCCAGGAGCCCGCTCGCCGCCACGGAGGCGCCGGCCAGGGCCAGGAACCGCCGCCGACTGGCGAGGTGCTCTTTCAGGGAGGGATAGCTCTCCTCGAAGCTGCCGGCTGTTTCCTTGGTGGCCTTTTTGATGGGTCGTGTCGCCATGGGGTGTCTTCTCCGTCTGGGTCCGTCTGGGTCCGTCTGGGTCCGTCTGGGCCGTCTGGGGCCGTCTGGGCCGTCTGGGGCCGTCTGGGCAAAATTCAGATAACAATACCTGACTAAAGCAATCCACATGCCAGATTTCAACCTAGTGATCTCACTCACTTGGAGCCCGCCGACTCAGATTTTTGTGTTCCCCTCCCCCTCCCTGCCACGGATCCGCGGAGATGTTCGTCATTTCTGTTTTTGGTCCTGGCCCGGATCTGGAATACTCTGAATACCTGGACGTCGAAA
Source organism: Deltaproteobacteria bacterium (assembly GCA_029938605.1). Taxonomy (GTDB): domain Bacteria; phylum Myxococcota_A; class Polyangia; order HGW-17; family JAJRWW01; genus JAJRWW01. Next base: position 99,130 of record JAOZUO010000002.1, on the reverse strand, counting down.
GATTGGGTCCGAGACCAATAGGGTCCGAGAGGAAAAGATGCACTACCATTTTGTCAGGACTCTCACCGCGGTGGCATCGAGCCTCGCTATGCTCACCGCCGGCGGTGGCGCGGCCTGGGCCCAGGGAAAAGCACCGGCTACCACTCCGACCACCCCGACCACCCCGACCACCCCGACCACCCCGACCACCCCGACTGACGCTCGCGCGGTTGCAGGCCCCACCAAGACCAAGCAGATCCAGTCAGCCTATGAGAGGGCACGACGCCTGTTTCGCCAGTCCCGTTACAAGGCCGCCATCCGCGCCTTCGAGGAGGTCAAGGACCTGCGGTACCATCCCATCCTCGACTACGGCATCGCCAAGTGCCACGAGGCGCGGCTGGACTACAAGTCGGCCATCTACTACCTGAAAAAGTATCTTCGCAACTATCGGCGCCACAAGATGAGCAAGCGCCACCCCACCCTGGCCGACGCCAAGGTAAAGATCGCCGTGCTCAGCAAGCGTCTGAAAAACATAAAGCCTCAACCGCCCACGGGACCAACTCCCGGCCCCGTCCCCGGCACCCCCGTCACCGTCACCCCCGTCACCCCGCCCCCGGCGCCGGGCGAGACGCGCCCCCCGGTTCGCCCCGGCGCCACCACCAGATCCGGCGCCACCGAGGCCTTCCCCGGCCCGTCCCCCTACGGCGTCGGGGCCCCGACCTTCTCCGGATTGACCCCCACCCCAACGAGGCGAACCTGGGTGCGGCGCTCCATCATCCTATACTTTGGCCTGGGCGGCGGCGCCTTCGCCCGGGAGGACCAGCTCACCCTGGGAGAGCACCTCTCCGCCAACGGAGGGCTCACCATGGGCCTGCTCTGGCGCATCAACCCCTACGTGGCCGTGGGGCCCACGGCCTACATCGGCGGCGGCGTGACCCGGGACAGATTCGAAGTCAAAGACCTGTCCACCACCGCCACCGCACCCTATCCGGAAACGGACGGCGCGCGCCTCCTATACGCCAATCTCCTCCTCGAGACCCGCGCCATCCTCCCGGCGGGCCGGGTGGACTTCTGGCTCGGCTTCGGAATCGGCTACACGCACGTCTCGTTGGACTACGACGTCATCGGAGCGAGCGGCGGAGAAACCGAAGTCAGCGTCCCCTCCCTCGGCCTACGCGGCACGGCGGGCCTGGACATCTTCCTGTCCGAGGGCTTCACCCTGGGATTCGTGCTCTCCTTCACCGGCACCGTGCCCACCAAGGTGTGCGTCCAGGACTTCGCCTGCCACAAGCCCGGAGACCACAACAAACCCGGAATGCTGTGGCACCTGGCCATGACCTTCAACTGGCACGTCCCCACCTCCTCCCTCCCCAAGGTCAAGCCCTCCAATCAACGTTGACCAAACAACACGGCGCTCATCACCCGGCAGTGTCCTGGTTTGAGATTCTGTCTTAAGGGCCCTGGTTTGCACCTCAGCGAAAGGTCCTGTCAGGCGCACTTTGAAAAGTCCGGTTTATAAGCAGCTTAAAATGTCCGGTCGATGATTTCACGCTAAGCTGCCTTCTTCTTTGCTCTTCTGCTCTTTTTCTTTGTTTTCTTTTTCTTCGAATAATTTGAAAGAATCTCCCCCTGCACTGAGTAGGTGCCGAGCAGCTGGCCCTGGTAGCGTTTCGTATACGGGGTTTTTGCGGCAATCCTCAGCACTCGAGACGGATCCTCCAACCGATGCACCTCATCGAGCACCACCATGCACCCCGGCTCAAGCTCGTCATAGAAAGACTCAGGATCCTCAATCCGCCGAACCCAGTTCACTCTCGCCTTCATGCCAACCCTGTTTCGCATTTAGACGTCTATATGTAAGGTATGAATTCAAAGCACCATTTGCTCACTGACGTTCCCCGCTGGCGCCGGAGACGCCGCGTCCGTGGGACGTGGGCCACGGGCTCGTGGTCGTGGTCGGATGCCGTTGCGGACCAAACAGCCAGGCTAATACATCAGCCTCTTGGTTTGGTCCCTATATAGGACCGCACTACGTCTCTATTGTATTAGACTCTTATTTTGGTCCCTATATCGGACCAAGCTACTTGGCTAAAGTATCAGCCTCTTGATTTGGTCCCTATCGTGGGCGATGCCCCAAACACTGAGGACTGTCCACCGCCCAATCGCCAGGGGTTGCAGGATCCGAGCGACGCGAGGGAGGGGGCCTAGTAGGCGCCGACGGTTTGATCAGCTTTGGGGTCTGGTCGCCGGTTAGCGTTAGCCTATGCGGGGTTAGCGTTGGCCTATGCGGGGTTAGCGTTGAGCAACGCTGCGGGCGCTGACTATTTTCCATACTTCTACCAGGACGAAGGGGACGGCGGAGGCGAGGAGGACGCGGCCCCAATCGGCTCCGGTCATGGCGCTGGTGCGGAAGAGGGCGCGGGTGGTGGGTAGGAACACTGCGGTGGCCTGGAGGCCGACGCCGATGAGCACTGCGCCCACCAGGAGGCTGTTGGACAGGGGGCCCAGGCGCCACAGGGGCGTGTGGTCGCTGCGGGCGGACATGGCGTACAGCAGCGGCGCCAGGGCAAAGACGGTGAAGATCGCGGTGCGGGCCGCGGGGATGGCTGAACCGGCTGAACCGGCTGAGCCAACCAAGCCGGGGTTTCCCCCGCTGGCTTCGAAAAAGACCCAGAGGCCGCCGCCGGCCATGAGCGCTCCCACCACGCAGATGCGCAGGGCGTCGGACCATCGGAGGATGGGCTCATTGGGCCGCCGGGGGGGGCGGTTCATGCGGTCCTCCAGGGAGGGTTCCAGGCCCAGGGCCAGGGCGGGAAGACCGTTGGTGATGAGATTGATCCACAGGATCTGGATGGGCGCAATGGGCTGGGCCCAGCCCAGAATCGAAGCCACGAGCACCGCGAAGACGAGCCCCGCGTTGGACGCGAACAGGAAGGTAATGAACCGGCGAATGTTGGCGTAGATGGCCCGCCCCTCGGAGATGGCGGCCACGATGGTGGCGAAGTTGTCGTCCGCCAACACCATGTCCGACGACTCCCGGGCCACATCCGTGCCCGAGCGCCCCATGGCCACACCGATGTCAGCAGCCTTCAGCGCGGGCGCGTCATTCAAGCCATCTCCGGTCATGCCGGTGATCTCTCCACGCCGTCGGAGCCCGTTCAGGAACCGCAGCTTATCCGACGGTGTGGCACGCGCCACCACGGAGATGCGCTCCAACCGTGCGTCCAGGTCAACGTCGCTGAGCCGCGACAGCTCGCGCCCCACCACCACCTCGGATCCAGACGTGAGAATGCCCGCCTCGCTGGCCACGGCCCGGGCGGTGGACGGGTGGTCTCCGGTGATCATCACCACCCGAATGGAAGCCTGCAACGCCCGCTGAACGGCGCCCTTGACCTCCGCGCGTAAGGGGTCGGTGATGCCTGCCAACCCCACGAAGGTAAGGTCCGTCTCCCAACCCTGCTCGGGCTCGGCCTGGCGTATGCTCCGCGCCAGGGCGATGACCCGGATGGCGTCGCCGGCCCAGTCTTCGGCACGGTCGGCGATTTGGGTTCTGTCCTCGTCGGTCAGCGCGCGGTCCTCGCCGTCGTCGCCCACCATGTGCGTACAAACATCGAGCACCCGCTCGTAGGCGCCCCGGGTGGAGACGAAGACCTCATCGGCGTGCTGAAACACCGTCGTGGACATGCGCCGCTCAGCGGTGAACGGAATCTCGGTCACCAGGGCGGCGTCGGCGATGGGCGAGCCCAACTGTCGCCCCACCGCGAGCAGCGCCACATCCGTGGGCGCCCTGCCCCGAGCGCCCGCCGCCACCTCGGCTCCATCCAGCAGCAGGTCTGGAACCGGCGACGTCGCCGAGGCCCGCCAATTCGTTTCCCCAACCGCCAGCCGCACCACCTTCATTCGATTCCTGGTCAGCGTCCCGGTCTTGTCCGTACACAGCACCTGCGTGCACCCCAGGGTCTGGACCGCGTGCAGCCGTCGGACCAGCGCCCCGCGCTTGGCCATGGAGTGGGTCCCCAGGGCGAGCACGATGGTGGTGATGGCGGGGAGCCCCTCGGGGATGGCGGCCACCGCCAGGCACACCGCGATAAGGAACAGCTCCCGCAGGGGTTGCCCGCCCTGGACCGCTCCTATGGTGAACACCAACCCTGAGGCCGCCACACAGCAGGCGACCACGATGACGCCGAACCGGCGCAGATCCCGCGCTAGGGGGGTCGACGCCGCGTCCGCCTCCTGCAACATCACGGCGATCTCGCCCATCTCCGAGCGCACCCCCGTGGCGGTGACCACGGCCAGCCCCGTGCCGGCGACGATCACCGTACCGGCGTACACCATGTTGGCGCGGTCGGACCGGGGAGTGCCTGCCTCCAGCACCACGTCGGCTTCCTTGTGTACGGCACCGTCGACACCATCGGTGACGGCACTGTTGGCGGCATCGGTGACGGTCTCACCCGTGAAGGCCACCTCCCCCGCGACCAGGCCGGTGGCACGAACCAGCCGGGCGTCCGCGGCCACCTGGTCCCCGGACTCGAGCACGAGGAGGTCACCGGGCACCAACTCAATTGCCGAGATCTCCACCTCAGAGCCACCTCGAAGCACTGTGGCCGTGGGTGCCGTGAGCTGCTTGAGCGCTTCCAGGGCTCGGTTGGCCCTCTTCTGCTGCAGGATACCGAGCACGGCGTTGAGCACCACGATGCCCATGATGGCGCCGGTGTCACCGTACCGCTCCAGGGTGGTGCCCACGCCCTGAATCAGCGCGATGGACAGAGCGATGATGGCGGCCGCCAGGAGCGCCACCACGGTGATGTCGGCGATCTGGTCAAAGATCAGCCGCAACAGGGACGGGGGCGGCAGCGAAGGCAGCCGGTTGGCGCCGTACAGATCCAGGCGTCCGGAGACCTCCGCATCATCCAGCCCGGTGTCACTCCGGGTATCGAGCCGCTCCAGAACCGCCTCAACGTCCAGCCCATGCCAGGGAGTCTGCGGGGGCACGGGGTCGGACTCCGCCTCGCCCCCATCTACTTCGCCCCCATCTACTTCGCCCCCATCTACTTCGCCCCCATCTACTTCGCTCGGATCACCGGTGCTCATGCGGTCTCCAGCCCTCAGGGGTCTAGTCCAGCGGAGGCGGGTTCACCGCCACGCGGAAGTTCTCCCACTCCCCAAGGTTGCGATCCGCCGCGGAATAAAACAGCAGGTAGTGATCCCCCAGATCCACCACCGCAGGCGTCAGCTCGGAGCCGTGGTTCACAAAACTGTTGGGATAGATCCGATCGCAGACCGGATTATAGGGAAACAGCTCGAAGTCAAAGCCGTCCCTGGAGGCGGCGTAGCCGATGGAGTAGTTCGAGGGGATCTGTCCCACGGTGCCGAAGCTCGACGCCTCGGGCGATTCGTAGCCCCGGGCGCTGAAGAACAACCGATAGTAGGGCGTACCCTCGAAGTCCTCACCGAGCATCACATGGGGCGATCGCAGTCGCGTGACGTTGCGCCAAAGCAGCTCGGTGGTCACCTGGTCGGGACCCAGGACCAGCCGGCGATCCCCACCGTCGGGGGGGCCGAAGATGCGTCCCTCGGGGTCTTGGGCCACGGCCACGCCTATGCCCGCGCCATTACCCACCTCGTAGTACAGACGCGGGTACCCGTCGGCGCCCAGCACCACCGAGGGCGATCCCACGCGCCCCTGCTCCCAGGTCGCCTCGGGCAGGAGCACCGGTTCGGTCGGGTCGAAGGTCCAGTCCCTGCCGTCGGTGCTGGTGGCCCGCAGAATGCCGGTGCCGTCGCCGCTCTCGACGTAGATCACCAAGCCACTACCGCCGGCCATCACCGTGGGAGCCCTGTAGTCGCCCATGATCGGCGGCTCCATCACCGGCGCCGCCGGATCCACCGTCCAGCTCAAACCATCGACGGTGATGGCGCGGAAAATCATATGCCGCGGACGCTCGAAAGGGCCGTTATGGATCATGTCGAAAAAGACCACCAGGCTGCCCCCGTCGGGGTGCGGCATGATCGTGGGCTCGGTGAGGGTGCGCGGCTCCCGCTGGATGATGCACTCCTCCTCGGCGAAGCAGTCGTCGTCCGAGGAACAGGGCACGGAGATGCAACGCGCCCGGCTCAGGGAGCAGATCTCCCCGCTCTGGCACTCGGCATCCACGATGCAAAGCTGCTGACACATGCCGATGTCGCACTGGGCGTTGGGGCCCTCGCAGTCGCACTCGTCCTCGCACTTGGAGACGCAGCGGCTCAGGGTGAAATCGCACATGCGCCCGTCGCCGCACTCGTCGTTTCTCGTGCAGTACTTGACGGTACAGAAGCCGCACACGCAGGACTCCCGGCTGCGGCACCCCGAGTCCGAGGCGCAGGTCGCCCGCGCGGGTGTGGACCGCGGCACGCAAAAGCCCGCCAGATCCGTGTCCGGGGTGCCCAAGCGGTGGTCCGCCACGCAGATCTCCACGCCGCCGAGGTCTTTGTAGGGGGCCACGCCGCTCACCAACCGGCTCCCGCCCCAGAGGGGCTCCTCGGCCAGGGTACACGATACGCCACCGCCGACGCCGACACCGACCACCGCGCCCACAACCAACGCCAGGAGCGCCGGCGGCGACGCTGTACCGTGCGCGAGGGTCTGGGAGACGAATGATAATAGACGAATGCGCATCTCAGTACTCAAGCTTCACAGATGCGGCCCAGGAGATCAACGATCCACGAGAGCTCACCCCGCCGGCCATGGGATCGGACAGGAGGTTTCGCACGGTGGTGCGCTCGACAAGAGCGTGATACTGGAAGCCCAGATCCAAGGAGATGGGATAGGGATACCAGCTCGCCATCCGGGCCACCCGGAACCCGATGCCGGCGGCCAACACGTGGCGGTTGTTGTCCACCAGGGAAGGCAGCCCCACCTGGGCCGGAACCGGGGTCGGCGCGTAGACGTAGCCGGCCCGGACGGCGAAGCGGTACCGGCCCTTGGCGAAGTCGTGGCGGTACTCAGCGCCCACCCGGGGGGAGATCACGTTCTGGAAATTGTCCGGCGGCCAGAAGGCCTGCGCCATGGGGGGATTGAGCCCCAGGTCTACCAGGATCCGTACGTCCGGCACGCCGCCCGTGTACAGGGACCACATCTCCAGGGCCACCCCGGCAGCCAGCGTTAGGCGCGGGTGGGGATCCACCGACATCCCCACCTCCACCCGGTGAGGCGTGTAATAGTTCACCGCCCGCAGGGTGATGATGGCGTCCCCCGTGACAATGCCTGCCACGTCCACGTTGGCCACGATATCCAGGGCCACACCCAAATCGATGGCCCCACGGTAGAATGCGCCGAACCGCAGCCAGGGCAGCGGCTTGATCAGGAGCCCCACCAGGGGCGCGAGCTTGATGGGCAACACCAGGTCGATGGCCGTTTCCCCCACCTTCTTGCCGCCCTTTACGCCCACGTTGAAGGTGATGCCGTTTCCGGCGGCGTCGGCCAGCAAGGTCGCCCCGAGCCCCACCGAGAGCCACTTCCATGGACGCAAGGACACCGACATGTTCACCACCACCCGGTGGGGACGATTGTCCAGCAGCACGAACCGCGGCTCGTAGGCAGGGATGAGCTGCACCCGGGCCAGGAACTGGTCCGGCATATACGCCATGAGCGACACCGCCGCCCGCACCTGCTTGCCCAGGCTGAAGGGGGCGTTGAAGCCCATGGGGGCGCCGCGAATATCCAGCACCTCGCTCACCGAACCGTTGATGGTCAGGTTCGCCATGCTGAAGCTGTAGCCGATCCCCACGCTGATGCCGGCGGCCATGGCACCCGCCGCGGGGTTGCACGTCGCGGCCGTGTAGTCCTCGCAGAGGGTCAGTGTGGCCATGCCCATGCCGCGGGAGCGTGCGTCCATGCCCATCAGATCCGACACGTCGGCCCGGGCCGGGGCAGCGCCCACAGCCAACGCCAACGCGAGCACCAGCGCCACCGACGTCGCCGTGGTACACCGCCTCATAGGTCCATCCCCAGGGAAAACCCACCGGACAACACGAATCCGCGCACCTTGAGGTACGGGTAGCCCGGGTTGGAGATCTGCAGGCCCAGGGTCGTGTCGTCCGTCCGGTCGCAAGGCACCTCGTCGGACAGGGCCTGGTCCGGTCCCAGGGGTGGCGCCGTGGCGGGGCACTCCTCGGCGGACACGGAGATCTTCTTACGGATGGTGCGCGGCACCAACACATGCAGCCGCAGATGCACATCCACCCAGACGCGCCGCTTGAGCAGCCGCCCCAGGTCGAGGCCGCCGCCGAGGCTGAACATGAGCTTGTGCCCATCGAGCAGGTTCGTCCGGCCGGGCTGGTCCGGCACCGGAGACGTCTCAAAGCCGACGCCCGCCCGAAGCGGCAGTACGAGCTTTCTGGGCAACGACACGCGATACTCCGCGCCCACGCGCACGGCGAAGACATCCTTGAATTCCACCTGGGGAGTGTCCCCCACCAGATTGCCCACCAGAGGCAGCACGCTCGTCACATCCACGAAGGGCCCGCGCCAAAGGCTCCACAAGGCGTAGGACAGGTCCAGGGCCACCGACAGCCCCTTATGGGACTTCACCGCCATGCCCAACACGAAGGTGTGGGGCGTAAACAGCCCCTGGGCGTCCACGTTCAGGTTCAGGTCGCCCCCGGCCACAAAGTTGAACGAGTCGGTCTTAAAGGGCATGGAGAACTGCTGGCGATAGGCAAAGCCCAGGTTCAGCCAGCGCCAGGTATAGCGCAGCCCCGCCACCACTCGGAAGATGCCGGAGAGCCCCTCGGAGACCCGCGCCTCCAGCGACCGCGACGCTCCCTCCTCACCGATGATGACCCCCGTCAGCCCAGCGAAGACATTCGCCCCCAGGCCCAGGGTCAACCGCCCGCGTCGCTTACTATCGAGCAGCCGAAAGGCCAGGCCCGGGATCAACACCAGCCGCTGGGTGCGGTTGTCGAAGTACGGGTAGAACGGGTCGGTGGGCAGGTGCGAAATCACCCGCGCCAGGATGTCCGGATGCGCAATCAGCAACATCCCCAGCCAAATCCTGTGATGCAGTTTCCCCTTGAAGGGAACCGCCACCGTCAGCCCCAAGGCGAACTCGTACGGGTTGTCGATGGAATGGTTGTCGGACCGCACCTTGAGCCAGCCCTTGTAGGCCAGGGTGCTGAAGTGGAGCTGCGCCCGGTCCCCATTGGCGAGCCCCGCCGGGTTGTAGTACGCAGCCGTGGGTCCTGAAACCAGGGCCGTAGCCGCGTCCCCCATGGCCGAGGTCTTAGACCCCACGCCAAAGATCTCCGCCGAATTGGCTCGCCCCTCCCCCCCGGTCCCCAGCACCAACCCCAACACCACCAACACGCCGACCACCGGGGCCGCCACAACGCGTCGGGACAGGGTTCGCTGGTACACAAGAGCTCCTCGCCGGCCGCCATGGACCGACCCACCTGTGAGGCATAATCTGAAGTGACCATTGTATACTCGACGCCCCAAAGGAGCACAACCGCAACGCCTCCGGCTTCCTGGGCCCTTGGGGTCGCGGAAGTGTCAGCACCCGTAGTGGTCGACGATGTGGAGCACCTCCCGCACCCAGGCGTGCTTGCACTTCACGGTGCATTGCCCGAGCTCGTCATGATGGGTGCAAAACTGGCCGCACCCATCGCTTTCAAGCATGGACTCCCTATATACGGGGCCTTCGTAGAGGTCGGCGAAGTCTCGCGCCTGTATGCCAAAGGTGGTGCGACAGCTCAGGTGATGAAACAGCAGCAGCCCCAGCTCGGGCTGTTCAAAATGTGCCTGGTACCCCGCCAGCCGCGCGGACGGATCCCTCAAAAACGCCTCTCTGCTTTCCCAAATCTCCCCGCACTTGGGACACTTGCGAAATGAGCTAGTCCGCGACGTTTCCGACATGGCCTCCCCGTAGGCACCGTGGATATCCCCAGTGTCACCCAATCCCCCTGAACGATCAAGGACATTGGATCGCTCGGATACGTCACACTTTGAGGTGCTCAGCCAACAAGAGAAGAATTAGATCGTGATTGGATACCCGTCGCTGGCAATCCCGTCTGGACCAATTACAAACAAGTACACGTGATCACCGGCTGAGAAGCTGCCCTGGTTTGCGGTGACTGTGATGGACTCGTTTGTCCATTCCGTTGGAACCTGTAGCTCGAGATGGCTGCAGTCCTGATAGGTTTCGATGTCACCCACAACAACTCTCGAAAGCGTGTCGTCGATATAGATGTCTCCGTAGTGGCGGTATTGAACCGTGCCGGACTCATCATATCCGTAGTTGCCGCCGAACCGGATGAAAGAAAAAAACCCAACCGGATCATCCCCGAACTCGTCAATGTTGGTCACTTTGTAGATTCGTTGGTTGTTTACTCGCAGCTCGGTCCATCCGTCGTATGTCAGTGGCTCGGAATTGAGGTAGATGATCCATTCAACGAAATTCCACTGACCAAACGGCGGCAGGTATTCTGAGCTCCATGAAAGTGGCCTGGCGTAGAAACCACCACCCACCGGAATATCCAGGTTTGCGTCCTGTTCCTCCGATGTTTCACCACCTACATGAGATGTGGCTCGTATTCGGCTTTCGCTGCAAAACTGCAGGGCGGCGTGGGGAGCCTGACCAGGGCTGTTGTACATCCACTTGATATTGCAGCTTCCGGTGCTCATGTGGGACAAATCAAAATCAGCCTGCAGGTAGTCCCACCAAGCGACGTAGACCATCCTGAGCTGAGGTAGATCTGTCTGTACACCGGCACTATAGCCATCCCCCCCGTAATAGCTTTCTGAGCTGTATTCAAGCCTTACATAGTCTCTTGAACTGACCCTTTGAAAGCTGTTTTGCAGGGTGACCATCGCCTCTCCGGCAATTCCCCAGTTGTCGTCAAAAGTCTGCGTTTGCTGAAAGTTCATGGAAGCGACCGGATGATCGTAGGAGCTGCGAAAGGGAGCAGCATGAGATTTCTCAACAAAGCCCGCACCCAAAATGGTGATTTCTTCTCCATCTCTAAAGGGGCCCACGATGGATGAAATCTCTATCCTATCAGTGTCTGAATCTGGGTTCGTCTCCCCGTCGGTGATATCCGCGTCCGCACCCGCGTCTGCAGCTCCGCCGTCATGCGATGAGCAACCGCCTGATAGAATCAGTAGCAATGCAAACATGTAGATCAATCGTCTGTAGGTACACATCCAAACTCCCCTTGTTCACGCGACGAGACGACAAAGACGACAAATGACATCATGCTGACTTTGGGCCTGTGCGCTCAAGTATCGGGTACGAGGACTCAGGGGTCAAATGCGCAGTGAAGCGATCTTCGTCGCGCGCATGGCCGAGCGACTGGCGGGAAAGGTCTACAGGGAGTCCACGATGGCTTTGAACTTTTTGTAAGGCGCGGAGCCGCTGACGTTCTGGCCGTTGACAAAGGACGAGGGTGTGCCACGGACGCCCCTGGATTTGCCGGACTGCTGGTCCTGCTGGATCCAGCTTGTGGGCGCGGTCCCGGCCAGGACCGCGGTGACCTTGGCGCTGTTGGCGCCGACCTGCCTGGCCCAGGCGACGAGATTGGCGGCGTTGATGTAGCGTATGTTCTTGAAGACCAGCTTCTGGAAAGCAAAGAAAGCCTTGGAGCCGCGCTGCTTGAAGACCTCACGGCCGACCCGGGCCGCCGGCAGAGCGCCTTTGTGGAAGACCAGGGGATTGTCACGCCAGAGTACCTGGACCTTCTTGGGGTAGGCCTTGACCAGCCGGGGCAGAGTCTTGGTCATCAGGCGCCGGGTGAAAGGGCACTGCATATCTCCATACACCACGATCTTAACGGGGGCCGTGGGGTTGCCCAAAACGGGGTGCGAGGTCTTGGCCCCCGGACCCTTGGCCTGGCCGTTTCCCCAAGGCTTGTGGGAGCGCCCCCCCGCCTGCACCGGCGTCGCCAGAATCAAGGCCAGGGTCACCAGCGTCACCAGGGTCGCCAGGGTCGCCAGGGTCGCCCCCCCGGCGTCCAGCGCCTTCGCAATGGTCTTCGAGTGAATCATCTCAACTCCTCCACTGTCGCCACTGACTGATACTACGTCTCGCACCTCAACAACGTTCTCCTAAATAACCTACCTCAACATCCATCCCCCCACCCGGATCCCAATCGCGCTACACTCCCAGCCCATGACACACCCCTGGAAAAACCTCGAGACCGTGGACACCGCCGAAGGTCCCCTCGCCCTGTCACGGCGGGGCGACCGGGAGTTCCTCATCACCATCGATGGCCGCGTGCTGATGAACGGCGTGGCAAACCGCTCCGAGTTGGCCCTGGCTGAGCTGGCCTGCCACCACCCTGCCCTGGCGGACCGCTCGAACCCCCGGGTGCTGGTGGGCGGGTTGGGCCTGGGCTTCACCCTGCGGGCGGCCCTGGACGCGCTCCCCGCCGGCGCCCAGATCACCGTGGTCGAGCTCAACGAGGTGGTGGTCCGCTGGTGCCGTGGGCCCGTGTCCATTGCCACGGACGGCGCCCTGGAGGATCCGCGTGTCACGGTGCAGGTCGCCGACGTCGCCCGGGTCATCGCCACCGCCGCCCGGAAACGCACCGCATACGACGCCATCATCCTGGATCTCTACGAAGGCCCCCACGAGGCCACCCAGCGCAGCAACGACCCCTTCTACGGCGCCAAGGCCCTGGACACCACCCGCGACGCCCTCTCTCGGGGGGGGATCTTCGCCGTGTGGTCCGAGGAGCCGGACAAGGCGTTTGAAGGCCGCCTCACCAAAGCCGGCTTCCAGACCGATCGCCGCCGCGCCGGCAAGGGCGGACGACGCCACGTCATCTATCTCGCACGCACCTGAAGGATTGCCATCGTGCGTAGGCTCCAACCAATCAGCATCGCCGCCGTCAACACGGAAGGACAGATAAGAATGAACACTGAATCAGCGCTCCGGTGCCTGGTCGTTCCCATGGCGGCGAGTCTGTTGTTTCTGGCGGGCTGCGAGTCACCCAAACCCTCCTCCTCGACGTCTTCCGCGGCGTCCTCCGCGAAGAGCTCTTCCGCGAAGAGCTCCTCCGCGCCCAGAATCAAGGCTCCGACCATGCGACCCGAGCCGACCGGGCGGACCGCCCCGCAAAGGCCCCCAGCGGCCCGGAGGGTCACCGCCTCGGGCGGCGGTCGTCCCTTGGCCTTCACCCGACGCAAGGATGGCGGGATGCTCTTCGCCATGCGGGTCCCCTCCGCCGCCAAGATGTCCGAGATCGACCACGCTCTGTTCACGCCGGACGGAACGCTGCTGGTTATGGCTACCTCGAAAAAGGTGCTGCTCCTTTGGTCCGTGACCAGTGCCGGGGTCAACCAGGTCGGCGAGATGAGCCTGTCGGGCAGCGTGGAACAGATGCGGGTGTCACCCGATGGCCGCTGGCTGGCCATGACCGGGATCAAAAGCATCAGGGAGACCGAGGGGGGCGGTTCGGGTAGCCGGCGATACCGCAAACGCCGGACGTGGCTCCGGTTCGAGTCCTTCGTTGCGGTGGTGGATCTCAAGAAGCGCTTGACGCTGCCCGACAAGTGGGCGACCAACGCCAAGTTCAAATCTCCATCCTTCACGGCGGACTCGAAGCACCTGGTGGTGCTGCGGGTCCCGACGCCCGACCGCCGGCCGCCCCAGCTCGGCGGCAAACCTCCGGTCGAGCGGCCCAGCGAAATCCTGGCCTTCGAAACCCGGCGTTGGAGTCGGGCGTGGCTGACCCAGGTGAACAAGCGCGATCTGCGCACCCTCGCTGTCTGGGGCGATGACGCCCAGGTGGCCTATTCTGATTACAATCGTCTGTTCGTGCTGGACCGGACCTCGCGGAAAACGAGACCCCTTCGGGGAAAACACCGATCGGGAGTCGATGGACTTCGAGTACACCGCGGCGCCAAGCTGCTGCTCAGCTCTGCTCACCATTTCAACAGGGCCCCCGAGCTGGTTCTTTGGCAAATGCCCGCCGGACGACTGAAGCGGAGGTTCCACCACGGTCGCCGCGACGACGCCTCCGGGGCCGCGTTCTTCAACCACCGCTACATCCTGGGACTCGCAAACACCCCCTTGCCCGCAGTCGGCTACAAACCGGGCACCCACCGCGAACGGGGGATCCTCCGCATCTGGGACATCTCCACGGGCCGGCTGGTCAAGAAGATCACCCGGCTGCCCTTGAAGGTGCTGACCGTGGCTGCGTCCACATCGGGTTGGATCGCCATCGGCGGTGAGCTTATCCATAAGCCAGGAGACTCCGCCTGTCGGCTCCTGCTCTACCCTCCGGGCACCCTGCTTCGCCTCTAGCTGGGAAAATAACGGGGTAGGGGTTGGCGGGGTATCAGCGCAGAATTACCGTGTAGTAAATGCTCTGGCGGGAGGTGGCGAAGGGCTTGAACCGGGCGAACCGCAGGGCCCGGGCCACGCAGCGTCCGGTGAGGCTGCTGACGTGGGCCCCCTTGGGCGAAACACTCAGAACCCTCCCCGTGGAACCGGCAACCACCAGGCGAACACTGATCCGGCCCGTGGTGGAGTACCGCCGACCGCAGGCCCGGGCCGTTCCCATGACCCTGGATATGCCACTTTGGATGCCGCGCCGTCCGAGCCTTTTGGGCAACGCCGCGCGGGGGGACACCTTAGACGTCTGGGGGCGGTCCTTGCCGACGTCCATGAGAATATCGGTGATGGTCCGCGGTCGGTTGCGCGGTTCCTTGGGCCTGGTGATCGTCGTCGCCCGGACGGGCTTGACGACGATTTTCCGATCCCGGCGGTTTCGTCGCTTGCCCGGGTTCACCTTGCGCGGATTCACCTTACGCGGGTTCACCTTGCGCGAACGGCGAACGTCTGGATTCGCCTCAGGAGCCGATGCCTGTACCGGACGCGTCCGGGGCTCCTCCATTGCGGCGATGGCCAGGTGGCCGGCCGCGATCCTGGCCACGCCCTCATCCGAAATCGTCGTCCGGGGCGGGCTCGACTCGGTGGTGTTTGCCGGGGCCGTGGACCTGGCCGGCTCCACGCCACCGACCGCGGCTTTGCCAGGCGTCGAATCGCCGCCGGCGGCGCGGGGCGTACCACCGGTGGGTTGCAGTAGGAGCACCGCAAGCAGGGCCACCACCGCCACCAGGAGCGTTCCCCCCACCGCGAGGGAGGGCACCAGCCACCAGGGACGATTGGGCTCGACCATGGGCATGATCACGCCGGCGGTGGGGAGCGCTGCCCCGAATCCTGGTTGGGCGTTCACCGCCAGCTCATCCGCCGGGCCGGGCACGAACATGGGCGCAGACACACCGAATTTGTTACATCGAATACTCATGACAGCACCCATGGGATCGGGCCCGGATCCTGCGGATCCATCCCCGTCGGCTCACCGACCCAGCAAGCGGTCGGTCGGTTGTTGGTGACTCGAAAACCCTCTGCGGGCGCTCGTATCCATTGGACAGCCGCCCCCCCACGATCATTGGTTCTTTCTTCGGGTCTTTGGTCAGACGCTCTTGTCAGGCGGGCCGATTACCAGAGGGCGTCATGGTCCTCACAGACACCGAACATCTCCTCCACGCGCAGCTCTCGCCCGCCATGGCGGACCACGCCGGTGAAGGTGCCATAGGGCTGGTGGAATACGCTGCGGATGATCCCCGCCCGAAGGTTCTCGGACCGCTCCCCCTCTGGGTGGAAGGTGACATCCACCGCGCCGTCGGCCGTAGAGAGGTGCCAGCGGGCCAGTACGTCCCGCCGGTCGAACTCGAAGCGCGCCGGGCCCAGGTGATACAGAATATCGTGCTGAACGCTCGCGACGCCATGGTAACGGGGGGAACCATATCGATGTCATGCGAGAACGTCGCCGCCTCTGGGACGGCGGTCGCATTGGTTCCCGACTCTAATTGCGTCACGATCAGTATTTCTGATACGGGTCCAGGCATCTCCCCAAAGGATCTTAAAAAAAATTTCGATCCCTACTTCTCCACCAAGCCATCGGGGACTGGCCTCGGTCTCGCCATATGCCACTCCATTGTCCGGAAACATGAAGGTCACCTCACCGTGAGCTCAGCCAACAATGGTGGCACGACCTTCAAAATATGGCTGCCTGCTTCCACCCTTGACCTTCACCCCCTGGTCACAGAGGCGGTCCAGAAGTCGGCTTCGGATCCAGATCACAAAATCACGATCCTGCTATTGGACGACGAAGCAATGATCCGCACAGTGGCCAGCAAAATGCTGCGGCAGTTTGGCCATGAGGTGATTTTGGCGGAGCATGGTCGCGAAGCAATTGACCTGTACGCAAAACACTTCGGTAGCGATGCCCCCATCGACATCGTCATCATGGATTTAACGATCCCTGGTGGCATGGGTGGCGAGGAGTCGGTCAAGGAGATACTTCAAATCGACCCCGATGCGAAGGTCATCGTCTCAAGCGGATACTCCAATGCCCCCATTATGGCGAACTTCAGGGACTATGGATTCATGGGTTCGATATCCAAACCCTTCCGGGTTAAGGACCTGATCAGGACCATCAACGATCTGATGCGATCCGACGAGGAACCCGGAACAGACTGACCGGCGTTCTCACCTTACTGCGCAGTCCAGATCAGGCAACTGAAGCGACCAACGGTATCGTACTCGGCGGTGCCCGATACTATGCCGCCAATGGCATATCCGGAAACCTCGGCCATCACCCGTCCCGTTGATACTTGTAGGATCGCATCACAACCCGCCTTGGCGGCCTGGTTGCGCGCGAACCATATGACCCGGGGATAGTTGTGATCGCGTACCGAAATAATGCCGACCTCCGAATAGCTCCGACTCGGACGCTTGCTGACATAGAGTTGCACCTTTTCGCCGCTATATTTGGGCGCTCGGCTGTAGGGTCGCGTCCGGACAAAGCTGGATTGAATCGCCGTCTTGGTGCTGGGCGCTGCACACCCCACAAACACTCCGGTCACAACCATCGCCAACAACGACCTCTTCAGGGGGGTTCCGAACGACATCATATTCTCCTGACTATCTTGCATGTGATTTTCCCGAGAGTCCCTTTGCGAAGCCTAGCGTGGGGTTGCAGAGTCCGTCAAGCGATCCAACGTCATGGGCATCCTCGGACCCCTCGAACCCCTCTGGATCCGCGACTGGAACGCCGTGCCCATGGTTGCTACATTGGCCCCTATGTCGCTTCGCGCGCTGGTCCTCCGAATCTGTCGTCCCCTGGCCCTGGCCCTGGCCCTGATGTCGGCCTGTCTGGTGTCGGCCTGTCCGTCCACGTCGTCTACCTCGGGCCTGGGGGCGGGGCTGGGACCGGGATTCGCGCGTCTGGCGCCCTATCGGATCAGCGCCACCGCGTCACTGCGATATGCGGCGATGCACTTTGACGCCATCTACGGCCACCTGCCCCTTCGGCTGGGCGGGCTCCAGCCCATTCGACCAGCCCTGGGCGTGCCCGCCCTCGTACAGCGGGGCACGGACCTGGAGGTGGCCTACCTCACCCGGGCCACGCACCTACGGGCGCACCACCTGGCGCGCGGGTTGACCTTTCGACTGGCACGCGCCTCCAAGCCCTGCCCCGGGGAGGGCTGCTACCGACTGGGACCGACGCGGCTGGTCTCCCGTACAGTGCTGCCCGGCGGCGTCGTGCACCTCCGGGTGCGCGCCCGGATCCCCGACCTCGCCGCGGCCGGCCTGTACGATCTGATCCACCAACTCAACCTGACCATACAGCTCCAGCGGGTACACTCCGCCGTGCGCGTGTTTCGCCGAGCCCCGAGCGACATTCGTCCCTTTACCTTCGTGCACCTGACCGACACCCACCAGTCCAGCGCGCGAAACGAGCGCTTCGGCCTGGTGGTGCGATGGCTCAACCGGCTGCGCCCCCGCCCGGACTTCGCGGTACTGACCGGAGACGTAGTGGATCTCGGCCCCGACGACAGCCACTGGACCCTGGCCACCCAGGAGCTGCGCAAGCTCCAGATCCCGCTCTTCGTGGTGCCGGGCAACCACGACTACTACCGGGCCAGCATCTTGACCAGGGTGCGCCCCCCCGCGGGGGTCACCGTCCAGGAGATGGGCCTACGCAACTACATACGGTACATGCACCCCTTTTTGGCCTACCGGTTCCGCTTCGCCGGGTACCGTTTCCTGGCTGTGGACACCGGCGCCGGCGCCACCTCGCGGTCCCTATGGAAAGGGCGCTTGATCACCACCAACGGACTGTCCGCAGGCCACCTGGCAGACATCCGCCGCTTCCTACGCACCCCCGCAAGCGTGGGTCACGTGCTCTTTGGTCACGCGCCCTCCCGGGCACGATACAGCGTGAAGAACCGCGGCTGCAAGCCCGGCCGCCACGCCACCTTCCTGGCGGGACGGGCCTCCTTCGAGGCGGCGCTGCTGACCTCCTGGCGCCGCCGGAACCGGCCCATCGTCTACCTGTCGGGGCATACCCACTGGAGTGATGTCTACGCCCGGGGCGACGACCACGGCCAAGACAACGACTGCCGCTTCCGCCCACTGAGCTGGCGCCACCGCCACATGGGCACACTCCCGTGCTGGCGGCGGCTGCCCCACGCCCGGTTCCCACTGCTCATCACCACGCAATCGGCCACCAGGCACAACAAGCTGCGCAGCGGCGGCCTACTCCAGCGCGGCATGAAGCTCGGTGACGGCGCCGGCGCGGGCTTCGGTTTTCGCGTGGTGCACGTGCGCCAAAACCGCTGGCTGAGCGCCGCCTTCCGGTTTACCCACCGCACCTCCACGATGGCCCGACGCCACGAGGCCGGGTTCATCCATCCCCGGTCCGGAGCGCTGCTGACCCTCCCGGCCTGCTCGCGCTAAGACCCATGGACCCATGTCGACCTGCTCGCACTGAGGGGCCGTCTCGTGTATTGTCGATCCCAGTTTTCATGGTCCTACCTACATCCTCCACAGGAGCCGTCTCCATGACCCGTGCATACCATCTGCTCTTACTGTCCTGCATCACAGCGCCACTGCTGGTAGGGTGCTCCGGTGGTAGGAGCAGCGGCCAGCCTCCCCAAACGCTCTGTAAAAAGGTCCAAGAGCGCAATCGCAAGTGTGTCGACACCCTCGTAACCACACTCCACGATCGCATCGGCAAAGAGGTCCCACCAGACGTGAAGAAAAAGCTGGCCAAGCACCTCGGCGCCGAGATCACAAAGCCCGCATACCTCGGTAAGTGCCGAGAAGAGACCACGCCCAAGAACGAGCGCGCCCGGACCGCCCGGGAGGGGCTCCAGAAGTGTCTCTCCCAGCCCGATTGCCAAACCTACGCCCTTTGCTTTCTCAAAGACATGGGCAAGATATCCAAATGATCACTTCGCTCACCATTTGGATCGCTCTGGCGATGGCCGCCACGCCCGCCACGCCCGCCACGCCCGCCACCCCCGCCACGCCCGCCACGCCCGCCAC
>JAOZUO010000002.1:71386-79672 GCA_029938605.1 Deltaproteobacteria bacterium | reverse complement strand
CCCGCCACGCCCGCCACGCCCGCCACCCCCGCCACGCCCGCCACGCCCGCCACGCCTGCCACGCCCGCCGTGGCCGGCCAGCCGACGGCCACAGGCAGCCGACCCACTGCGTTGCAGGTCATCGACCAGAAATACGCCCGCGGGGAGATCGACGCCCGCACCCGACACCTGTACCGCGTGGCGACGCTCAAGCGACCTGACCGGCTGCCCCCCGCGCTCCGACGCCTAATCACCAAACAGTCGACCCAACAGACGACCCAACGGACGACCCAACAAGCGACGCCCCAACAGACCATGATCCCCTGGCTCTCGGGCACGCACGTCGGCCGCGCGGCCTGGCGGTGGGTCCAGCAAAACGATGCCTGGCACGGCGAGCTGCACCGGCTCTTGCAGCCTCCGCCGGACAAGGATTTCCCCCTCGACTCGGACATCCTACCCTTGCGGGTGAGCTACTCCGAGCCCTACCACTCGGCCATCGCCGCGGCGGTGCTCGAAGCCGCGGAGTACTCCTGGCTCACGGAGGTGGAGAACTACGGCTTTAGGCCCCCCCCCATCGAGCCCGGCACCGAGCGGTACCGGATATACATCCAAGACGCCGGCCCCACCGCGGCGGGCTACATGATGCCCTACGAGTCCAACCCCGCCACCCCCTGGGCCGACTGCTTCAGCTACATCGTAATCGACCCGGCGAGCGGCGATCTCACCGGCGTGGTGGCCCACGAGATGAGCCACGCCACCCAGGCAGCCATGGACTGCGACGAGATCACCACTTTCTGGGAGAACACGTCTACCTACATCATGAGCCAGGTATACCCCTCGGCGTGGAGCTACACGCTGTTCACCATGGCCTATTTTCAGGCGGCCCCCTGGCGTCCCCTGGACTACATGCTGCCCAGCGCGGCCCCCTACTACGAGTACGGCGGCGCCCTGCTGCTGCTCTACCTCACCGACACCTACGCCGCGCCCGGCGAGGGCGGCGCCATGGTTGCGGAGATCTGGACCGCGGCCATGCAAGAGGCCGACGCTGATTTCAACGAGCCCGACTACTTCGACGCCATCGCCACCGTGGTGGGCTCCAGGGGCGGCGCCACGGACTTCGACGACATCTTCGTCGACTTCAGCGAGGCGAGGTACTTCGTGGGCAACCGGGACGACGGGCAACACATCACCGACGCCCACACGTACTACGACGCTGAGGTGACCGTCGGCGCACGACACTGGGCCTCGTCCCTGCCGGTGGAAAACGGCTACCTGGACGAGAACCTGTGGCCCGAAGAGTACGGCGTCGCCTACGTAACGCTGGATTTGGGAGAAAGCTACCCCTACGGCCTCAAGATCCGCTTCGACGGTTCGGACCGCACGCGGTGGCGCGTCCGCCTCGTGCGCCATGGCGGCGGCCTCGACACCACCCGCACGGACCTGGACCTGGATCCCGATACCTTCGAGGGCGAGGTCATCCTGCCTCCGGGGGACCACCCCAAGATGCTGCTCATGGCCGCGAGCCTCGGCCCCCCGGGTTGGGACCCCGACTCCGGGTCCGCCCGGAACTACCTGTTCGTATACGACATCGAGCCGGTACTACCGCCGCTGTCAGTGAACGGGCTGGACCCGACGCCTCTGGAGCGGGGCCAGATGGCCATTCCCATGGAGCTGTACGGCGAAGGGTTCGTCGACGGCGCCGACTTCAAGGTGACCTTCGATCATCGGGGGCTGCACTCGGACACCATCAACACCGTGGAACCCACCCGCGTGACCTTTTCGCTCTCGGTATCCGCCAACGTCCCCCTGGGGCCACACAACGTCATGGTGACCAACCGGGACGGCGAGCAAGCCACCGGCGTAGACCTGCTCACGATCGTGGAGAGGGGCAGTCTCACCGACCCCGAGCCCGAGCCCCTTCCCCGGGAGGGCTGTGGCTGCCAGACCGCGCCCGAGACCAGCCCACCGCTGGTGGCCGGGCTACTATGGCTACTGCTCTTTCTCGTTCTCGTTCTCTTCGCACGCAGACAAGCGCGTCAGTAGCGAAGAGTCACACGCATCCACCCGTACCAGGCCATGGGTTTCGTGGAGGGGTCAGGGGACACGGTTGCTCCTTGTGGATCCGCGGAGTCCACGTCTGCCCGAGCGCTGGGTCAACAGGGTAGACTGTGGTGGTGGACCGGGGTAAGGTCTGCGCTCGGTTGGCGCTGGGTCAACTTTCTAGAACCATTCCAGCGTTGACCCAGCGTTGGTCCAGACCCTTGTACAAGACCTGATAGCTAAATGTTTTCCAGCTATTAGACGAGTACCCAAGGAGCCTGGCTCTGGAGATCGGTACCCATGGGCATTACAGATCTATTTCGACCAAATTGGAAACACAGCGACGCCGCCGTGCGCGCCAAGGCCGTTCGGGCCATGGACGCCGACGATCAACCCCTGCTTTTGGAGATCGCCGAAACCGACGCCGACCGCGCCATCCGCGAGCTCGCCATGAGCAAGGTGAACGACGCCGACGCCCTCTGGGAGTTGGCCGACCGCTGCGGTGATGATCCCCTGGCCGACCAGGCCCGGGAGCGAGCCTCCTCCCTTCGCATCGCCCAGGCCGTCCAAGGCGAGGACGTTGACCTCGCCGAGGCCGCCCTGGCCCGCATCGATGACGACATGGACCTGGCAGAGATCCTGCGTCGAGCCCAGCTGGAGTCCATCCGTCTCCAGGCGCTGGACCGGCTCCAGGACGAGCGCGCATTGGCCGACGTGATCCGCAACTCCAAGGACCGGGAGCTGTGTAAGAACCTGATGGACCGCATCACCGACCTGTCCATTCTCCGCTCCCTCGCCATGGAGGAGCAGCGCCGGGATCTGGCCCAGGCGGCCCTGGACCGCATCGAGGATCCGGAGGCGCTCCGAGCCGTAGCCAAGGGCAGCAAGCTCAAGGCCGTCCGAAAGCGGGCCAAAAGAATGGTCGACGCCGCCGAGGCGCCTGATCCCGAGGCCCAGGCCCAAGACCTCGCCCAGAAGAAGATCCACGCCCAACTGGTCCAGCTCTGCAGGACCGTTGAGAAGCGAGCCCAGTCCACCGACTGGGAGGAGACGGCCCGCATTTTCGAAGAGGCCCAGAGCCGCTGGGACGAGCTCACGACCCAATGGGAAAACGAGGACGAGAAGCTGGCCGGGCAATTCAAGACAGCTTGCAAGGGCTTTGCCACCCGACATCAACAGGCCCACGCCCACCTGGCCGACCAGAAGGCCCAGGTGAAGGCCCAGGTGGCCGAGCGGCAGGAGCACAGCGCTGAACGGGACGCCCGGACCAACCTGTGCGAGCAGATCCTGGCCCTGGAGGGCGACAACCTGGTAGACGACCTCGCAGCGCTCCAGGCGCAGTGGGAGGAGCGCCCAGAGCTGCCCGAGTCCATCCGCGCGGAGTTGGAGAAGCGCTACGAGACCGCGGTGCAGCAGTGCACCAGGCAAATGGACAATCAGAAAGAGCAGGCCGCGGACCGCGAGGCCCTCGACGCGCTCATCGCCGAGGCCGTAGAGGCCCTGAAGACCAGGAAGATCGTGACCCTGCAAAAGCGGTTTGAGCCGCTCCAGAAGCGCTGGGCCAGGGCGGTGGCGGCGGGTGTTACCTCCGAGGAGCAACGGGAGCAGTTCGATGGGCTGACCCAGCGCTTCAGCGACCGCAATGAGAAAGACCAGGCGGCCCAGCAGCAACGGGCGCAAGACAACCAGGCACGCATCGAGGCGCTCATCGGCCAGGTCAACGAGGCGGTGAACAGCCAGGATCTACGCGAGACGGAGCGTCTCCTCAAGGAGGCCCGCGCGACCCTGAAGAAACCCGGCCCGCTGCCGGACCGAGAGATTGGAAAGGTGCTGCGGCCCCAACTGGACGAGGCCCAGGAGAAGCTCCACGAGCGCCTCAACGAGCTGCGTGAGGGCGACAACTGGAAGCGCTGGGCCAACACGCCACGCGCCGAGGAGCTCTGCGCCCAAGCCGAGGCGCTGGCCGAGGTGGAGGACCTTGCCGAGTTGGCCAAGCAGCTGCGTCCCTTGCAAAACGAGTGGAAGAAGGTCGGGCCCGTGAAGCGGGATCAGGCGAACGAACGGTGGGTGCGGTTCAAGGAGGCGTGTGATGCGGCCTACACCCGCTGCGAGCCCTACTTCGCCGAACAGGACCAGCTACGCAAGGAGAACCTCGGGCTCAAGGAGCAGCTCTGCGAGCAGGTGGAGGCGCTGGCGGAGTCTGGCGAGTGGAACGAGACCGCCGATCGAATCAAGCAGCTCCAGGCGGAGTGGAAGGCTATCGGCCCGGTCCCCCGCAAGGTTTCCGACGCCATTTGGAAGCGGTTCCGCGCGCCCTGCGACACCTTCTTCGAGCGCCGCAAGGAGTACTTCAAGACGCAGGACGCCGAGCGCAAGGTGAACCTGGAAAAGAAAGAGACGTTGTGCGAACGGGCCGAGACCCTGGCCGAGTCCTCGGACTGGCCAGAGACCGCCGAGAAGCTCAAGCAGCTCCAGGCGGAGTGGAAAGCCGGCGGCCCCGTCCCACGCAACCGTTCGGAGACCATCTGGACGCGATTCCGCACGGCCTGCGACCACTTCTTCGCCCGCCGTGCGAGCCACCTGGATGAGGGGCGCAGCGAGAACCTCGCCCAGAAGAAGACGCTCTGCGAGGAGCTGGAGCAGGCGCTGTCGGGTGAAGGCGAGGCCGTGAAACCCGAGGACCTCGCCCAGAAGCTGCTGGAGACCTGGGACACCTGGAAGTCCGTCGGCCCCGTGCCCTTCGATGAGGAGCAACCCCTACAGGACCGCCTCAGCGCCATCACCACGCAGGCGGTAGAAGCCCACCCTACCGCCTTCAAGGGCTCCTCGCTGGATCCGGAGGCCAACGCCCAACGTAAGACCGAGCTGTGCATGCAGGCCGAAGTGCTGGCCTCCACGGCCCAGGAGAGGCGCGAGGGCGAGCGCATGAAGCTCGAGGAGCAGGACGCTGAGTCCATGGCCGCCAAGCTCAAGGAGGCCATGGCCTCAAACACCTTCGGGGAGGAGTCCCGCGCCGACGACACCCAGCGCCTCACCGAGCAGATCACCTCCCTGCGGCGGGCCTGGTCCCGCGCGGGGCCGGTTCCCGGTGACGAGGGGCGCGGGCTGAAGGATCGGTTCGACAAGGCCTGTAGAGTGGCCCTAGGAACCCAGGGCGACTGACGGCTACCCCCGACGGACGCAAAGAGGAGGACCCCGTGACCGACTTCATCCTGGAGCTGGACCAGCACCTGTGGAACCAGGGGACCCACTACCGCATCTATGAAAAGCTGGGCGCTCATCCCCATGAGGTGGACGGCGTCCGCGGCACCCACTTCGCCGTTTGGGCGCCCAACGCTGAGCGGGTGTCGGTGACGGGCGACTTCAACGACTGGAGCGAGGAGGCCCTCCCCATGTCCCCCGTGGGCGTGAGCGGTATCTGGGCCACCTTCGCGCCCGACGTGGGCCAGGGCGCGCTGTACAAATACGTGCTCTGGGCGCGAGATACCGGCCACCGCAGCGAGAAGGCCGACCCTGTGGGTTTCGCCGCGGAGCTACGACCGCTGACCGCTTCCAAGGTTTGGAACCTCGACGGCTACCAATGGCAGGACGACTCGTGGATGTCGCGACGGCACCAGGCCCACCGACTGGAGGCGCCCCTGTCCATCTACGAGGTGCACCTGGGCTCCTGGATGCGCATGCCCGAGGAGGACGACCGGTTTCTTACCTACCGGGAGCTGGCGCCGCGCCTGGCAGACTACGCGCACCGGCACGGCTTTACCCACGTGGAGCTTCTGCCCATCTCGGAGCACCCGCTGGACGCCTCCTGGGGCTACCAGACCATCGGCCACTTCGCGCCCACCAGCCGCCACGGCACACCGGACGACTTCAAGTTTTTCATCGACACCCTGCACCAGGCCGGGGTGGGTGTGCTGCTGGACTGGGTCCCGGCGCACTTCCCCCGGGACAGCCACGGGCTGGGGTTCTTCGACGGCACGCACCTGTACGAGCACGCGGACCCGCGCCAGGGCGAGCACCGGGACTGGGGCACCTTCATCTTCAACTTCGATCGGCATGAGGTGTCAGGCTTCCTCATCGCCAACGCCCTATTCTGGCTGGACCGCTACCATATCGACGGCCTGCGCGTAGACGCCGTGGCCTCCATGCTATACCTCGACTATTCTCGGGAAGAGGGCCAGTGGGTGCCCAACGAGCACGGCGGCCGGGAGAACCTGGGTGCCATCGAGTTTCTGCGGCATTTAAACAGCCGGGTCTACGAGGAGTTCCCGGACGTCGTCACCATGGCCGAGGAGTCCACGAGCTGGCCGGCGGTGTCGGGCCCCACCTACGTGGGCGGCCTGGGCTTCGGCTACAAGTGGGACATGGGCTGGATGCACGACACGCTCGCGTACATGTCGCACGATCCCATCCATCGCAAATATCACCACTCTGACCTGACCTTCCGCATGCTGTACGCCTGGCACGAGAACTTCGTGCTGCCCCTGTCCCACGACGAGGTGGTGCATGGTAAAGGCTCCCTGCTGGGCAAGATGCCCGGGGACGACTGGCAGAAGTTCGCGAACCTACGCTTGCTGCTCGGTCAGATGTGGGTGCAGCCGGGAAAAAAGCTGCTGTTCATGGGAAGTGAGTTCGGCCAACGCAGCGAATGGAACCACGACGCCAGCCTGGACTGGCACCTGCTCGACGCTCCCCCACACTCCGGGATCCAGCAGTGGATCACGGACCTGAACTGGACCTACCGGAGCGAGCCCGCCCTGCACGAACTAGACACCCAGGCCAGCGGGTTCCAGTGGGTCGACTGCACGGACTCGGAAAACAGCGTCATCAGCCTGCTGAGGCTCGACCGCCAGGGAAATCCCCTCGTGGCGATCCTCAACTTCACCCCGATAGTACGCGAGGCTTACCGCCTGGGCGTCCCCGCCCCCGGTCGCTGGAACGAGCTGCTCAACAGCGACGCCGACCTCTACGGCGGCAGCGGCGTAGGCAACCTCGGCGGCGTCGAGTCCGAGCCCCTCCCCCACCACGGCCGGGACCACAGTGTCCTGCTCACCCTTCCCCCCCTCGGCATGCTGGTGCTCAAGCCGGCGTAGCCGATCTCCCTCAGGTCCCCTAAGGAGGCTGGCGTGAATAAACTTGTCAAGTTGGGACACGAGGCGCGCGGCAGTCAAGGCGTGAGGAGGGCGCATACTCTGCGTATGCAACCGACGAACAACGCAGGCAGTCGCGATGGATCGGGTTCCAGATGACAAGGTTATTTGCGCCAGCCGCCTAAGGGACCGCAAAGACTGGCGGAGCTTTCTGTATGACCGATTCGACGTTATTTGAGCGCGTGACCATCATCGGGTTCGGGCTCATGGGCTCGTCCCTGGCGCGCGCCCTGCGCAAGTACCGGGCAGCGCGCTACGTGGTCGCTTGTGACCCCGACGACCACGTACGCGAAGCGGTCACTCGTCTGGACCTCGCTGACACCGTAACCGCCGATCCCGCAGAGGCGGTCAAGGGTGCCGACCTGGTAGTCCTGGCCACACCCGTGGGTGCGCTGGGCAAAGTGGCAGCGGCCCTCGGCCCGCACCTGGCGCCGTCCACCCTGGTCACCGACGTGAGCTCGGTGAAGGCGGCCGTGATCCGAGACGTGGTTCAGGCGCTGGGACCCAACGCGATCTTCGTGCCCGGTCACCCCGTGGCCGGTACGGAGAAGTCCGGTCCCGAGGCGGGGTTCGCCGAGCTCTTCGAGGGACGCTACTGCGTGCTCACGCCCACCGAGACAACGCCCCAAGAGGCCGTGGAGCGCATAGAGGCCCTATGGGTCCGGCTGGGGAGCCGGGTGGAACGCATGGCCCCCGACCACCACGACCGGGCCATGGCCATGGTCTCTCACCTGCCGCACCTCATCGCCTATACCATTGTGGCCACGGCTACGGATCTGGAGGAGGATCGCCTTGAGGAGGTGGTGCGCTACTCCGCCGGAGGCTTCCGGGACTTCACCCGCATCGCCGCGTCGGATCCCATCATGTGGCGCGACATATTTCTGGCCAACCGGGACGCCGTCCTGGAGATGCTGCAGCGCTTCACCGAGGATCTCACTGCCCTGCAGCGCGCCATCCGCTGGGGAGAAGGCGACGTCCTGGAGGAGGTGTTCCGACGCACCCGCACTCTCCGTCGCTCGGTCATCGAGGCCCGCCAGGCCGGCACCTTCCGTCCCACCGAGGAGACCACCGAGGAGACCACCGAGGAGACCACCGAGGAGACCACCGAGGAGACCACCGA
>JAOZUO010000002.1:62972-71286 GCA_029938605.1 Deltaproteobacteria bacterium | reverse complement strand
GGAGAATGGAGCCGTGGACCCCGACGACTTGGAATGATACCCTGAGCCAAACCACCGTCGGATGAGCCCCATGACGCAGCAGTCGGACAAGCGAACCCTGCCCGGAGCGGGCACCGCCGCCCCTCTACCCGGAACCGCCACCCTGCCCATGGGCTCCGAAGAGCCGGTCCATCCGGACAGCATCAACGATACCATCGCCGCCGAGGCGCCCCATGGTGGCGACCTCTCCACCCAACAGACCATCGCCACCGAGGCGCTACCGCCAGCCACGCCGGGCACCCTGGCGGGCATGGCCACCATGCAGGTCGCCGACAACGACAGTCCAAGTTCCGAGACCACGGCGACGACCTCCTCTCTGGACCAGACCACGGTGCTCCCCCAAGTGGAGCTCGAAGGCGCCGGGGCGCGGGTGGTCGTCCACAGTCGCCGTCGCTATGAGACCCTGGCCAAGCTGGGCGAAGGCGGCGTGGGCGAAGTCATGAGCGCCCAGGACCACGACATCGGTCGCCGGGTGGCCATCAAGCGGCTCCGGCAGCACATGAAGTCGCCCCTGGCCCTGGCGCGATTCGTGGAAGAGATCCGCACCACCGGCCAGTTGGAGCATCCCAACGTGGTCCCCATCCACGACGTGGGCGTGGACGACGCCGGAGACTACTACTTTGTGATGAAGCGCGTGGACGGGGAGACCTTGGAGTCCATCATCGCCAAGCTGGCCTCCGGCGACCGCGAGTACCACCGCCGCTACGGGTATGAGCGCCGGGTGGAGATCTTCAAGGGCGTGCTGGAGGCCGTGAACCTGGCCCACTCCGAGGGCGTCATCCATCGGGACATCAAGCCCGCCAATATCATGGTGGGCGCCTTCGGCGAGGTGGTCCTCATGGACTGGGGGCTCGCCAAGTCCCTGCGCGAGGACTCCCCGGACTTCGACTCGGCCCTCGCGGAAAACGAGGACGCCACCATTGCCGAGAGCGACACTGAGGATGCGGCGCCCACCACCCAAACCGAATCCGGCCGCATGTTCCAGACCCAGGCCGGCGCACTTCTGGGCACTCCAGCCTACATGGCCCCTGAGCAGGCCGACGGCAGGCCCGCCGACGAGCGCAGCGACATCTACGCTCTGGGCGTAGTGTTTCACGAGCTGATCACCCTCACGCACTACCTGTCAGACAAAAAGACCGTGGCCCAGGTACTGGCCGCCATTGCCGAGACACCGGTGCCCCTGGCGTCCTTCGTCAAGAGCCCGCACCAGGGGGCGGTGCCCGCGGACCTGACCCACTTCGTGAAGGTGAGCGTGGCCAAGGATCCGGCCCAACGCTATCAGTCCGTACAGGCCATGCTGGACCGGCTGGACCGCCGGGCCGAGGGGGATATCCCCATCGAGTGCCCCATGACCGCGATCAAGTCCACCACCATCCGGTTCACCAAGTTGCTGGACTCGCACCCCTTCCTCGTCCTGGGCGGCCTGATGATCGGATTGCTGGGCAGCGTGAGCACCCTGATCTACGCCATCATGCAAGCAACGGCCTAAGCCACCGATGCGAAAGGACTGTGATATGTTCTTCGCATGGTCAAAAACTTCGTTTCCTGTTTGCTAGCGCTGGGCTGGTTGGTGCTGCTGGCGGAGTCGCCCGCCCAGGCGTGGTACCGCTACAACTACGGGTGTCAGACCTGCCACCCCTTTTCCACCACCCCCTACACACCGCCCGGCGGGGGCGCTGCCTGGCCGGCGTCTCTGCATGAAGTACACAGTGGCGCGGCCTACATGAATGCGGACTGCGACCTCTGCCACCGGCCCGAGGACGAGGGCAACCCGTGGCTGACCTGGTCGGTGGGCGCGGGCGGGGCGCCGCCCGTGGGCTGTATGGGCTGCCACGGCCGCATTGTCACCGGCAACCTCCCCTCGACGTCGGGCCTGCTCAACTTCCACGCCGGTGTGGGCGGCGGCTGTACCACCTGTCATGACGCATTCACCTACCCGCCGGCGGCGCCGGAGTCCATGCCTCCTCCGTACTACGGCCTGGGGGTCAGCAACGTGGACGACTCCTGCAACGGCGACGCCTCCTCCACCGAGGACTGGAGCGGCGATGGGGTGGGCCTGGACAACGACGGCGATGGGCTCGCCGATCTGGCGGACCCCGACTGCGGATCCCCTGTGTGCGGCGACTCCGTGGTGCAGGCCGGGGAGGTGTGTGATGGAACAAACCTATGGGACAACGACTGCACCACCGTGGACACTGAAGCCTTCAGCGGCGGAACGCTTACCTGTCTGGCGGACTGCTCAGGCTGGGACACTACGGCCTGCGTGATTTTCGCGGTCTGCGGCAACGACGTGGTCGAGGAGGGGGAGACCTGCGACGGCACGGATCTGGATGGTCAGGATTGCACCTCACTGGACCTGGGCTTCGCGGACGGACCGCTGGCGTGCGCGACAGATTGCGCCGGCTGGGACACGGCGGGCTGCACCAACCGCCTGGGCTGCGGCAACGGCGTGATCGACCCCGGCGAGACCTGCGACCCGCCGTCCACCTGCCCCACGTGGTGCGGCGACGATGACCTGTGTACCGCCGACAACCTCCAGGGCGATGCGCTCTCCTGCGACGCAGCCTGCGTCACAACTCCCATCGAGACCTGCGGCGACGGCGACGGCTGCTGCCCCGACGGCTGCACCCACGCCGAGGACAGCGACTGCCTCGCCCCGCCCGCCGACGACGGCTGCGGCTGTCGCACCGGTGGACGCGCCCTCCCCGCCACCCTCTTGCTGCTGATCGGTCTGCTGCTGGGTCTCGGCCTGAGACGGAATCGCCAGGGCCTCTAGATCGTTCGTCCAGAACGTTCGTCCAGAACGCTCGTCTAGGTCGCCAGGGCGCCGGTCCAATACAGGTAATCAGTCCACGCCTCGGGCACCGATCGCATGGAGATCTGGAGCGTCACCGCCGGCACCCAGCGGGGCTGCACAGGCACCTTGATGAGCTTCATGCGCGCCTCGGCCGGGGTGCGGTTGGCCTTCTGATGGTTACACGCCACGCAGGCCGCGACAACGTTGGTCCAGCTCGTGCAACCGCCGCGGGACCGCGGAATGACATGGTCGAAGGTCAGGTCCGACAGGCTCTCTTTCACACCGCAGTACTGGCAGCGATAACGGTCCCGCGCATACAGGTTGACCCGCGAGAAACGAACCTGGCGCCTCCGCCGCCGAAAGGCGCTCATCAGCCGCACTACCGCGGGCATCTTGAACACCAGATAACAGGAACGAATGTTTTGGTCGTACTCCTCGATTACCTCCACCTTGCCCAGGGTCAGCAGGGAAAAGGCCCGCTTCCAGGAGATCACGCGAAGGGGCTCGTAGGACTGCGACAGCAGCAGCGTACGTGTATGGTCCTCACCCGTCATCGGCACACTTCTTACAAAGAAGTATACCACCCTCACTCCCGTTCGCACCTATTGCACCATCGGTGGCGCCGCCCGGGCGCTCCCGGGTGACCCCCAAAATGCCGTTGCGCCGAGTGACATCTTGCCGAAGACTTAACAAGTCTGCGACGCGAGGAGACTGCTCATGATTCAGCGCCCCCTACTCGCCGTGACCCTCGTGCTGGGGGTCGCGGTATTCGCATCCGCTTGCGCCCGGTCCCAGAAGGTCGAAGGCCTGAATCGGCCCGTCGTCAAGGTGGTCCGGACCGCCCCCCAGGGGCCGGTTGCCTTCACCCACGCTGACTGCAAGCGCCATGCGCGCGCCATGCGGTCGAAGATCCCGGCCGGGTTCACGGTGGTCATCGAGCCGCCCTTCGTGGTGCTCGGTGACGAGTCCCCCGATCGCGTGCGTCAACACGCGGTGCAGACCGTGCGCTGGGCCACCACCCGACTCAAGGCGCTGTACTTCCCCAAGGACCCCAAGCGCATCATCGAGGTGTGGCTGTTCAAGGATCGCACCAGCTACCGAAAACACGCCAAGTCACTGTGGAACGACGAGCCCCAAACTCCCTACGGCTACTACTCTGACGCCCATGGAGTGCTGGTCATGAACATCGCCACCGGGGGCGGCACCCTGGTGCACGAGATGGTGCACCCCTTCGTGGAGTCCAACTTCCCCAACGCCCCTGCGTGGCTCAATGAGGGACTCGGGTCCCTCTACGAGCAGTGCGGCCCCAAAGACGGCCGCATCTGGGGCTTCACCAACTGGCGACTGGCAGGGCTGCAAAAGGCCATCCGCAAAGGGGTGGTGCCCTCGTTCAAGGAGCTCACCGCCATGACGTCTCACCAGTTCTACGAAAAGGACCGCGGCACCAACTACTCTCAGTCCCGCTACCTGCTGTACTACCTACAGTCCAGGTCGTTGCTGGTGCCCTTTTACAAGCTGTTTCACCGCAGCCGCAAGACGGATCCCACCGGGTACAAATCCCTCCAAAGCATCCTCGGGACCAGCGACATGCCCGCCTTCAAACGCGAATGGGAAGCGTACGTCCTGACCCTACGCTTCGGCGCTCCCTGACGTCAACGGGGACCCAGCACCCTACGACGACTGAGCACGACTCAGCACTTCTGTCGAACTCACACCCGGGATCCCTCAGATATCTGACCTGCCGACCGCGTAACCAACTAAAATCACGTCGCTGAGCTTCGGCATCAGGCTTGCAACGACACC
Organism: Deltaproteobacteria bacterium; assembly: GCA_029938605.1. Classification (GTDB taxonomy): domain Bacteria; phylum Myxococcota_A; class Polyangia; order HGW-17; family JAJRWW01; genus JAJRWW01. The sequence goes on along the minus strand of JAOZUO010000002.1, from coordinate 66,647 downwards.
CTGAATAGCCACCACCAGAATCGGACCAGAGCAACCATGAAATCGAAACCTCGCGTCGTCACGACTCACACCGCCAAGCCCGAGTACCCGTCGCCGAAATCGGCGGCGATATGCCCAGCCCCGAGTACCCCTAGCTGGTGCCTGGTGCCTGTCCCCTACGCGAGGTCATTGAACCCGTGAAACATCCAACAATATTGAGGCTCCTGTTTGGACTGGCGCTCCTGTTTGGACTGGCGATGGCCAGCTGCGGCTCACGCTCCGTGGGCTCGGGCAACACGAACCCAGACGAGGACGCGGGTCCCGAGGACGCGAGTCTGTCCGACTGCCAGGACCTGTGGGACTGCAACCCGGGTCTGGAGTGCTGGGTAACGGCGTCGTACGGCTCGACGGCACCCTGTGCGACCTGACGGTCGACCTCATCGGCGAAGAGTGTCGCGCCAACCTCCAAGGCTACGGCGTCGAACCAGGCCGATGGTACGAATTCCCGGGAATCGTCCACGAGCCTCCATCGGAGTACGAGCCTCCCTGGCTGGAGGTGACCGGATCCCGGCTCGTGGATCCCGAGGATCTCGGCGGTCACTACCCGGTGATCGTCACCGAGGTCCAGAGCGACGCGAACGACCCCACCTGCGTCGAACCCTGGTGGAACGTGGGCGACACCACGGAGGTGTACCTGGCCCGGTCCGGCCAGCAGGTAGTGCTGTCAGCGCCGGCCTTCCACTGCGAGGCCAACTTCAGCGGCAGCCTCGATGGGACCGACCCCGAGCGGTTCACCACCGTGATCTCCACCGGCTGCACAGAGTGCGAAACCAGCGTCGGGGGCACTGTCGTCGAAGACTGGCTCACCGCCGAGTACGTAATCGACGACTCCACCTGCCGCTATGTTGTCCGCTTCGAGGGAGCACGGAGCCAGAACTAGGCGCGAAGCCAGAACGAAGGCCGCCGGCGTACTGCGCGGTAGCGGGCGACATTGTGCTAAGCTGCGGATCGCCATGACCTCCGCAGACGACAGCCATGATCACGGTTCTCCCCAGGCCCTGCGGGCGTGGACGCGGAGGCTGACGGCACCCCTGGCATCGCTCAAGGACGTGCCCACGCGGGTAGAGGCCTTGGTGGGCAAAGGGCTCCATCTCCTGCTCACGGGCCCGGACAGTCGCCTGCTGCACATCCGGATTGTCCGCCCCGGTCCCGAGGTCCGGGCGCGGTTCGTGACGGATCATGCCGCCCTGAGCTACCTTTGCGCGGGCGACCCTACAGAGGTGGAGCGTCGCTGGATTGCGCGGCTCGGACAGAGCCTCGAACGACTCGAGGGGCGACCGGACTGGCCCGACTATCTGGAGTGGGCGGTGGCCCAACGGGCGACCATGCTGCCGGATGCGACCTTCGATCCCAGCCGGGATCCGGTGTCGGGAAACGCCGAGCTCATTCGCGTGTCCAATCGTTGCAACGCCAACTGCAGCTTCTGCTCCGCTCGCGGGGTCCTGCCCGACCTGGTGCTCGACACCGAGCAGATCGAAGCGCGTCTCCAGGGCATGCGGACCCTCGGGCGTCATATGGTGGCCTTCACCGGGGGCGAGCCGACCCTGCGAAGGGATCTCCCCGAGCTCATCCGCAAGGCCAAGGCTGCCGGCTTTGTGGACATAGGGATCCAGACAAACGGCATCACGCTGGCGAAAAAAAGCGTCGTACAGCGCCTGGTGGACGCTGGACTCACCTACATCTTCGTACCCATTCTCAGCCACGAGGCGGCCATGCACGACCGCCTCGTGGGCCACCAGGGCGCCTTCCACCGGCTGCTGCAGGGAGTGGACCATTGTCGCGACGCAGGTTTGGAGGTGTCTTACAACATCGTGGTGACCGCGCCCGCTCTGGATGACGTCGAGTCCATGGTGTCCTTCATCGCCGAGCGCTTTGGGGCGACCCATATGGACCTGAACATCAGCTTCGTGGCCCTGCAGGGATGGGCACTCGATCACCTGGAGCTGGTCCCGCGCCTGGCCGCGGCCAGACCACGGTTGAAGGCTGCGCTCGACCGGTGCCGCGACCTGGGCATCGCCGTTCGCATCCCGGGAATCTGTGGGATCCCCATGTGTCAGCTCCCAGGCTATGAGGAGGAGTTCGACGAGTACCACTCGGTCAATCCCCCGCACCCTGACGAGCGGTCCTTTGGAGCGGCCTGTGAGGCATGCGCCATGCGCCCGCGTTGCAGTGGATTCTGGACAGCCTACCTGGAGCGATACGGGGACGGGGAGCTCGGGTACCCGGAGCGCGGATCCTAGAAGCGCGGATCTTGTTCGAGGAAGGCGAAGTAGCGCTGGGGGAGGTCGTCGAAGACGAGATCGCCCTTGCACCGGGGACAGGCAAAGTCGGGGATGGTGGGAGGCCAACCGGTGGAGGTGAGAGCAGTGGTCTGTAGGAGCCGATCCTCCTCCAGGTCGCAGTCCTCGCAAGCGTAGGGCACCAGGAAGGAGTCCACCTGGCCGTGACCGAGGACCTCGGGGACCATGGAGGCCTGGGTAACGAAAGCCACCGACGCGCGCACGAATCTGTATTCGTCCACTGCATCCAGGGTGCGGAGAAAGTTGACCCAATGGCGCACACCGGTGGAGTTCAGGTAGCGCACCCAGGCCAGATCGAACTCCACCACTCCCGACAGGCGCGCCCCGAGACGAGCAAAGTCGGTGTGCTCCCGGAAGTCGCCCTGCAGGATCACCAGTTGCCTGCCGTCGGGCTCTTCGACCACCTCCCACAGCGACAAATCCATCAGCGCCGTACGCATGGCCAGATCCGGCTCAAGGAACTGTACGCCACAGGTCCACCGGCCGTCCGATCCGCTCTCGGTGTCCCACACCACCTGGGCCAGAACCGAGACGGAATCTGACTTGTCGTGTGGCAGGACCCGTAGGCTGACCACCTGCCCCTTCGGGATCCTACGGTCCAGCTCCAGTCGGGCGCCGTCCTGATTCAAATCCACCACCCGACCAGCCCACCGATCCGCCTCGGCAGACAGCTCGGCCAAGAGCTCCACGGCCATACGGCGCCGAAGCCGCCGGGGCAACCCCAATAGCTGGGCGATCTTGTGAAAGAGGGCCTCGCCCAACAGGGGGGTCACCAGCACCTCGTCGCACCGACAGTCACTGAGCTGGGCAATCACCGCCGACGTGACCGCACCGTCGACGTGCAGCACCACCCGGGTGTCTCCGCATTGCGGATCGCTTTTGATCCGGCGACAGATGTCGTAGCCCGTCGAGTCGGGCATCTCCACATCCAGGATGGCCACGGCGGGCTGGTCCACGCGGATCCTCTCCACCGCCTCGGGGCCGCTGCTGACCACCACATGATCCACGCCCACCCTCCCGAAGGCCGGGGAGCCGAGCTCACGCATGATTGTCGAGTTGTTGGATGTGAGAATCTTGATCATGGTCTGGCCCCCGGGAGATCCGAGTATTACGCAATCAGGGGCCACGATTGAAGAGATTTGTTCGGGCGGACGGCGAGGAGGGCATACGCCTCATAAATCGCTGCCATTATTTCGGGCGGAATTTCGACCGAGGCTTCGTACTGGGATACCGCTTCTTCCGGTAGTACTTTTTGTACTTCTTGTAGCCCTTGGTGCCCCGGTAGCCCTTGGTGCCCCGGTAGCCCTTGGTGCCCCGGTAGCCCTTGGTGCCCCGG
>JAOZUO010000002.1:11364-62872 GCA_029938605.1 Deltaproteobacteria bacterium | reverse complement strand
TAGCCCTTGCGGCTCGGGGGAGAACCTGGAGCCGACACCTTGTTGCCGCGCACGAAGCCGCGGATCTTCTCCTCCTTCTCCGGAAACAGGGCGAAGTGCACCAACCGGTTTTTCGCCACGAGCACCGAGCCGGTAATGTCCGGGGAGGCGATGAGGAACTCCTCTCCCATGCCCGGAGACTTGGCCTTTTTGTACTTCGCCCGCGAGAGCTTGTCGAAGAACTGCTTCGACCGGGCGTGGTGAAAGGGCGACCCCTTGAAGTGCGGGTCGATGGCGTCCAGGACGAAGGCCTTGATCAACTTGGCCCACAGCCCGTCAAAGAGCCCATGGGTCACAAACACGTCAAAGCTGACGATGGCCTTGTTGATCACCACCAGGACGCCCACGCTCTTGGGGTATTTTTTCGGCAACGAGGTGAAGACCTTCAGGTATGCAGGGCTCTTTTTCGTGAAGAGCTTGGACTTGTACGTGGCTGCCATGGTCTGGGTGGAGGTCCGCGCCTTGACCTGGGAGGTCTTCTTGGAAACCTTGCTCCACACCTCGGACTGACTCTTTTTGCGTACAGCCGATTTTCGTAGGGACTGGGTAGCCACATTGTTGCCGGACTTGAAGGTGTTCCCTCCGCCCCAACGCCCCTGCTCCACGCAGTACACCGGCAACTTGAAACGCCCCTTGGCCGAGGGAAGGAGCGCGTCGTGTTTGGAGATTCGGTCCTGTCGGGCGCCGATGAACATCTCACCGGTCATGACGAAGATGTGCTCCCCGGCAGCCTTGGACACAGCCACCCGCGGCACCTGAGCCGACCCCTCTTCGGTGACAACGAGCTTACGCTTCTTGAACGCCTGGTCGATGGTAAGCACAGGCTTGGCCAGGGGCTTTTCGTCCGAGAGCACCGGGTAGATGGTGAGATTCCCGTGCACCATGGGCTTGGCCAACGAGAGCTTGTCCACCCGGCCGTGCAGCGGGGTACCGATCAGATTCGCCGGCAGAAGGCTCGCCAGCTTGACGGGCTGGCTGTCGGGCAGCTTCCCCACGGGTGCGGCCCGCCTCCGGGGTCGCGCCTTCACCCGAGCCACAGGTACGTCCCGGGGCTCGGAAAGCGTCCGCGGACGATGCCGGGGCCGCTCGGGCCCGGGCTCATACACCAACACCACCGATTCCTTGTTACAGCCAACTACCAACACCGCACCGATCAAGATGCAGGCGTACGTCGAAGCGATCCTACGCATGTTTCCCTCCTGTGGTGAGCCAGGTCCCTACGGGCCCGCAGCCGCAAATTCCCGCTCGGTTTCAGTTGTGGTGTCAGATGTCCTGGATACGCGCCCAAGCCCGAAAAGATCCCCGAGAAATGAAAAAAGATGTCACTGCGCGGGCGCGGCAACCGGCGTGAACCGCGCGTTCACCTTCAGAGTCAACTGCATACGTCGGCTCTTGCCTCCCGCCGAGATGGTCTGATCCATGGTCGTCTCGTAGCGCAACGAGCCCCGGGGCACGGGACGGGTCAGGTCGATCTCAAAGCGCCCCTTCCCGGTGGACTTCAAGGAGTGCAGCGCGGCCTTGGCTCCGCGCGGCAGCACGCTGGAGGTGAGATCCTGCGACGGCGCGAACTGCTCGATACGCAGGGCGAAGGTGACCTTTGAGCCCTGCACCTTTTCCAGGGTGTACTGCGCGGACTGGGCCATGCGCAGGGTAGAACGCGTCAAGGGCTTGAGCACTTCCCACTGCGCGCCCACGCCCACGGCTTCCAAGGGCAACGGGGTAGCGAGCTGCTGGATCTGCTCCTGCAGGCTCTGCACCGCCTTGCGGGCCGAACCGGGGATGGTATCCGGAATCTTCAGCTTCGCGTGCGTCGCCACTCCTCGCGGCGTAACCTCGCCGCTACCGGTCAACCCCTTGAGCAGCCCGAGAGCCGGCCCAAGCACCTTCGAAAAGCGCTGTTTCATGGCGCCACCGCCCTCCCCCGTCAGCCCGGCCCGGGTCAACCGGAAGGCGTACTGCAACGTCCCGGTGGGCGAGACCGCGCGGTGGTCCAGGGTCAGGTGCATCTGCATCTCGGGCATCTTCTGCACGGGAACCGAGCGCTTCTGAGTGGACACGCCCACGGACATGGCGATGGTCACCACCACCTGATGGGTCTGGGGAGCCCCGAAGCGATAGCGGAGCTTCTGCTTGGGTCCGCTCCCGGCGGTGAGCAGCTTCACGGTCACCTTCTCGGGAATCGACGACAGGACGGTCGCCTTCTTCTTGGAAGCCCCGGGCTTGTCAGACGCCTTGGAGCAACCGGAAAGCGCGAGGGCCAGGCCCAGGATCCAAATGTACAAGTGGCTTCGCATACGTCGCACCTCCATTCGCGGCCCGGACCGTACCATGGTCACTCCCGTTGGGGTATTCCTCTTCGCTACCGCGCGACCTCAATCATCCCACGTGACGCGGCCGTCCTCCTCAAGACGAACAGTCCCTTCGCCGACGATCGCCCCAGACCCCACGCCGAACAGAGCGGGCACCCCGCACTCACGGGCTACCAGCGCGGCATGAGAGAGCGCTCCCCCGCGCGCGGCCACCACGGCGTCGTACCCTTCAAAGTGCGCCGCGACCTCCGCGGTGGGGGTGTCGATGACCAGGACACGGCCGGGCGCAGGACCAACCATCGTACGGTCGGCGCGTCCTTGAATCGGCCCGGATCCGGAGACCCAGATACCACGGCCGACGGTTGTTTCACTGCGCAAGGGCAGGCCGATGGATTCAACATCCATGAGCGTCAGCTGGTCCGTCTCGGGAGTGGCCCCGGCATAGGACTGTACGCTTCCCCACACGGGCTCGGATGCGCGCTTGCACGCAACCTCCCAAACAAGAAGGTCGTGCAGGCAGTCGCGAAAATAGGCACACCATCTCTTGTCCAAGACGCGAGGAGGCTCGGCCATCGGGCGCCGGGGCGGCTGGTCCGAGGGGAGCCAACGATGGTCCCCGACCTCGCCATAGCGGGCGCAAGCGGGATCCAAATCCCACTGGGCGCGATGTTTGAAGCGGTCGGGCACCCCCTCCACTGAGCCGGCCTTACAGAGGGCTCGAGCGAATAGAACCGTCGGCGAAACCGGCGGCGCAGCTCCAGACTCCTCTTCCAGGAAAGGCTCCAAAAGACGCAGCGCAATGGAGTACGCCGCCGTTTGCCGAAACCCTTCGGCCTCCCCCGCGGCACGATACGCCAAAGCTCCGGCCACCCGCGGGATCGACCGGCCGGGAATCAGTAGCCCGCCGAGCAACCGGAGCTGGACCAACCGAACGATGTCGAATACGGCTCCGCTGATGGACCAGGCGGCGCCCCAGGCAGAAATCATCGCCCGCCGGGGAACCAAAATACGAGGGACACCCAGGAGCGCCAACGCATCCCCCAACGCCCCATCTCGTCGCCACACGTCCGCCCAAAACGCCGCCGTATCGACGGATGCCACGGGAGGCAACCCCTCAGCGGCCCTCTTCAGCCAGATCTGGCGGGGTCGGTCAGGAGGCTCAATCGCCGAAATGATAGAGGTCTCCAAATCCCCCTGATCCGCCTTCACCCCCACGGGAGCCGGACGACTCTGCACGAGCCAGGCGACTCGATCCCGGGCGAGCCATTCCAGGTAGCGAGGGGACGACGCACGCTGGCGTTCAAGCAACCTGGCCACGCCCTCGAGCTCCGGTGTCGCCTCGCTCTGATTCAGCCAGCGACGACTGTGGCGCCCCCAAAAATGCTGGCGCCCGGCTCTTCCGGCGGTCACGCCATCGCGCTGTTCACTCTCCTCTACCAAAACAGTCTGGGTGCCGATATAGGGGTCCTGTGCCACACCCGCTCGGGTGCACTCCACAAGGGGCATGACAAGCACCGCGGGCAGCGGGCCCGACGTCGCCCCGTAGCCGGCGACAACCTCCTTGATCGTTTCCTCCAGGCGAGCGGGGTCAAGACAGGTGGACGACTCGAACCGTCCCGCTCCAGTTGCCTCCTTGCGATCTTCCTCCAGGGATGTGCTGCGAACCAGCAGCGGCAAGCTGCCCCAAAACAGCCTGATCACCCAGCGCTCCCTCCTCCCCACCTGCCCGTTCCGATCCGTCCAAATGACCAACCCGGGAGGAACCTGTGGCTCCCTGCGAGAACAGTCCGCCAGCCGTCTCGCCTTGCCACCCGCGGCATCGAGGCCGGCCACCCACTCAAGACACGCCCAGCCCGGACACTTTCCACCGCGGGTTCGGGCTCGCCAGGCCCACACCGCCGCCCATGCGCGCTCGATCAGCGCTCCCCCGATCAGCCCGATCCCCGTGACGGCCAGATGCAATGGCAGGACCTGGGGACCGCGCGCAAGCCCGATAAACAGTGGGATCGACCCGACCCCAAACACCGCCATGGCGCCCCAACGCCACCTCGCCGGAAGACCCGCCACCAACAGCCAGAGGCCGAGGGTGAGCAGCACCAACCACAGTGTCCCCAAAGCGAGCGCATGAGACCCAACCATGGTCGGTGTCACCCAATGGGCAAGGTCGGGCCCAACGGCGCGATTGCCCAGGTGCCAGGCCACCAACGCGGCGGCAGCCAGGGCGCCGAACCTACCTCCGGCCACCAGAACTCCCCTTGCCGACCAGGACCACCGACCAACGAGGAAACGGACTTCGGCAGTGAACGCTGCAAACCGACCGACCGCGCCCAACAGCCACACCAGCAACACCGCCAGGGCCATGCCAGCCCAAAGCGATGTGGTCGACAGCGGTGTCCTCTCCAGCCGCCCCGGGAGGCTCCCATCCAAACGGCACAACCCCAGTATCCGAACGGACTGCCCGGTCAGCAGTCTTGCCGCGGCCCCCAGTTTTCGAACGTCCCCATGTACGAGCACCACCGGTCCGTCCAGGAGATCGCCCATCCGGTCAGTGGGCTGGCGAAGGACCCACGACGCGTCCACCACCTGCACCTCCGGACGACGATGAACAAGCTCCGCGACATCCATTGGACGCAACCATGGCGCCTGTTCCAACTCAATGGGAGCGCTCAGGATGGACTTGACTAGCCATTTTCGGGGCACCAGAGCCCGCAAGAAGAAATCGAGCGGCGGCTCGTAGCAGATCGCCCCCTGATCGGGTGGATTGGGATACGCCTGCGTAAAGAGCACCAGATGAACATTCGGACGGGTGCGCCCGAGGGTCCGCCGCGCGTCAACCATATTCGAGGTCGGCGGCACCAGAATCACCACAGGATGTGAGCACTCTTCAAAGCTACGCCTGGCGGCGGCGAAATCAGCGGGACGTACCAACCTGCCGGCAGCGGGGCGACAATTGGCAAAGTCCTCCTGCTCACCCAGCAGGATCAGGTGCATGGGCCTTTTCCGCAGCACCTGGGCCTCGGTTTTGGGAAATGGCCCTACTGGCCTGGCGGTGCTGTCATAGGACTTGACCGGAGGGAGCGGACCCGGCCAGGTCGTCCTGAGGGACACGAGGATCACGGCGAGGAGTAGACAGCCCCAGGCACACCGACGGGACCAACGCTTCGCGGTGAACGCCCCGAAAAGTCCGAGCGCCACCAGCGTAAACGGGAGATTGAACACAACGATGGACGCCAGACAGAAGCCGCCCACAATGGCCCATCGCCACTTGGTGCGTCGAACCCGGCGCAACAGATGTCTGCCCATCCACGCCGACAAGACAAGCAACTGTCCCACGGCGGCCGCAACCGGAATCACCACCTCCGGCCCGGGTAACGCCCAGGCCACCGTGGGCCACAAGGCGATCGCCAGCCCCACAGATCCGGCGACAAAAACAGGACGATTGTCGCGCTTCGGGCGAACTGACAACACCCTGTTGATCGCGGAACGCATTGCGAGAATGTTCCTGTAAATATCGTAATCTTTCAAGCATTTGCTTATCGAGGAGGGAGGGCGGATTCGGCCGGTTCCAAACCCGCGTGGAACCCAATGCTGTGATCTACGGGCCGACAGAGCCATTTTTCATGGAGAATCCCTCTTCGCAACCATAGCGGCTTCGGGGTACTCTTCTCCGCTATATGTCCCCTCCGCTGGAAATCTCCCTGAGCTACGATCGCCGGGTGTCGGGCGCGGCCCAGCAAAACGGCGTACCCCTGGTTCGGCTACTGCAGCTCCGAAACACGGGCCCGGTGGACCTGGTGGATCTGGAGGTGCGGCTGTGGGTCGAGCCGGACCTCGGCGAGCGCTGGTCCGGCCGGGTGGCTCGCATCGCCATGGGCGACACCCACTCCATCCCCCGCATTGCCCTGCCCCTGGATCCCGAGCGCCTGGTGAACATGACCGAGCTCGAGGAGGGGCAACTGACCCTGGCTGTGCTGGCCGGCGAGCGGGTGCTTCACGAAGAGACGCACCCCTTGGCGCTGCTGGCCTACAACGAGTGGCCTGGGCTCTGTACCCTGCCCGAGCTGTTGGCCGCCTACGTTCTGCCCAACCATCCGGACGTGGGATCGGTGCTCGCCGCGGCGCGAGACCACCTGGAGCGATGGACCCGGGACCCGACCCTGAGCGGCTACGACGCCTCCGATCCCATCCGGGTACGCCAGGTCGTGGCGGCGGTGTACGCGGCGGTGCAGTCCCTGGGAATCAGCTACGTGCACCCGCCGGCAAGCTTCGAGGCCGAGGGGCAGAAGGTCCGCACCCCGGAGCTGGTGTTGACCACGCGCATGGGCACCTGCCTGGACCTGTCGCTCCTGGCCGCGGCCGCCCTGGAGCAGGCCGGCCTGCGGCCGCTGGTGTTTTTGCAACGCGGCCACGCCTTCGCCGGATGCTGGCTCGTCCCCGGCAAGCTCCCGAGCCCCGCCACCGACGACGCTGAGCTCATCTCGCGCCGATTGGGCCGCGGGGAGCTCACCGTGTTCGATCCCACGGTGGCAACACAACGCCCGCCTGTGTCCTTCGAAGAGGCCGAAACCACCGCCAGCGCCCACCTGGACAAGGGCGATCTCTTCGAGTACGCCATCGACGTGGAAGGTGCTCGGCGCGCCTCCATCCGGCCCCTGCCCTCACGGATCCGGGATCAAGGCTTCGAGGTTGCCGCTGCCGAGAATCGCCCCTCACCGACCCCAGCGCCCGTGGAGCACGTGGGCCCCCTGGCCAGTGGAGCCAGCCGGTCTGGGTCGCCCACGCCCGCGGAGCCACAAGCGCCCGCGGGGCCACGACGCCTACAGCGATGGAAGACTGCCCTGCTGGATCTCTCCCTGCGCAACCGCCTGCTCAACTTCAAGGAGACCAAGCGCTCCGTTGGACTGCTCCTGCCCAAAGTGGGCGATCTGGAGGATGTGTTGGCCGCCGGCCGGGAGGTGGAGGTCCTCGCCCGCCCATGGATGGTCTCGGGGGAACGGACCGACGACGGATCCATGCCCTCCCCTACGCCCCTGCCGGATCCCGAGGACGACGCCGCCCTGACGGCCTACCTGGACAAGGAGCTCGCCGCGGGCCGAATCTACGCTGACATGGGGACCGGTGAGCTGGAGCGCCGCCTGATCAACATCAGTCGCGCCGCCCGCAACGCCCGGCAGGAGGGCGGCATCTCCACCCTGTTTCTCGCCCTCGGATTTCTGGGTTGGTACGACTCCAAGACCCCAGAGGTGCTCCGCCGGGCGCCCGTGCTGCTGCTACCCCTGGAGCTGGCCCGCGAACGCGCCGGGGCGCGGTTCCGCCTGCGGCTGGCCGACGACGAGGCCCGGCTGAATCCGACCCTCATGGAGCTGCTCAAGACCGACCACGCCGTCGACCTGCCTTCCCTGACCACGCTGCCCCAGGACACCTCGGGGCTGAATGTGGAGCTGATCCTCGGAGAGCTGAGCCACGCCATCCGGGACCTGAAAGGTTGGGAGGTGCTCGCCGAAGCCCAAATGGGTCTGTTCTCCTTCACCAAATTCCTCATGTGGAACGACCTGGAGCGACACGCACCCACCCTGCTGGACAACCCGGTGGTACGCCACCTCGTGGCCCAGGGCGGCGACGAGGAGCCGCCCGGGGCCCACACCAGCGTTACGGATCCCCGGGACCGGGACGTCGACCACGCCCCGGGCGACACCTACTGTCCCCTCAACGCCGACGCCTCCCAGCTCTCGGCCATTTTCGCAGCGGCCCGAGGCCACAGCTTCGTGCTCGAGGGCCCGCCGGGGACCGGCAAGTCCCAGACCATCACCAACCTCATCGCGCACTCTTTGACTACGGGCCGGACGGTGCTGTTCGTCTCGCAGAAGCTGGCCGCCCTCGAGGTGGTGCACAGCCGCCTGGACCAGGTGGGCCTGGCCCCATTCTGTCTGGAGCTGCACTCGAACAAGTCCAAGAAACGGGAGGTCATCGAGCAGTTCGCCCAGGCGCTGAACACCGCCGGCGCCCCCTTCCCCGACTCCTGGAACCGCCAGGCGAACACCCTGGCCGACCTGCGTGGAGAGCTCAATCACTACGCCGACGCCCTGCACCACCCCCGACCCCTGGGGCGCAGCGTATTCGAGGTCACCGGGCGCCTCCTCGCCCTGCGCCACGCCGAGCGCGTACGGCTGAAAATCGACGACGTGGCCGCCACGAGCTCGGAGCGCCTCGCCGATCTGGACCAGGCGGTGGACCGTCTCGCGGTGGCGGCGCGTCCCCTGGGAAACCTGGCGGACCATCCCTGGCGCCCTGTGCGCCGGGGCGGCTGGGAACCCGAGCTGGAACCCCGCGTAGAGGAAGCGCTGGATCGACTCGAGCCAACCCTCGCGGACCTGGTCGCCGCGTCGCCCCCCCTGCGGGAGCGGCTACACCTGGGCGACGTCCCTACTACGCGCACCACCGAGCGCAGCCTGGTGGACCTCTCGCGGCTCCTTACGGACAATCCCGCGCCCACCGCCGCCCTGTTGGACGCGCCCCGATGGGCAGACCGCCAAAAACGCGTGGAGGGCTGGATCGAGCACGGCCGACGACGACGCACCCTGTGGAAATCCCTGGGAGACACCTACTCACAGGCGCTCCTCGTCTTGCCTCTGGCGCAGCTCGCCGCGCGGTTCGGCCGGTGGGCGAACGCCTTCTTCCTCCTGGCCTGGATCATGCTCTGGACAGGCCGGCGCACCCTGAAGGCGGTCTCCCGGCAAGGGTCCATCCCCCCCAGCCGTGACATCGGATCCCACCTCTCGGCGGCCCAACGGGTGAACGCCGAGGACGGTCACCTGAGCACCGCCGCCGGGGAGGGGGAGCGACTCTTCGGAAGGCGATGGCAGGGCGCGGACTCAGACTGGAACGAGCTGGACGAGGTTCTGATCTGGTGCGCCCGGTTCCGCACCCAGATCGCGATCCTGACCGATGGATTGGACGCGGTCGCAGCCGATAAGGTCCGGGCACACTTGATGCGGTTGGCCTGTGAGGAGCCTGAGCAGGGTGGTGCGGACCATCCCACAGGCAAAGCCCTGGCCCGGCTGGTGGCCGCCCGGGACACCTTTGACGCCCGACGGGGCGACCTCGTGGCGCTGCTTACCTTGGACGCGGACCTGGCCTGGGGGGCGCCCGAGGCGCCCGACCACCTGGCCTGGCTGGGACATCGTCTGACCGCCTGGCGCACGGCCCTGCCCGAGCTGCGCCCATGGTGCCAGTTTCGCGCCGCCGCCAACGAGGCCGTCACCCTGGGCCTACAGCCTCTGCTGCACGGTCTGGAGACGGGCCAGGTAGACGCAGACGGGCTGACCGATTGCTTCGACCGCTCCTTCCACCGGGCCTGGCTGGATGCGGTCACCGCCGCCGAGCCCGCCTTGCGTGACTTCCACGGGGCCGGCCATGAGCGGAGCATCAGTCGGTTCCGCGACCTGGACGACCAGCTCATGGGGCTGGTGCAAAAGGAGAGCTACGCCCGACTCGCCGACTCCGTTCCCGACCCGGGCCAGGGTGCGGTGGCGGGGTCGGAGCTGGCCGTGTTGCTTCGTGAGATCCAGAAGAAGCGGCGCCACCTGCCCGTGCGACAGCTCTTCGAAAAGATCCCAGGCTTGGTGCCTCGGCTCAAGCCCTGCGTGCTCATGAGCCCGCTCTCCATCGCCCAGTACCTGGACCCCGCACTGCCGCCTTTCGATCTGGTGATTTTTGACGAGGCCTCGCAGATCCCCGTGTCCGACGCCATCGGCGCCATCGCCCGGGGCCGCCAACTCCTGGTGGTGGGGGACTCCCGCCAGCTCCCGCCCACGAACTTCTTCGGACGCTCCGACAGCGAGGACAACCCCAGCGAGGACGACTTCGGGGAGCTGGAGTCCATTCTGGACGAGTGCGTAGCTGCGGGACTGCCGCGCTGCCGCTTGCGGTGGCACTACCGTAGCCGCCACGAGCACCTCATCGCCTTTTCCAACCTTCACTACTATGGCGGGAGCCTGTTGACCTTCCCGGCGGCGGGTACGGATCCCCAACGGCTGGGTGTGCGCTGGATCCCCGTGGACGGGATCTACGACAAGGGGGCTACCCGCACCAACCGGGCCGAGGCCGAGGCGGTGGTGGCCGAAATCCTACACCGCCTACAAACCCCAGCCGACCAGGGACGCTCCATCGGGGTGGTGACCTTCAGTCAGCCCCAGCAGACCCTCATCGAAAACCTGCTCGAGGAGGCTCGCCGGGCCCACCCCGAGATCGATCCTTTCTTCCGTGACGACCGACCCGAGCCGGTGTTCGTGAAGAACCTCGAGAACGTCCAGGGAGACGAGCGGGACGTGATGATGTTCTCCATCTGCTACGCCAAGGATCGCCACGGCAAGATCTCCATGCACTTCGGCCCCCTCAACCGCGTCGGCGGAGAGCGGCGGCTCAACGTGGCGGTGACCCGCGCCAGGGAGCAGCTCCTGGTCTTTTCCACCTTGCGCCCCGAGCACATGAACCTCACCAAGACCCGGGCCGTCGGGGTGCACCACCTGCACGCCTTCCTGCGATACGCCGCCGGTGGGCCGGGCGCCCTGTCCGAGTCCTTCGCGCAGTCCACCCCATCGGACGCACCAACCCATGGGGCGGTTGGGCCCGAGGATCCCCTGGTGGCGGATCTACACGCCACCCTCCTTAAACGAGGGTGGGACCTGGCGCCCAAGGTGGGCTGCTCCAAGGCGCGGGTGGACCTGGCGGTGACGGATCCGGCCGCCCCCGATGGCTACCTCCTGGGAATCGAAGGAGACGGCGTGGTCTACCGCCAGGGCGAGACAGCAAGGGACCGCGACTCCCTGCGCCCGGCGGTGCTGGAGCGGTTGGGCTGGCGGATGCACCGGATCTGGTCCGTGGACTGGTTCCGGAGCCCCGACGCCGAGCTGGCGCGCCTCGATCAAGCCCTGGCCGATGCCCGAAAGGACGCCCGGGCATCGGTCGAGCCCAAAGCCAAGCCCAAAGCCGAGACCGAAGCCAAGACCGACACCTCGAACAACGGGGAGCTCGCCGAGCCAAGCGCCATGGAGCTGGTTACGAACGCAGCCTCCCAGGCCCACCAGGCGGTACTGCCCGGCTCCTCGCGATACGTACCGGCCAGCCTGGAGGTGATCGGCACGCCGGAGGAGTTCGACACCCCCGCCGCCACCCGCCAAATCCAGAGTCTCCTGCGCCAACTGCAAGCCGCCGAGAGCCCCATCAGCCTCGAACGGCTCGTACATCGGGTGACGGACTGCTGGGACATTTCCCGGGTCACGGGCCGGGTCCGTCAGCGGGTGCTCGGCCTGGTGGACGAAGACCTGGCCCACCGGGTGGACGACTTCTTCTGGTCCACGGACCAGGACCCCGACACCTATCGTGAGATCCGCACGCCCACCCAGGACCCACAGAGCGACCGCGCCGCGGAGGACATCCCGCCCCAGGAGCTGGCCAACGCCATGGCGGTCCTGCTCACCCAGAACATCAGTTTGCCCACCGAGGAGCTGTGTAAGTCCACGGCCCGCGTCTTCGGAATCTCCCGCGTGGGCAACCGCGTCCGGGCCCAGCTCGACCTGGCCCTGGGGCTCCTACTGAACACCGGACGGGCCCTCCGTCATAACGACCGCGTAGCCCTGCCCTGACCAACTACTTTCGGAACGGACTCTTAGTCCCACTGAATGGGCGGGGGACGCTCCAGCTTGGGGGCCGGAGCCGCTTGCGCCAACCTCTTGCGACCGTTGGGGAACCAGATGGTAATCTTGCCGTCATCGGACTCTTCCACCACGCCGAGCCCGAAGGTCGGATGCTGGATGCGGTCGGCGACCTCGAAGTGCTCGTTGGCCCGGTAGGTGCGGATGTCGCGCTTGTAGTCCGGATCCACCGTAGGACCCTCGGGCTCGGCGGGGGGAGCAGCCTTGCGGGAACGGCTGCCGCCGGCGGTCTTGGGGAGTTTGGAGCCGGCCCTGCCACCCTTGGAGCTTGTCTTGGGGCCGGGGGGGCGGTACTTGTGCAGCCCTCCGCACATTTTGCACTGCACCTTGGCGATGTTGCTGCCCACCATGGCCACCACCACGTGCCAGGTGTCGCCGCACTTGCCGCACATGGACTCCACATCGGAGCCGGCGGAGATTTTCTTGATTCGCCCTGCTGTCATGGGTTCCGTCGGTCCTTCCGTGGGAGAGCGACGCGTGGACGCCACCCGCATCCGATGCTAGGTCCACGAGTCCGAGGCTGTCAAGCACCGCCCGAAAGTGCTCGTACCGGGGGGCGGTCCGTCGTATTGTGAGCCACTCACTCCCAGGAAGCGTTGACTCCATGCGACTCCTTGTGCCCCGAACGCTATTGGTCGTCTGTGCCACCGCCGGGTTCGCGCTGGCCGGCTGCAAGGGGTCTGTGGCCACCCGTCGTACAGAGCAGTTCATCCCCGTGGCCAAATCCACGCAGGTCCACGTCACGGTTTCCACCGGCTATATCTCCGTGGCGGCCGGCCGAAAGGGCATGGTGTCACTCAAGATCTTACGCAAGGTGCGCGCGGTCTGGAGCGCTGACTCCAAGCTCAAACACATCAAGGTGCACGTAACGAAGAAAAAGGGGCTGCTCAGCATCGTCGGCAAGAGCCCGTCGAGTAAGGGCGGCAAAAAGTATCACATGCACCTGAGAATCACGGTCCCACCGTCCACCCACCTCGTGCTCAAGACCGGCGATGGCCACATCAACCTGACCAACGTGCGAGGCAATATCGTGGCCACCGCCAAACGCGGAGAGATGCGGGCCCGGGGCGTCACCGGCCAGGTGACGCTCACCACCAACGAGGGCAACATCATGCTGCGTGGGGCACCTCGCCGTTTCAGGCTCCGTACGCGCCTCGGAGAGGTGAACCTCTGGCTCCGACCCGAGACCCAGCTCGTCGGCAAGAACGAGGCCCGCACCGAGTCCGGCGCGCTGACCCTGCACGCCTCGACCAAGCTCCACGCTCTGATCACGGCCGAAGCCAAAACCGACGAGATCAAGAGCGCCTTTCCCCTCGAAGCAACAAAGCCCCACTGGGCCCGGGCGCGACTCGGCCGTGGCGCCCCGCCAATCTCCCTGTTCTGCCAGAAGGGAATTCTCCACCTCAAGAAGTGGTAGATGCGCTACCAGCTCATTGGTACACCATGACGAACCTGAAAGAGAGAGCCGGGGCGGTGCTGAAGATCGCCGCGAAGTCAGCGGGGGCCGGGCTCAAGTCCTTCCTGCTGCTCTCCTGACTGGTTTCCACAGACCCACAGGTCTGGACATCCGTCAAAGCAACGTTACCGTGTATGGCATGCCGAGCCCCACGCAGCGTGTGCGCGCCTATCACGAGCGGACCAAGCACCAGCCCGAGCAGTCGGCGGCCGGACCCCAGGGGCTGGACTGGGCAAACCAGCCCGAGCCTTTCCGAACCTGGGCGGACTCCGAGACCGTGGACCTCCCCTTGTGGACCGCCACAACGGAAATTCCCTACGACGACTGTCTCCGACCTGGGACAGTGGCCGCGCAACCGGTCAACCTCGAGTCCGTCGCCGGGCTGTTCGAACACTCCCTGGGGCTGGCGGCGTGGAAGTCCATCGGACCCGAGCGGTGGGCCCTTCGATGCAACCCGTCCAGCGGCAACCTGCACCCCACCGAGGGCTATCTCGTCTGCCCGAACCTCGCTGGGTTGGAGGGGGGCGTGTACCACTACACCAGCCCCGAGCACCTGCTGGAGCGACGCGCGCGGCCGGACCCCGAGCGATGGAGCCGCGCCTGGCAGGAGTTGAGCCAAAACCAGAACCAAAACCAGAGCCAGGGAGTCCTGGTGGGGTTGAGCTCCATCCACTGGCGCGAGGCGTGGAAGTACGGGGAGCGGGCCTATCGATACTGCCAGCTCGACGTGGGACACGCGGTGGGGGCGCTGTCCTTCGCCGCCGCGGTCCTGGGCTGGCAGACACGTTGGCTCGAGGCCTGGAGCGACGATAACCTCATCCGCCTGCTCGGGTTGCCGAGGTCCGAGGCCGCAAAGGCGCCCGAAGAGGAGTCGCCTGATCTGCTCCTTTGGATCGGTCCCGAGGTGGCGACCTCTCCCCCGCTCTCCGCGCCTCTGCTCGCCGGACTGCGGGGCGCGACCTGGGAGGGCGAACCCAACCGACTGAGCGCCCAGCGGCGGGACTGGAATGTCATCGGCGAGATAGCCGAGGCCTGCCGGGTCCCGCCCGATCCCGATCCGCCCACCCCCGATCCGCCCACCCCCGATCCGCCCGCCCATCGCTGGTCTCCGGGCGACCTCCCTCCCTTGCCGGCCACGGGCAACGCGGAGGCACTGCGCCTCATTCGACAGCGCCGCAGCGCCCAGGCCTTCGACGGCGTGACACACATGACGGCGGCGGCTTTCTACCGCATGATCGACGCCACCCTCCCGCGGGCGGACGTGCCGCCCCTGGCCGCCCTCGGCTGGGAACCACGCATCCACCTGCTCCTGTTCGTGCATCGGGTGGAGGATGTACCGGCCGGACTCTACCTGCTCCCCCGGCGCCCCGGCGTCGTCGAGACCTTGCGAGGAGCGTTGGATCCGGAGCACTGCTGGGAACCCGTTGAGGGCGCCCCGGACCACCTCGAGCTCCGCCGGTTACAGACCCTGGACCTGCGCGACCTCTCCGCGGCGCTCTGTTGCCGCCAGGACATCGCGGGGGACTCGGCCTTCTCCGTGGGCATGGTGGCTGAGCTGGAAGAGGGACTCAACCAGGGGCCCTGGTGGTATCGCCGCCTTTTCTGGGAGGCCGGCGCCCTGGGGCAATCGCTCTACCTCAACGCCGAGGCCGTGGGGTTGCGAGGCACGGGCATCGGCTGCTTCTTCGATGACGCGGTACACCGCCTGATGGGACTGCCCGACGCGCGGTTTCAGTCCCTGTACCACTTCACCGTGGGCGGCCCCATCAAGGACCGGCGCCTGGCCACCCACCCCCCCTACGCCCATCTGAAACGGGTGATTCCACGGAAATCTGAGACTGGGCGTGGGTAACTGCCCGTGATGTCACGACGCGACACTGGCATGTTTTTTGCGAGTGAATAGACTCCAAAGGTGCATTGCATCCTTAGGGTCCTTAGGAAGCGAAGCGACATGAAGCGGCCAATCCAAGACAATCTACGCGCATTGACAATGCTGGGGCCCGCGGTGGTGGTGGTAGTGATGGTGCTGGCGGTGGGCTGCGGTGGACGAAACCTGGGCGCGGAGGACATCGACGGCGGCGCAACGCACGACGACGGTGGTGTGGGCGCCGACGCCCAGCTTCAGACAGTGGACGCCGAGGTGGAGGATCCCTGCCTGCCCATGGAGGCCACCGAGGTCCTGACCTCCTGCGGCAGCCCCGCGCAGGTGGTGGGCTGGGCCTGGGAAGGGAGCTGCTGCGTCCCCATCCACTGCGTCTGCGTGGGTCCGGACTGCGACCGGCTGTACGCCACGGAGTCCGACTGCGCCAGCGCGCAGGTGCCCGGATGCATCTCCCCCTCGCCCTGCGCCGACCGGGATTACGGAGAGTGCGAGGAGATGCCCGGCTGCCAGATCCTCTACTACGGGGGCGGCTGTTTCAACATGGCCGACTGTAGTCCGGACGGGGGCGATCCTGACGACTGGATGTGCGTCGAGCGGGCCATTGTCTGCGTCCCCGTGGACCAGCCCTGCAACGAGCACGAAAGGGGCAACTGCAACGGTGACTGCTTCTGGGTCCAACAGGACTCCGAACTGTGCTTCGAGCAGTGCTGCATCACCGAGGGGTACGGCTACTGCACGTCCCTGCCGTCCTGCGACTGCGCCCCCCAACAGATCGATGGCTGCATGGATCCCTGCACCAACGTCAGCGGCTACTACTGGGACGGGAGCTTCTGCCGACCCATCATCTGCTGCTGCGAGGGGCCGGACTGCGCCGAAACCTGGGACACCGCCGACCAGTGCTGGGCGGCGCGGGCCACCTGCCCCACCAACGCTTGCGGCGACGCCCAGGGCTACTGCTTGTACGGGGACTACGTGCAGCCCACCTGCAGCGATGGGTTCGGCACGGACTGGCGCTGGAACGAGGCGCACTCCGGCGAATGCGGCATGGGCGTCTGCTGCACGCCCTGCCCCGATGAGAGCGATCCCGGCGTGTGGTACGCCTCCCACGATCCGGCGGAGTGCGAGACCATCGACATCGACTGCTTCCCGAATCAGCAAAACAGCTTCTACAACGAATGCGGCTGCGGCTGCGTGGACTCGCCATAGCCTTCGACTCCACGATAAGCCGGCGGACCGGCCGAAGGTCTTGGGGGTGGGGGCGCGGGTGATGTACTTCGAAACGCCAACCTTCAAGTGTCATCAGCCCTGGTTCGCCGGGGGCTTTCTCACAAGCCCGTGGCGCCACGTCCTGTCCGGGCCGTCGAATGAGCTGATCGTGATGCAGTCTCCGTCAACATTCCGGCTGAACTCGTCAAAGGCAGTGTTTTGCTCGATGTTATCCACGAGCAACATCCCTCGGGGTGGCAGGTATTTCCACGCCAGGGCCATCTCAAACATCATGTGCGGGTAGCAGTGGTCGCTGTCATGCAGAAATGCGTCCAATCCGCCCAGTTTGGCCAGCTTGAATAGCAACCTGGGAACACGCTCCTCGGCCGGCGCCAGGTGCAGCTCGTGGCGCTGCCGTACTCTATCTGGGATGATCCAGCCGGGCCCCTTGCCTGGGGGAAGCCCGAGAGTCCCCTGCCCTGTCATGCGCGGATCGTCTGGGGGGATGTCCACCGATATCAGCTTCCCAGACTGGTTCTTACCCATGGCAAGCAAGATAACCGCACTGCTGAATCCGTGCTGAACGCCCGTCTCCATGAACAGCTCGGGCTTGTGTGACCGGGTGAAGAGATACAGCATGCAGCGATAGACTCGCAATTGCATAGGTCGGGAAAATGTTGTGCCGCTGAACTGCGGCACGTCGGCCACCTTCTGGTTCAGATCCTCATAGAACTGCGAGCTTCCTTGGAGCTCACGGTAGTATTCTTCCAATTGCTCGACTTCGAGTCGCCAAAAGTCAGCCAATTTGGGCAGGTACGAGACAATCTGCTTTTCCATCATGTTCACTTCGCCGACAGAGAATCGTCCTTCGCGGTCCCGAACCGCACCACCCGCGCGACGTCGCCATTGACTACGATTTCCCCAACTCTTCGCGCCGGGTTTCCTTCCACGAAACTGCAGGGCGGAAATCGCCCCTCCACGTAGCTCAAAGCGGCAACAAAGGAGTGACTCCCGAGCACTGTCCCGGCTGCGATAATGGCGTTGGGCGCAATGAAACAGCAATCCCCAATCCTGGTTGGGTTACGGAAAGTCTCCGCCGCATGGCGGGTCAACGTGCGCTGAATTGTGTTGTGTGAGTAAATTTGGGCACCGGCTCCGACGTCCACAAAATCACCGATCGTCAGTCCGCCGGAACCGTCGATAATGGCATGGGGACCGATCCAGCAGTTCTGGCCAACCTGGACGTCACCCAGAATCAGGGCGTCGTCATAGACCGATGTGCCCTCCCCAAAACCATAGTCCCGCGCCAGGTCCCACCGGTCATACAAGAGGTCGCCTGTGGAAACATGGCGATTGAATTTGGCACGCATTCGCCGGCGCAGCTTGGTCAACAGCTCCTTCGTCTGTCCCAGCAGGGGATCTGTCAGAACGTCGTCCCAGTCTCCCTTCAGATCCAATGGCTGACCGCGAAACTGGCGCTGCTGCTCCAGGGGCGGCGAGGACGCATTCAAAGTCCGACTGACATCTTCCTCACGCACAACGGGGAGGTCGGCAAAGGCACCCAAGTCCATCTTCTCGCGCTCGATGATCTCCCGGGCTTTACGGGTCACGATCTGTGAGTCGCTGGCTGGTTTCTCTTCCGTAGGAGTTGAATGAGACAGCAACTCCACCACTGTATCTTGTGACCCGACGATGAAGGCGAACACCGAGCCGACCTCCAGACGGTCCCCTTCCTGCGCGTTATGAACGACGTATCCATCCTCTGGACATTCGAGCTCAAAGGCCGTCTTTGTGGTTTCCATTACCACCAGGACATCTCCTCGCCTCACGGGTCGTCGATCGTCCACTTCCCAGTGGATGAGGGTGGCTACGTCGTCATTGACGCCTTGGCGCGGAATCAATACGGCTTCGATTTTTCCCAGGTCCTTCCCCATGTCACAGCACTCCCAATATGGCGGCGCGAATCCGCTCCACCGAGGGCAGAACCGCATCTTCGAGTTGGCGTGCGCACGGCAGGGGAACGGGCATTGAGCCAACGCGCCTCATCTGAAAAGAGCCGCCGGTGGATTCGGCGACCAGCCCGGCCAGAGCCCCTCCAACGCCGTAGTCGCTGGTTCCCTCTTCGACGACTACCAGACGCCTCGTCCTCTGGACTGAGGTGACGACTTCCTCCGCCTCCAGGGGCCAGATCTGCGTCAAAATAATGAGCTCAAAACGCAACTCCTCCTCCTCCACCAGGTGGCGCATGACCTGCTCCACGATTCCGGCCGTCCCCCCGTAGGTGACCAGCGTTACGTCCCCGCTTTCGCCATTTTTTGCTCGATAGTACAGCGGCGGATATCCCCCGTTGTCCCTCACCGTGGGCACCAACTCCAAGTCCCAAAGCCGTCCCTTCTGACTGGGCGACGAGTAGAGTCCCTTGTGCTCGACGAAGATGGTGGGCGTGGACTGATTTCGCACCACGTGCTTCAAAAGGGCACCGCTACCATGGCGGTGCGACATGGCAACGACCCGGATCCCGGGGATCCCAAAGAACAGATACTCCAGACATTGGCTGTGGGTCGGCCCATAGCCACGCCCACCGCCCGATGGCAGTCGAAGCGTCAACGGACAGCTGACCTTCTGGGCGTACATCTGACGGAACTTCGCGGCGAAATTTACGAGCTGGTCCGTGGCGAGGGTGACAAAATCGGCGAACATCATCTCTACGATCGGCTCCGCCCCGGCCAGGGCCAAGCCGTTTGCCAGTCCGACCATCCCCGCTTCAGCAATGGGCGTCGAAAACACCTGGTCCGGATATCTGGTCGATAGGCCACGACTCACTTTGAACGTTCCACCATAGGGATCGAGTACGTCTTCCCCCAGCAGCACCCTCTGATTTGATTCTCCCAGGAGCTCATCCAGAGCGTGATTCAACGATTCTGTCCCCCGAAGCGACGCCTCGTCTCCCGGTGTGAGGTCCTCGGATCGTACCACCAAACGAGCCGTGGACCGGTGGAGAACCTCTGCTTCCAACAGCGGTCGGCGTTTGACGATCTCCGCGATCTCCCGAAATTCACGTTCGGACTCCTCAACCATGTCCCGGACCTGGGGGCTCTCGGCAATCAATCGGGTGAGAGGGTCTTGGGCTTCCATCTTCGCCATATACGCCGGGGATCTGTCGTCGTCGCCTTTGCTGTGGGCCGCCAGTCGACGGGTATCGAGGATCTGCAGGGTCGGCACGCCCTGCCGGACCTGAGCAACCACATCCTTGAGCTGGCTCCACAGCAGATCGGGGTCACTGTCAGACGACCGGTGTACTCGCAGGCCAAACCCCGCGGCACGCTGGACCAGGTCCCCCGGCGTCGTCTGGCTGGTGTCGGTGGATTGGGCCCAACCGTTGATCTCCAGCAGGAACAGAACCGGTGCTTTCAGTAGCGCCGCGAATGTAAACGCTTCGTAGAGTGTACCCTCTCCGAGTGTGCCATCGCCGATTTGCACGACCGCGATGTTCTCCTCGCCCCTTCTGGCCATTGCCCAGGCGTAGCCGACACCTATCGGCGCGCTACCTCCCTGGATCCCCGCCGAGAAAAACCGCTTGTATGCCAGGTTCTGCGTTCCGCCACAGCCGTTACACAAGGCGCCCTCCCGGCCCATGAGCTCGGCCAGGAAGTCCTCGGGCGGGCCTCCATGGCAGAGGTAATGCCCATGACCCCGGTGGGTGGCGAAAAAGGCATCCTGCCCGGGTTTCAAATGTGGATGGAGCGCTGCCGCGCAGAATTCCTGACCGAGACAAGTGTGAACGGTGCCAAAAAGGCTACCTTCGTTAAAAAGCTCGAGCAGCAAGCGCTCCAGCACACGTACGCGAACGGCTTGACGAACCATGTCGTCTTCAGGCCGTGCAGTCTGACTATGTAGCATTTGATCGAGTATCGGGGACGACCGCGCATGGGTCAAGCAGCGGGAATGGGTCACTGCTTCTACTGACGATGGTAATTGCGGGCTAACGGGTCAAGTCGTAAAGCAAGATCCACTGTAATTACGCCGTCCTTGCGCTTTCCACTTGTCAAAGCGGCCCTCTCGCTTACAAATACTATAGGCATAGGAGGTTATGGCCGTGGCGATAGAGAGATACTTTGGTGGTCGGGGGTCTGGTAGGCGGTTGGTGTGGATTGCTGTGACTCTGGTGGGGTTGCTGCTCATACCGGCGGTGCTAACTGCGCGGACCGTAGAGAAGCAGCGATACGACGGCGTGCGTATCAATCTCGCCGGACGGCAACGCATGCTCACGCAGAAGCTGTGCAAAGACATCCTGCTCTATGCCCAGGGGCGAACCTCGGCGAAGGTTGTGCGGCGAACCATGCGAGCCTTCCAGACGACACTTTTCGCCCTCCTCAACGGCGGACAAGCTCCCTTGGACCTACGTTCGGGCGCCCACCGCAAGCTCCCCCCCATGCAGGACGCCTCCATTCGCGCGCAGCTGCAGAGGGTCATTTCCCTGTGGAGCCAATTCTCTCGTCGGCTCGAGGACTACCTCGCCAAGCGAAACGAGGCCGCCCTCGAGTACGTAATTCGGACGAACGCGACCCTCCTGGGCGAGATGGACCGCTCCGTTTCGATGATGCAGAAGCGCTCGGAAAAGAACACCACCTGGGTCTCGGGAATACTGCTGGGGACCATAGTTGCCGCGTTGATATTGCTAGGCGTTCTTCTCCTGCGTAAAGTATCCGAGCTCCGCATGGCCTCGGCCCATATCCAAAAGCTGGAGACCCTGCTCCCTATCTGTGCCAGCTGCAAGAATATCCGCAAAGAGGACGAGGCGAGCCCCGGCGGCGACGAGTCGACCTTGGCGTGGGTCTCCATAGAGCAGTACCTGCATGATGAGGAGTCCATGGAGTTCACCCACTCCATCTGCCCTGATTGTCGGGAGAAGCTGTACCCCTCGCCCAGCCATCGATCCTCCGGATGATGGTGCTTGCCGGCATTGTCGGTCGTGCTGTTGTACGGTGCGGGCGAGCTTAGTGAAAAAGAGCAGAGGATCCCCACCCCGGCCAGCCCCAGACAGCGTCGCTGTAGCGTCCGCTAGTCGTCGCTTTCCGACGTCACACCAATTCGGGTCGCCGTGAGAAACAGATAGTGGCGGCCGGTGATGGTGACCCGGAAGGAGTGCTGCTGTAGGTAGCGCTTGCACCAGTCCACATCCTTGAGCACAACCGACAGCTCCGGGTGGTTGTAGTTCGGGGGCTGGGCTCCATACAGCACCTCGCCCCCTTGCCAGCGGCAGTTGGGAAATCCCAGGATCACGGCGCCGGTGGGCGTGAGATGAGCCTGCATGAGCTGCATGAACAGTTGCTTGGGGTTGTGAATGGATGGGCTGTGCAAGGTGGCGACGCTCAGCAGCAGGTCGAACCGCCCCAGGTCCAGCTCCGACAGCGCGTTGATGTCGTGGACCACCAGGTGACAGCGGTCCCCACCGAACCGCTCGGCGGCCCGGGCCACGGCCGAAGCGCTGTGATCCACACCCACCAGCTCCAGCCCGCCGAACCGCTCGTCTCCGGTGACCCGTCGCAGCAGCTCCAGCTCGTCGCCGGTGTTCACGCCCAGGTCCAGCACCCGCGCTCGGGGCGCCAGGTCCACCCGCCGCAAGGCCGCCTCCAGTCCCAGCACGAAGGACGGCTCCTCGAGCTTGTTAATGCGCGCATACCGAGAGGCGGTGCCGTACTTCTCCGTGGGATCTTCGGACGCCTCGTCATGGAAGGATCCGTCCGGATCCAGCGCCTCGAAACGGAGCCGCACAAACCCCTGAGGAGTCTCACCGCTCCGGTCCGAGACCGAAACAACCACCATCCGGCACCCCAGCAGCTCCGCCAGATCCACCCAGCACCGGTACCCCCGCACCCGCACGACCTGCCCCCCCACCCGCACCTCCTCCCCACTATACAGCCCAGCCCCCAGCGCCGGATCCACCACATCAAACTCCACCGCCCCCCCACCCCGCAGCCGCTCCACCAACCAATCCCTGATGGAAAGGAGAGAAAGGAGAGGGGACGTAGTGTACTTGTTACCTTGTTTCCCAGACAGGGCGTTTACTCCACGATGAGCTTATCGCCTGCGGAGCGGCCAAAGGTCTCGGGGTGATACATCTCCTCGGCCTTGGCCGGGGGCACCACGAAGGTCCCCGGGGTGAGGGCGCGGGTGATGTACTTATAGGTGTGCACGCCCGCCCGTAGGTAGGAGGTGAAGGCCTCGGCGCGCTCGTCACGCAGGTTCTGGTGCTCGTACCAGGCCCGTCGCCACCAACCCCAGTAGTAGCGCCCCCGGAACCCGCGACTACGTCCCATGTGACGCCCACGTCCACGCCTGCGCCCGCGTCTACGCAGAGCGGAGTTACCGGCGGCCTTGGCCTTCGGCACGGGCTCAGCCCCCTTGAGGGTGGTGTTGATGGCCTCGAGACCCGCGGGGAGCGGGTCCACCAGGGCCACGTGGTACCGCCGGGCGTGGGCCACCATGGTGACCACCACCCGCACGCGGGCGCCCGCCTTCACCTTCCAGGTACCGTCGGGCAGCCGCGCCACATCCGACGGCTTGTCCACCGCCTCGTACCGCCGCTGCACGGTGAACCCGTGACTGGCGGGGGGCGGCCGCAGGTCCGCAGGCGCGTACCGCATGCCAATGCGGTAGTACAGGCGGCCCGCGCCCTTTTTGTCCACCACCAGCCCCATCTGCTTGCCGGGCTCACCCAACAGCTTCATGGGGATATCGATGCGGTGACGCTCCGTGGTGCGTCCGGCGAACCGGTGCTGGCCGGCAAACTGCTCTCCCAGCCAAACCCGCGCCACGAAGTTGGGCGTGACCTTCTCGTAGGTGTTGAAGTACTTGTCCAGGGCCAGCAGCACCCACACGTTCTCCTGCGTGTTGGACCACCGCCCACGCTTTCTGTGGGCGAGCAGACCGCGCACGATCTTGGGGATCAAGTCGCTCTTGGGCTGGTCCTTGATGAGCCCCTCCAGCAGGATCCCATCCACCCGTCGGTTCGAGTACAGGATCAGATGCGCGCCGTCGGAGTAGGAGGTGCGGAAGTGCGCCGCCCCGGCGGTCTCGGTGATCCGGTTGTTCAAGTCCTTGCGGATTTCGGCGATCTCCTTGCCGGCCGCCGGCGCCCCCGAGAGGACGGGATACAGCCAGCCGATGGCCTCGAGGGCCTCGTGCTTGTGCGACTTGAACCACCGATAGGTGCGCAGCGCCTTGCCTACGTCCACGTCCTTGGCCAGGTATCGCACATAGACGCTGTAGGCCACGATGACCCGGCGGATGTGCTCGCCGTAGGTGCTCGGAATGTGGCGCTCGATGTTCTTGATGTGACCCAGCGCGTTGGAGATCATGGTCGGGGGCACCGCAAAACCCTTGGCCTTGGCGCGCACCAGGGCGTGGGTCACATGGACAGACAAAAAAGGCCAGGACCGCTGGTACCGTCGCCAGAAACCCCAGCCCCCGTCATCGTTTTGCATATTGCGCAGCCGCCGCATGTCCCGGACCACGGCGGCCGTGATGGCCGGCCCCTTGGGCAGCCCCTTGGCCTTGAAGGACGAGAGCACGTCACGGAGCGCCGCCACAGCCAGCACCCGCGAAGCGATCTGCTCCGAGCAGTCGTAGGGGTACGAGTAGATATACAGCACCGCGTCGGTCAGTGCGTGCAGCGCCGTGGAGGACGTTGAGATCTCCAGCCCACCGAAAGCCTTGAAGACGTTCTTGGGCATGGACACGGGCTGGATGGTGGCCCCCTTGTCGATGGTGCCGTAGGTGGCGAAGGCCTCGGTGGTGGCCGGTGTCCACACGGGCAGCTTGATCTGCGCCGCGTCGGCATAGCTCCCCGTGGCCGCCGCTACCTGGAACCGGGCGATGCCCGCCATGACGGTCTCAGCCCCGAAGCGCACCTCCCGCCGGTCGTTGGCCGGCACGGAGATGACCTTGCCCTGCCCCCCGGTCCACTTCACGTTGGTGCCCCGCACGGCCACCTGCACCTCCATGGCCTGGTCGGTCTGGTTCTGCACTACGATGGGCAGCGAGAAGCGGTCGCCGAAGTTCAAAAAGCGCGGCGCCGCCGGCCGCAGCATCAGCGGATTGCGCGCCGTCACCGACGCCTCGCCATAGCCGTAGTGCGTGGCCTTGGCCACGGCCACGGCCATGACCCGATACCGCGTAAGGTTGTCAGGCACCTTTAGCTCCACCCGCGCCTTGCCGGCTGCGTCGGTCCGGACCGTGGGCGCGAAGAGCGCCAGGGGCTCGAAGTTCTTGCGTACGGCGATGGGCTGGGCGGTGGCGGGCTTTTTCGGCTGCGAACGCTTGCCCTTGGCGGACCTGCGCCTCGACGCCCCGAATCCGCGACCACCCGAGCTCCGCGCCCTGGAGGGCGCAGGCCTGGCCGCCGAGTCCATGGTGCTCGCCGCAGCCATCTTGCCCTCCTTCTTTTGCATCATCACCCCACTCGGAGCCGAGTTGCCCAGCCTCTTGAGCATCTCGGTGGGGTCCATGAGCTGCACCATGGCCCGCAGGTACGTATCCCGAACCCCGCCCGAGCGATAGGGATGGAACGTCGACAGCGGGCTGGACAGCTTGTAGCCCGTGAGCGAAAGCACGGCCTCGTCCACCGCAACCAAGGCCACCTCGGCCCCTGCCACGGGCTTTCCGTCGGCGTCGGTGAGGGTGACATTCAGCGCGGTCTTTTGGCCCGGGGCGATGGACTTTTTCCCCGGCGTCACCACGACCTTGAGGCTGCGCTTGAGCGGCGGCACCGGCAGGGAGATGCTCCCGCTGGCGTAGGCCGGCCGCTTGGGCAGCTTCTTGACGGGCTCACCGCTGGCGTCGAGGCGCGCGGCGGCGCCCACCAGATCCACCCGCACCCGCAGGCTCGGATAGTGGCTCTCGGTAATGGCCACCTGGAGTGTGGTGGTGGACGATGACATGGTGAACCGCTTCACCGACGCGATCCCCGCCCGCCGCACGGTCATCAACCCCTCGGCCGGATAGAAGGGCGCCTGCACCAGAATCTCGGCGGTCTCTCCGGGCTGGTACCGCTTCTGCCCCGCGATGAGCCGCACTTTCTCCTTCTCCACCTTGTGCTTGGGCGGCAGCTTGCCCCCGGTCACCCACCGCGTCATGGTCGTGCGGTTGGGCTTGCCGTCAGCGTCGGTCACCCGCGCGCGGATGATGTACCTCCCGCCCTTGCTCGTCTTGAACACGCACTTGCCCGGATCCTTGCCCGACACCAGCCGGCAGTTCTGCGCGTCCCGCTCCACGGGCCGCCACTTGCGCTTGACGTAGCGCCACTCCTTTCGCACGGCCTGCACGCCCACCACCCGGCCGGACACCGCCTTGCCTTGCAGATCCGTGACGATGACCTCCACCTGCATGGGCGTCCCCCGGCGCACGAAGTACTTCTTGGTGCGCATCCCCACATAGAGCTTCGACGGATGCACCACCAGCGCCTTGCTGGCGGTCCAGGTGCGGCGATTCACGTCGGTGATGGTGGCCGACGCGGTGACGCTCATGGGCCGCGGCGGATCCACCGCATCGAAGTGAATGCGCACCCTGTGCGCGCCCCGGCTGTCGGTGATCCCCGAGAACACCTCCGATTTGGAACGCACCTTGGTCTTTCGCCCCCAGGTCGGCGCCCAGCCCACGAAGGTCCAGCCGCTCCGGTTGGGAGGCGTGTAGGAGCCCTTGCTCGCGGTCACGCGCCAATTCACCTTGGCACCGGGAAGCCCGCCGCCTGCGAAGTAGCTGGCCTTGACCTGAACGTCGACGTGCTTGCCGATCATGTGCGGCCCGGTGCTGGCTTGCGCAGACACCTCGAACTCGGGCCGCTTGAACTCCGCGATGAGGAAGCGATGGGTGTGGTTGCTGCCGGACGCCGCGACGGGGACACGCAACGAAACCCTGGCCCGGCCGAGGTTCACGTTGTCGGGCAGCTTGAACTTGAGGTTGAACCCGCCCAGGGCGTTTATCTCCGCGGTGCCGTTGGCCACCTTGTTGTTCCGGGGGCCCAGCACCGTCCAGGTCACCTTCTGAGCGGGCTGGGGCAGCAGCCGGATGCGGCCGCTCGCTCCCATGTCCACCAGCCTCACCCACCCCTTGAGCCGCACCTCCTCCTTGGGCTTGTACAGCTTCCGGTCATCGTAGACGAACCAGCGCAGGCTCTCGCCGGGCTTGGTGCGCTTGTACCAGTAGCCGCTGCCCCAGTAGTAGCGGCTCTCGGGCAGCAGCACCACGTCGGTGGCGGTCTTGGCCACGAGCACCCGACGCTTGATGTCCTTGTCGTAGCCCGCCAGAGCGAGCTTCGCCAGGCCGTCGCCGCCGGACGTACCCTTCACCCCCGTGGGCCGGATGGAGAGCTCGGCGCCCGACACGGGCTTGCCGTCCGACAGCCGGGTCACCCAACCCAGCAGGTGCGTATGATCCACGAAGGCGTCCACGGCCAGGTCTGTGGCCTGGACCCAGGCGAGGAGGTACTTCCGTAAATACCGCTTCTCGGGAAGGGGCCAATTCGAGACCTGGACCAAGAGCTGACCATGGCCCTGCTTGTTGAGCCCTTTTTTGAGCGGGATCACCGTCTCCACCATCTGGTCCGGAGAGCCTTTCACCGTGAGGGTCTTGGCGACGACCAGCTTGCCCGGCATGGGCGGCACGTCCTTGATTCTCCGGTACTTGCGCTGGTAATCGAGGTAGGCAGACCAGTCCGACGCCTGCACCCGGCGAATGGTCACCCGGAGCTGCTTGTAGTTGATGGAGTGCAGCCGGAAGACCTTGTCGCCCTTGGGGTCGAGCACCACCATACCCTTGTAGTTGGACATCAACCGGGGCCGGGCGTCCTTGAGGAAGAAGCTCAGCGTCTGGTCCGCACCGAGGGTCTGACCAAAAGTGTCTTTGAGCGTCGCGGGTAGGGTGACCTTGTAGGTGGTCCTCCCCTTGACCTGCCCGTAGACATACAGCGAAGAGCCACGCGCGACGATCCGCATGTCGGGGATCTTCGGCGTGACCGTAAGAGACTTGGCGTCAAAGACCTTCTCGTCCAGGGGGTTGTTAAACCGCATCATCAAGCCCGTCGGCGGCCGACAGGGAACCTTCTCCTCGCAGTTCCGCCAACGCACCTTCAGCGGATCATACGTCTTGAAGGTGAACGTCTGATCCTTCTTGGTGGTCAGGGGCCCCTCGGCCGAGGGCGTGCCTTCCCCCACGGTAACCGTGTAAGAGGTGCCGGGAGTGAGCCGCTCGGTGGCCACGAAGGCCACCCAACGGGACTTGTGCTTGGCCCGCTCCGATCCCTTCACCAGGGCCGCGAGGATTTTATCCCCGACGATGCGCCCTTTCGGCGCCCGCAGCAAGGCGACCTGCTTGCCGCCGCCTGACAGCACGACCTTGGCCAGCACCCGGTCGGGATCGATGCGCTGATCGAAGCCCAGGAAAAACACCGGATCCAACCGCTGGGGGCCGTGGCTCGGATACCGCCCCAGGAGCCTGGGCGGCGGCGTGGAGAAACTCCAGGTCTTGGCCTCCGCCAGGACCCCTCCGTTCGCGGACTTCGTGCCCGCGCCCACCGTAGCGGTAAACGCCGTCGCCATGGGGAAACGCAGCTTCGTCTCGAACAGCAACGTACGCGTACCGATCCAGCGCCACTGGCCCTTGATGGACGGCGTCAACGTCACCGGCACACCCTTGGCGATGGTGTCGGCGTGGGACGTAACCGCCACCATGGGCTGGTTGAAGGTCACGCTCAGCTTGGGCGCCATGAGCACGTCGCCCACCGGCGAGCCGCGCAGCACCTTCAGCGGGCCGCCCTTCTTAACGTCCACCACTTGAGGCTTGATGGGCGGCGGGAACACGCCCTTGACCGTCTTGCCCGTACGGGGCGGTGGCAAGGATCGCGCGCGAAACGCGAAGGCCGACTGGTCCCCGGCCTTCATGACCACCGCGCCCACCCTCGCCAGCAACGCCTTGGTCTGCGCCGCCGACAGCGGCTTCCCCGGATCCAGTGGGTTGTTCGCCGCCGGGCCATGGGGAGATTGCCCCTCCGCCAACCGGAAGGTCAGCCCCCCGCTAGTCACCGCCACCCCCGCGGGCGCTCCATCGCCAACCAGCAAAGCATCCTCCACCAACACCCCCAGGCGCGGCTTCTTCTTCGTCGGACAACCTCCCGAGGCCAAGGCCAGGGCCAAGGCCATGGCCATCACCGTCATCGTCGCCGCCGCCGTCGCCGCTGACATCGTCGACCCACCTGAACCCACAAGCTGAAACTTTCTCATCATCGTCTCCCGTTGTGTGGCCGAAGCATCACCGCCCTCCAGAGGAACCATCCGGAGAGCACAGCCCCAAAGTACAACGGCTGTGCCCAAACAATGGTCTGCCCACCTCCGGCCGACGCTAGCCTGCCAGTAAACATGAATCCACCAACCCTCGTCAATAGTGCCCCTCGCCTGGGGGACGAACGACCTACTTCGTAGGGCGACGACTCCGGGTTCGGACAAACCCCCAAAAAGTCGCCCACGGGCGTCACCTGGGTACACTCGGATCAGAGCCCCGCCAGAATTTGGGGCCACGGGAGTAGTGAGCATGACGGACAAACCAGACACTGCTTGGACGCGCGCGCCCCTGTGCTTCTCTTGCGGCAAAGAGATCGGCAGCAACCCCGAAGACGTGCTCTACCTGGGCTACGGCCATCGCACGGACGATGACGGCCCAGGCTGGGTGGCTACCCTCTGCGCCTGCGAAACCGCGGACCTCGACGACACCAAGCCCTCGCCCTGCGTGGAGGCCGCCCAGGCCTTCGCCGCCGAGGACGGCGCGCCCCTCTCCCCCGAGGAGTACCGCCACTGGCTCAACGGCGCCTGACCCAAGGCCCCGGACCACGGCCCACCTCGCCCCCTTGGCCGGAGCCCCACGCCCCTCCCTCTTCTCTGGGCAAGCGCGCTTTTTCGTGACACAACCTTGGCCGTCCCCACCACTTCCATTCGACGGAGAAATGAGACGACCATGAGTGAACCGGCGACGATCCTCACCGAGCGACAGGACCATGTGTTTCGTATTGGGCTGAACCGGGCGGGTAAACGCAACGCGTTTACCATGGAGATGCTCCACTCGCTGGCGCGGGCCTACACGGCCTTCGAGGCCGACGGGGAGGCGTGGTGCGCGCTGCTGTACGCCGAGGGCGACCACTTCACCGCGGGGCTGGACCTGGCGGACGTGGGGCCGCGGGTAGCGGCGGGGGAACAGCTCGTTCCCACCGACGCCATGGACTTCATGGGCCTGATTCCCCCCAAGCGGACCAAGCCCGTGGTCTGCGCGGTCCAGGGGTGGTGTCTCACCATCGGCGTGGAGCTGCTGCTGGCCTCTGATATCCGGCTGGCGGCGGAGGGAACGAAGTTCGCGCAGCTCGAAGTCAAACGCGGCATCATGCCCTTTGGCGGAGCGACCCTGCGGCTGCCGCAGATGGCCGGGTGGGGCAACGCCATGCGGTACCTGCTGACCGGGGACGAGCTCGACGCGGCCGAGGCCTACCGCATCGGTCTGGTGCAGGAGGTGGTGGCTCCCGACGAGCTCCAGGATCGCGCCATGGCCATGGCCCGGAAGGTGGCCTCCCGGGCGCCG
This sequence comes from Deltaproteobacteria bacterium, assembly GCA_029938605.1. Classification (GTDB taxonomy): domain Bacteria; phylum Myxococcota_A; class Polyangia; order HGW-17; family JAJRWW01; genus JAJRWW01. The sequence goes on along the minus strand of JAOZUO010000002.1, from coordinate 32,647 downwards.
CTGGCGGTGCAGGCGTCGCTGCGGTCGGCGCGCGTGGCGCTGGAGGAGGGCCAGGAGGCGGCCCTGAAGGATCTGTACACACAGACCCAACGGCTCATGGCCAGCGAGGACGCCATGGAGGGCATGATGTCCTTCATCGAACGTCGGGACGCCAAGTTCAAGGGACGCTGATGAACAACAACTCGGTCGAAAACGAGCCCCAGTAGGGAGCACCATGTTCAGGCTCAAGCGACTTCGCCCACCCCCAATCCGCTCCTCCTTCTCCGCCAGGGACACCCTGCCCGTGGTGACCGAGATCGTACACCGACCGGGGTTCTGGAGAGCGTACGGCGTGCAAACAGCCATGTGCGGTATCGTCTTGCTGCTGGGCTTCTTCGGCGTGGTCATGGGGATCTTCGCGAGCGACAAGGCGACCTCCTTTGCCCAAACCATGATCTTCCCGTCGGTGATCCTGATGATCCTGGGCATGGTGATGCCGTTTCTTTTCTACAGTCGATATCGCAAAATGGCGATGGTGTTCGATGACGCAGCGCTGGACATCGAAGGTGGGGCAGCGGCGGACGACACCGCCGCCATCGTGGCGCACCACCCGAACCGGGGGCGCTTCGTACACTCATCGTGGATCCATTTGCTGGTGGGGCTCCTGGTGGCGCTGTCCTTCCTGGAGCTGGTGACGGGGTTCTTAACGCTGGTCAATGCCGACGCGCTGAACGTCCGCATCGGCGGAGAGCTGCGGCTGCACATCTTCAGCCTGGCGCTCATCGGGCAGGGAGTGGCGAACCTGGGTTTGGCCTACGCCATCCGGCATCACCGTATGCGCGCCCTGGGCTGGATGATCCTCTTTTCGATCGTAATCGTCCTGGCCTCCGTGGTCACCCTCCAGTGGTACCTCATGATCTACGCGGTGGTGACCTGCGCCGTCCTCTGGGGGTCGGGGTTGGCCCTGCGCAAGGTGGACGAGGAGATCGCCACGCCGGACAAGTCGGACCCCCTGGAGGCCTACTACCACAACCTGCTCGCGCTCCTGGTGCGGGTCATGGGCGCCGATGGACACTGCGATCGTCGTGAGCTGTCCAAAATCTCGCGACTTTGCAACAACATGAATCTGTCTGACTACGAGCGGGATCTGGTCATCACGTCGGCAAACGACCACCCGCCCGAGCCCCTCGAAGACGTGGTCTTGCGCTACCGCATCGCCGCCGAGGTGGCCCAGATCCCCGACCCGGCCGAGTCCCTCATCGTCGCCGCCCTGGCGGTGGCCACCGCAGACGGCATCCTCGTCCCCGAGGAGCGGGCCGTCCTCGAAGACATGGCAAAGCTCCTGGACGTCAACGCCAACCTCTACGAAGCCGCCCTGGCCGCCCACGCGACCCCGTCCAAATTGGACGAGGAGACCGCCCGATCCCTGCTGAACGTCACCCCGGACGACTCCGCCAAAGCGCTCGAGGCCGCCTACCGGTCACTACGCACCGAGCTGCACGCCGCCCACTACAATCACCTGGGCAGCCACCTCGCCGACACCCTGACCCAACGACTCATCCTGGTGGACGAAGCCTACGACCTGTTGCACGACCCTTGACGAGGCCGATGGGATGGGGGATTGTCTCCGGCCGTGACGTAAGAGGGTTAATGGTATCGGCATGAACGGATCCGAAAACGGTATGGACCAGATCTCAGCGCACCTGGACCGGGGATGGTCGCTCATCGAGCAGAAGTCCTTTCGTAAGGCGGCCTTCTCCGCCCGCCAGGTGCTGGACCTGGATCCGGAGAGCCCGGACGCCTACACCCTCATCGGGCTGGCGGCCATGGGCGAGCATGACACGGAGGACGCGCTGGAGGCCTTCGATCGAGCCCGGGAGCTGGATCCGGACTTCCTGGCGCCCATCGTCTACTCGGCCGAGGCCCTGGGTACGGATCCGGAGCGCGCGACCGAAGCCATCGAGCGCCTCACCGAGGCCTACGAGCTGGTGGATCCGGGATCCCCCGAGTGGGTGGACGCGGTGTTATTGCATGTGGATCTGCTCCTGATCGCCGGAGACGACCAGAGCGCCATGCGCAAGCTGGGCCTGGTTCGTCCTGAGATGCTCACCATGCGTGACCAGCAGATGCAGGCCGGCAAACTGGCGGTGCAATTGGACGACCTGGACCTGGCCGAGATAGCCCTGGCGCCAGTGATCAAACAGGGCGACCCGCCGCCGGACGCCCTGTACAGCCTGGCGCAGATCGCCGAGCGGCGCGGAGACGGGCCCAAGGCCATCGGGTTGTCGCTCCAGGTACGCAAGGCGGAGCTGGCCCTGGCTGAAGATGCGAGCCTCCCCGAGCCCCGGCTCCTGGCCGAGGTGTGCCAGGCGGTGATCTACGCCTTGGACCAGCACTTCCTGGATGTGGTGGACGAGGCAAAGGTGCTGGTGCGGGAAGTTCCTCCCGAGGAGCTGGTGGCCGACGGAGTGGATCCCTGGATCCCGCTGCTGCTCACCGGCCCACCGCCGGATCCCCGCCGCAAAACCGACTGGACCTCCCGGGTCACCCACGTCTTCGTGTACCGACTCAATATGCGCTTCGAGTCGCCGCACCGCGACCACTGGGAGGCCCGCCTGAGCGAGTACCTCACCGAGGCCATCGAACGGTTCGTAGAGCATGGGGGCTAGTTCCTCGACCCGGAAAAGCGTTCCGGATTTTCGGCGAGGGCCGGGCGGCGAGGGCAAGGCGCGACGAGGGCGCGTACCGGGAGTACTCAACTGAGGAGCAACGCAGCCATCGGCGTTCGGAACCGTCGAAATCTGGAACAGACTTCCGGGTCGAGGAACTAGCATCACACCTGCCGAGAAAAGGGGGCTTTTGACAGGGTAAAAGAGCCCTGAATCCGACCTGGTGAATCGGCCATGAAACGCCATCTTTTCGCAGGTATGCGCCAATTCTGAAGGGACTCCGGATCCCCCGCCGAAGGTGCCCAAGGAAAGGGTTGACCGGCCGGGGCTTAACTGCTACACGTTGCCATCCTATATAGACTGGACTATGGCCTAACCCCTTAGCCCAAATCACTTTATGGAGGCCTAGGTTTTGAGACGTATCGACATTGGAGATCTGTTCCAAGCGCAGAACATGCCCGCCATGGGCACCTCTGCCATGGGTGGTCCCGCCACGGGCGGCGCACCGTCTACGGGCGGACCGGCCATGGGTGCTTCCGGCGCCAAGGGCATGAAGACCGGCACCACGCAGCCTTCGGCCCAGAAGAAGAAAAAGGCCAAGAGCGGCTGTCTCGGTGGTAGCCCTCTTACGACAATGCTCCCGCTGGTGCTCATGTTCGTGGTGTTCTACTTCTTCCTGATCCGCCCCCAGCAAAAGAAGCAAAAAGAGCATCAGACGCTTCTGGGCGGCCTTCGCAAGGGCGACCAGGTCATCACCACGGGTGGTATCCTGGGTAAAATCACCGGTTTGACTGATCAGTACGCCGTGATCGAGGTCCAAGAAAAGGTCCGGATGAAGATCATGCGCAGCCACATCGCCGGCAAGCAGGCGGGCGGCTCTGGCGACTCCAAGAAATAGGACAACAAGGCGATGGAAAAGAAGCTCTGGCCGAGGCTCGCGCTGCTCGGATTCCTGCTGGTGACCGCAACGGCGTATTTGCTGCCCTCGGTGGTCAGCAAGGAGAGCCTGCCGACCTGGTTCACCCGTAATTTCAACAAGCAGATTCTCAAAGGCCTGGACCTCGCGGGCGGCGTGTACCTCGAGTATCACGTGGATCTCGACGTGGCCATCGAGGAAAAGATGGAGCGCATTGGCGCTGACATCCGCTCTCGAATGGCTGAGAAGATGCGCAAACCCCTCGGGCGGTCCAAGGACGACGCCATGGAGGACCTCCTCTCCGTGGAGGCCGACGCCTCCGAGGTGACGGTCATCTGCCGTGGCAAGGCGAAGAAGTACATTACTCTCGCCAAGTCGGCAGCCAAGAATGGCGGCTACATGGAGACCAAAACACCGGTGGTTTCGGTGGTCTCCATGTCCAAGTCCAGCGGACGCGCCGTGTTCCGCATGGACCCGGACCAGTCCAAGAAGATCGAGGACGACGCCTTGCGCCAAGCCCGGGAGACTATCCAGACCCGCGTGGATGAGTTCGGTGTGGCCGGCGCGGACGTGATGCGCCGAGAGGACAGCATCATCGTGGAGCTTCCCGGTCTCTCGGGCGACTACATCAAACGCGTGAAGGATCGCCTGGGCCAGGCCGCCCGGCTGGAGTTCAAGATCGTGGACGATGGCTCGGCGAAGTTCGAGAAGATCGCCACACTGATTGTAGGGCTCCAGGAGAACAGGCGTCGATCCCAGCTCCCGGCGGAGGTGGTGGGCGTATTCATGGAAAACCCCACGGGCAAGAAGTGGCGTTGGCGTCCGGCCTACCGGAACCTGGCCAAGCTCAAGGTCAAGGTGGGTGACGTAGTAACCCGCGGCGGCCGTCGTCGGTACGACGTCTACTGCCAGTTCCCTACGTCCATCAAGCCCACTGTGGAGAACTTCCTGCGCAAGCTCAACGAGACCCCGGCCCTGGCCGCCTACAAGATCCCCAACGATCGTGATGTGGGCTTCGGTCCGCCGGACCGCCCGGGCAAGCAGAAGTCCACGGACAAGAAGGCCTCGGTGCTTCGCACCTACTTCCTGCACCGGGTGGCGGGCGTCACCGGTGAGTACCTCGACGACGCCGGCGTGACCTATGACGAAAAGGGCCAGGCCATCGTCACCTTCCGCTTCGGTCGGGCCGGCGAGAAGAAGTTTCGCGCCCTGACCAAAAAGAATATCCAGCGCAAGATGGCCATCATCCTGGACAAGATCGTCAAGTCCGCGCCGGTCATCCAGTCCGAGATCGGCGCCCGCGGGCAGATCACCCTGGGCGGCATGAAGTCGGCCCGGGAGCGCCAGCAGGAGGCGAAGGACATCTCCTCCATCCTCAAGGCGGGCTCCCTTCCGGCGCCCATGAGCCTGGAGTTCGAGCAGCAGGTGGGTCCGAAGCTGGGGCACGACGCCATCGCCAAGGGCGAAATGGCACTACTCATTGGGTCGATTCTGGTGGTGCTGTTCATGGCAGTGTACTACCGCGGCTCGGGCATCATCGCGGTCATTTGCTTGACCCTGAACCTGGTGTTCGTGCTGGCGATCCTCGCCGCCTACCAGGCGCGCCTGACCTTGCCGGGCATCGCGGGCATTGTGCTTACAGTCGGTATGGCGGTGGACGCCAACGTCATCATTTTCGAGCGCATCCGCGAAGAGCTCCGCCTGGGCAAGACGCCACGGGCCGCCATCGACGCGGGCTACAGCCGCGCGTTCTGGACCATCATCGACGCACAGGTCACCACCGCCATCGCCGGATTCGTTCTGGCGCAGTATGGCTCAGGCCCCATCAAGGGCTTCGCGGTGACCCTGCTCATCGGCATCATCTGCTCAGTATATACCGGTGTCTTCGTCAGTCGAATCTTCTTCGACTTTTTGACCAAGAAGACAAAGATGGAAGAGCTCAGCATCTAAGAGACGTAAAGGCGAGCGGACGATGAAACAGTTTCAGATCATCAAGCCCGGCACCAACATCGGGTTCATGGCATCCCGCCGTAAGTTCGGCTGGCTCTCCGTCGCACTGGTGGGCGGAGCGGCGATCCTGCTGGTCGTCAACGTGTTCACACGCGGATCGGCCCTGAACTACGGCATCGACTTCCGGGGCGGCACGCAGGTGCAGATCGCGTTCCAAAACAAGCCGGGGCTGGACACCGCCGCGGTGCGCAAAGCCATGAGCCGCTTGAACTACAAGCGTCTCGAGGTCATCAAGGCCGGAACCGAGGGCAACGCCTACGTCATCCGGATGGAGAATCCGAAGATCATCGGGGGCTCCTCCAAGAGTGGCAAGGGTCTGAGCGCCGTGCTCAAAAAGCGCTTTGCGCGCACCTCCATCCGGGTGCAGCTGCCCACCAAGGGCGCGGCCAAGGCGGCGGACCTCATCGCCACGGTACAAAAAGCAGGCTGCAAGCACGTGCGTGACGTGCTGCCCTTCATCCCCACCAAGGATCCGGTCATTCGCCTGCTCACGCGCACTGCCCTGGACTCCAAAAAGCGAGCCCAGGTGGTGGCGGCCCTCAAGACCCAGCACAAGGCCAAGGTGAGAGCGGAGACCATCCAGACCCTGCGCAGCTTCAAGCCCTCCAAGTCCGGTGATAAGGTCCGGCTCGTCTTCAACGAAGACGTCAGCGAGACCGATATCCGCGACGCCTTCGCCGAGGCCAAGCTGGACATCGCTCCCACGGCCGGCTCCGTGGCCCGCCGCGGTCGCCAGGAGAAGCACAAGATCAAGTGGGTGGTGCAGCTGGTGGGTCTGTCCGACAAGCTGACACGCCAGCTCAACAAAGAGCTGGCGCGGTTCGTCAAGTCTACCGGTGTGCTGCAAAACCTGCAGTTCGCCCTGAACATCCCGCCGCAGGATGACGCCATTCAGACGGCCTTGCGCCGGGCGCGCTACGGCAAAGGCCAACCCTATGCGCTGCGAATCACCTTTACACATAAGGAGATGCGCAAGCCCACGGACGTGCGAAAAGAGCTCATCGGCGCCGGCATGAAGCTCAAGCAGGGCGCCGCGGTCCAACGGGTGGGTATCGCCGCCAACAAGCGCTGGTACGCGGACCTGGCCTTTGGGAAGTTCACCCCCGTGGCAACCATCAAGGCGGCCTTCGCCAAGTTCGGCGGCAAGATGGAGAAGCTCTCGGTGCGCCTGTCGGAGAAGCGCTACCAGACCTCCATCAAGGCGGCGGGCTACACGGCTGACGACGCGCTGATCCTGCGGGTGTTCTTTAAGATGGGCCGCGCCACCACCCCCGAAGAGCTAAAAACAGCCCTGACGGACAAGAAGGTAAACCTGCCCATCGCCAAGCACCGCGACACCCTCGCGCGGGTGGGTGAAGCCCAGGAGAACAAGTGGCTGGTGGTGCTCGACGTCAAAGGCAAGGCCTCCGGCATGTCCGTCGAGCGCAAGCTGGCCACCATCGGCGCGGTGGGCATCACCGCCGTGGAGATTCCTCCTCACGGCGCAGTGAAGTCCATTCAATCCGTGGTCCGGGTGGGCTCCAAGGTGGGTAACAAGCTGCGCATCCGCGGCATCCTGTCGGTGGTGTACACCCTGTTCTTTGTCCTGCTGTACATTGCGTTGCGCTTCGACCTGAAGTTCGCGCCGGGCGCCGTGGTGGCCCTGATCCACGACGTCATGATCACCGTCGGCATCTGGGCAATCTTCTGGCTGGAGTTCAACCTCTCCACCATTGCGGCCCTGCTCACCATTGTCGGGTACTCCTTGAACGATACCATCGTGGTGTTCGACCGGATCCGCGAGAACCTCTCGCGCCTGAGGGACGTCAAGCTGGAGAAGGTGGTCAACACCTCCCTGAACGAGACCCTGAGTCGTACGATCTTGACGTCCGTCACGACCCTGGCGGCCATCGCGGCCATCCTGTTCCTGGCGACGGGTGACCTGTGGGTGTTCGCGCTGGCGCTGACCATCGGAATCCTGGTGGGAACCTACTCCTCCATCTATATCGCCAGCCCGGTGGTGCTCTTCCTGGACTCCTGGTTCGCCAAGCGGGCTTCTGCCGCCAGCCCCACGCGGGATCCGGGCGGCGGCGGCGGTGGTGGCGGCGGCGGCGGTAGCGGCGCCAAGCGCACCCGCGCCAAGTACGTCAAGCGCGAGAAGAAGAGCGGTGGCGGTCGCTTGCGAGACGCAAAGGCCAAGAGCTAGATCATGGCCACGGGCGGCGCCGTCAAAGCCCCGGTGCCTCCTACCCGTCGCTACGTATTCGACGAAGATGAGGAGTTGGAGCTCCAGAGCGAGACCCTGGCGAAGGAGCTGGGGTTGCGGAGAACCACTGCCCGGGTGCTCGTCCGCCGCGGCGTCAGGGACCTGGACTCGGCCCACTCCTACCTGAAACCCCACCTGGGGAGCCTGCTCGACCCTTCGGAGATGGCCGACTTTCCACGCGCCGTGACGCGCCTGGCCGACGCGGTGTGCCGGAACGAACGCTGCGGCGTGTTCGGGGACTACGACGTCGACGGAATCACGGCCGCGGCGGTGATCGCGGAGATCCTCGGGGATCTCGGCCAGACCCCCGAGGTGCGCCTGGCCAGCCGTGACCACGGGTATGGTCTCACGCCAAGGGACATCAAGGCCTTCGAGGAGGCCGGCTGCACCCTGGTAGTGGCCTGCGATGTGGGCTCAGGGGACCACGCCGCCCTCCGAGCCGCGGTGGAAGCCAACATCGATGTGGTGGTGTTGGATCACCACCAGATGCCCGAGAACGCGCCGCCAGCCTACGCCCTGGTCAATCCGGGCCGTCCCGGCTGTCCCTTCCCCTTCCACGACATGGCCTCGGTGGGCGTAACCTTTTATGTGGCCGCGGCCCTACGCACGGAGCTGATAAGTCGGGATTTCTTCAACGAAAAGCGCCCCGCTCCCAACGTAACTGACCTGCTGGACCTGGTGGCCGTGGGGACCATCGCGGACGTGGTACCGCTGGCGGGTTTGAACCGGATCATGGTACGCGCCGGCCTGGACCGCATCAACGCGCTGAAGCGTCCGGGGCTCCGCTTCCTGGCCCGGCTGGCAGGGCTCCAGGCCGGACCACCCGCCATTTCGGTCAAGGACATCGCCTTCCGATTGGCGCCCCGGCTCAACGCCGCGGGGCGCCTGGGTAACGCGAAGCCGGCCCTACAACTGTTGACGGAGCGGGAGACCAACGAGGCTTGGCGATGTGCCCTCGCGCTGGACGGTCGCAACCGACAACGCCAGCGACTCCAGGAGGACGTCTACACCTCCGCGCTGGAGATGGTGGAGAAGGGCGGCGTGGGAGAGGCGGTCCACGTGCTGGCCAGCGAGGACTGGCATCCGGGCGTGGTGGGCATCGTGGCCTCCAAGCTCGCCGAACAGTTCGGCCGGCCCGCGGTGGTCATCTCCATGTCCGACGGCGAAGGCAGAGGCTCGGTGCGGACCTTCGGGGGCATCAACATCTACGAAGCCCTGAGCGCTACCCGGCAGCACCTGGTCACATTTGGAGGCCACGCCGCCGCCGCCGGCCTCACCGTAAAGCAGTCCAATCTGCCCGCATTGACCGAAGCCCTGGACGCTGCGATTACTGCCCAAATCGCCCGCCTCGGGGGGGTGGGCGACACCGTCGGGGTGGACTCTTGCACCACCCTGGCCAGGGTGGACGAAGCGCTGGTCGACGAGCTCGAATCCATCCAGCCCTGCGGCGAAGGCAACCCCGAGCCCATGCTCTTGGCTGACCCCGTCGTGGTGGTGGAGTCGCGGCTGGTGGGCAACGGTCACCTACGCCTGAAGATCGCGGACCCCGAGGGCGACACCGTACACGAGGTCATCGGGTTCGGCATGGGTCACCGGATCCCCGACCCGCAATCCCGCCTGCGGGTGGTCTTCGTTCCGGAGCACAACACCTACCGCGGCAAAACGTCCATTCAGCTCCGTCTCCTGGACCTCGGCCCCTCGCAGGACGATGGCTGAGCCTGAGTCCCAGGATCCGCGCCGCAGCGAGCGCCGGGTCTTCGGGCGAGCGGGCCGTGCCCGCGGGGGCCGAGGACAGCAATACCTCTTCGTAGGGCTGGCGATCCTGTTTTTGTTCGGCTGGATCATGTTCCGCAAGGGCTGCGCCGACCGCATAGGCCAGACGTTCGGCACCGTCACCGATCCCGCCACCCGGGACGCCGGACTCAACTCCATGCGCGCCCATCCCCGCCCCCGCCCCAAGAACACAGATCCCGACGACTGGTAGAGATAAGGGGCACTGATATTTTTTGAGCTCCGCGGGAACTTTGGCGGCCATGGGAGACTCCTACTTCCCATGCGAACCATCCAGACCATGCCCATTGCGTTGCTGCTGCTGGCCCTCGGGGCGCCACCGGCGGCGGCTGACACCTTGACCGCGACCCTGCGCCAGCCCCTCAAGGAGGTAGCCCACAGGGTGGACGTGCGGCTGAAAAAGGGAGTGGCCGTCTTTACGATCCGGCGCACCTTTGCCAACGCCGGCAAGCGCCACGAGGAGGCGTCGTTGCGCATCCACCTGCCCTACGGAGCGGCGGCCACGGGGCTGCGCATCCGGGGCCAGGGGAAAAAGCGCTGGTACAAGGGCGAGCTCATGGAGGCCGGAAAGGCGGCGGCGCTGTACAAAAAGCTGACGGGGTTCGGACCTCACACGCCCCGGGATCCGGCGCTGCTGTACTGGATTTGGGCCAACGAAGTGCACCTGCAGGTCTTCCCGGTGGCGCCCGGTGGCAAGTCCACGGTGGAGTACACCCTGACGGTTCCCACACGCTATTCGGAAGGGCGCTACACCCTGTCGTATCCCCGACACAACGGCGCCAAGAACCTGGCGGTTCCGATCCTACGCATCCACCCGGCGTCGAAGCGGGCGAAGATCACCGTGAACGGCCGACTGGCTGCGAGCGCCCAGTCCATCGCCCTGCGACAAGCCGTGGTGAAACCCCTGCCGGGTTCCCTCAGGCGAAGTAGGAGCGTGTCGTACACCGTGAGCAAGCTGCAGGTTCACCGCCGGGGTTTTGTCAGAAACGTGAAGGTGACCGTGGACATCCGCCACACCTACCAAGGAGACCTCCAGGTACACCTGGTGACCCCGGGAGGAAAATCCCGCCTGCTGCACAACAAGACCGGCGGAAGCAGTAACAACGTGCGGAAGACCTACGAGGTGAAGCTGGGAGAGAAAACCCCGGTGGCGGGGACCTGGCGTCTGGTGGTGTCCGACCACGCACGCTTGGACGTGGGCCAGCTCGTGGCCTGGGACCTGGCGGGAAAAATTGGCGGACGGACGTTCCGCTATCGGGCCGGGGGACTCCCCCTGGTCCTGCCGGACGCCCCGACCTCCAACGGAGATCCGAGCCAGGCGACCATTCGCATTTCCCCAGCGAAAATCGCCACGCTGGCAGGGCGGCTGGGACGGGTGGTGGCCTCGCGGAAGAAGCAGTTTTTCCGCATGGAGCTGGACATGGCGCCCCAGCTGAGACCACTGCCCAAGAACCTCTCGGTGGTGTTCGTGGTGGACGCCTCCCACTCCATGAAGCCAAAGGGCATCGACCAGCAGCTGGCCCTGGCCCGGGCCTACCTGAGCCACGTGCCCAAGGCCCACTTCGAGGTGGTGCTGTACCGACGCTTCGCCAAGCGGCTCGTGGGGCGCTTCGCCCAGGCGACCACCTTCAAAGCGCGGGTCAAGAATGCGCGCAAGGCGGGCAAGCTCGGTGGGGGCAACGGCAGCGCGCTCGATCAGGGTCTGGCCCTGGCGGCGAAGCTCCTGAGAGAACGGCGGGGGACCCTGCGTATCGTCATGTTCAGCGACGACCTCCTGCGCCCCAGTTGGAAGAACCGGAACGGGCTGACACCCCTGGCCCGGGCACCGCGATCCACCATCGCCCACGTCGTCATACCCACCTACGGCTCCCACATCAGTGAGGTGACCGAGATGCGGCGCGACCGCCACCGACTGTCCCCCCTGGCTGCGAAACACGGCGGTGTGCTGCTGAGCATCGTGGGACCGGACAAACCGGACCACAAGGCGCTGGTGCCCGTGGTGCTCGGCCTGGTGCGTCCTATCCGCATCGACAATGTGCGCGTGCTGGGGCTCCCCCGGGACCACGGGCTGTCCTCCCTGCCCTCAACGCTCAACGAGGGCGTCGGCCTGCGGGAGATGACGCAGGTCAAGACCGCACCGAGGCGACTAACCGTGGTGGGGAAGATCTGGGCGGCGACCTATCGCAGGACCCTGCGCGTGGACCGGCGCTTCAGCCGGGCCACGGCGGCCTTTGTCTTCTCCCATGACCTACACCATAAGCTCACCAACGCCGAGATGATGCGGGTGGCCAAGCTCGGGCGGGTGGTGTCCCCGGTGACCTCCTACCTGGCCATCGAGCCCGGAGTCCGGCCCTCCACGGCGGGCATCGAGCGCCGGGGCGGCGGGGGGTTTGGACTGGGTGGACGTGGATCCGGCGTCGGCCGCTACCGCAAAAGCGTCCGCCTCATGCCCAATTTCAAAGCCCTCATGAGACCCCACGTGAAGCGGTGCGTAGCCCTGCACAAGCCCAACCGGGGCTGGACCGTGGCGCTACAGGTGGAGACCACCCTCGACGAGGTCGTGGACGTGATCCCACCGAAAAAAGCCAGCGGACTGGTCCGGTGCCTGGTGGAAGGCGCCTGGAAGGTCCGGCTCAATAGTAACTTCTACCGACAGCACCAGACCTTCCGCGTCTCCCTGCCCTAAGGGCCCGTCCAGAAACCTCGACCCGAAACCTCGACCCGAAACATAGTGTTCTGAGACCCCCTTCGGAGTTTCCGTCTGGCCAGACGCCCCATTTCGTACTATCAACACAGGGGAAAGACGACAATGACCTATGGACGACGGACCCCTCACCGGCATAACGCTGGCGGAACGTTTCGAGATCAAGGAGCTCCTGGGCGAAGGCGCCATGGGCGAGGTGTACCGGGCCGAGCACGACACCCTGGGCTTACAGTACGCGGTGAAGGTGCTCCAGGAGCATGTTGCCGAAGACGAGAAGGTCGTCGCGCGCTTCAAACGGGAGGCCCACGCAGCCAGCCGCCTCGACCATCCCCACGCCGTACAGATCTACGACTTCGGGCGTACGGACGAGGGGCTCTTTTACCTGGTGATGGAGTTCGTGGACGGGCCCACCCTGGCCAGCGTCCTGGCCGAGACGGCCCCCAAGCCCATGCCCCGGTGGAGAGGTGTGCGTCTCCTGATTCAGGTCGCCCAGGCCCTGCAGGCCGCCCATGCGGCAAACATCGTGCACCGGGATCTGAGCCCCAGCAACGTACGCATCTCCAAGCACCGTGGGGATGAGGACAATCTGAAAATCCTCGACTTCGGCCTCGCCAAGGTCCTGGCGGACGTGGAGAACCCGCTGTCCATGACCGGAGAGGTGTTCGGCACCCCGCGCTACATGTCCCCCGAGCAAGCCCGCGGCGAGTCCGTGGACCACCGCGCTGACATTTATGCCCTGGGCGTGCTCGCATTCGAGGTGTTCACCGGGCGCCCGCCTTTCACCTACGACCTGCTGCCCCAGTTGCTGCAGGCCCACATGGACGAACCGCCTCCCAAGCCGTCGTCGCTGCTTTCCATCGACATCCCGCCGTTGCCCGCGGAGCTGGAAGCGGTGATCCTCAAGTGCCTGGAGAAGGCCAGGGAGGACCGCCCCGACGCAGTGAACGAGGTGCTCGAGGTACTCGAGCAGGTGCTCGACACCGCGCCCCAGCCCCGGGCGGTACCTCCGGACGTGGGCAAGGTGCTCGAGACGAGCAAAGCCGGATCCAGCTGGGGCGCCACCACCCCCGTCTGGACGCCCGGAGATTTCGCGCCGACCATCCCCCAGTCCGGACCGGTCCTGGAGTCGCCGTCCATGCACCCCGGAGATCCGGCCTACCGCATCTGGTACTGGAGCCAGGCCCTGAAGCTGGCCACCAGCATCGCCGAGCGCCTCGTGATCGATGAGCTCGCCACCCCCGGTCTGCCCAAGCAGCTGACCAAGCTCACCGAATCCGAAGACCGCACCGTGGGCGCCGAGGCGGACGTGGCCCTGGCGGAAGCGGAGCTCGACGACCTGGAGGAGGAGATCCATCAGAGGGCCTTCGATCTCAAGAACGAGATCGTCGGCACCAGCATGACCCTCGACAGCCTCATCGCTCAGGAAGGGAACCACGAAGGACCCCAGGCCGATCTCCACCAGCAAATTCGCGACCTCGAAACGAATCTGGGGACCTACCGAGCCGAATCCGCGGGCCGGCAGGACCAGCTAGAGAAGAAGCTCGTCGACAAGCGCCGGATCCTCGAGGTGCTTCGCAAGACACAGATGGAGCGGGAGATCTCGCTGCTCAATGCGCTGGACGAGGCCCGGCCGGACCCCTGCCCCTTCTTCTACGAAAAGAACTACGGCACGGTGGCCGAAATGCTGCAGGCCCTACGAATCTCAGACGGCGTGGACCTACCCGGCTAGTTCCCTTAGGGTCCGCGAATAGACAACTCGATCGATGATGGCCGTCGAGGCGCCCGCTGGGCAAGGAGCGAGGAGGGCGTATAGCGGTGCCTATGCAACCGACGAGCGACGCCGCCCAGCGGGATGGATCGGCGGCTAGGGCGACTGAGTTGTCCATTCGCGGACCCTTATAGGCTCTGCCTCAGGAGCTCCAGCGCGTCGAAGTCGCCCTGGAGAGACTCTGGGCACGGGTCGGGTTTGAGCTCGAATACCCGCCCGATGAGCTGCTCGGTCACCGTCTGGCGCTGCAGCTCTCCGGCCACGAGCAGGTCCCGCTCCGGCGAAAGGTCCTCGTCGATGACCCGGTTTTCCGAGGACTGCCCGGCCTTGACGTCGGCAACACGACGCTCCAGGGATTCGATCTGATAGTCCAAATCCGCGAGCATGGCCTCATCCGCGAGACCACCCTCCACCAACTGCTCCCGGTTGTCGCCCAGCTCGGCCGCGGCGTTGCGTAGGCTCACCATGGTCTCGGCCGCATGGACCGCTGCCTCGTCGAATCGGGACTCGGTCCGCTCCACCTCCTGGCGCAAGGACTCCACCTCCGCCTCCGCCACACCGACGGCGTCCAGCAGCTTCTCCAGGTCCCCGACGCCCAAGTCCAGCGCCACCAACTTGCGCGCCAGCTCCGCGGCCACACGACCGCCCCGACCCCACGGGTCGTCAGTCAAACTGTCCTTCAATCGATCCACCATTCCAGGCTGCTACCTCCCACCCGTCCCGCCGTCGCAGTACAGGTGCAAAGGATATGAAGCTCAATAAATTCGGTCCGTTAAGCTGTCACTACCAGCATAGGTCCGCCAGGGAAGAACGTCAATTTTTTGCGAGCATTCCGCACCGGCTATGACTCCATCAGGCGTCGCCGCCGCCGGCACGCAATCGACAGAACCGTTGTCTGGAGGTTGGGAAGACTTGCGCGAGCCCTGAGGCCGGGTATCTTCAGGAACATGAAGGCACCCAAAGCACCTCCAGCCAGGACACCAACCATCACCGATCCAGGGCTCCGAGAGCAGTACGAGCGATTGTGCGACATCTTGCGGGACCTGGGGTCGGTGCTCGTGGCCTTCTCGGGCGGGGTGGACTCCACGCTCCTGCTGGCCGCCGCGGCGCGGACCTTGGGGGACAAGGCGGTGGGATTGCTCGCCGTGTCGGCATCCTTGCCGGCCACCGAGCGCGCCGATGCCCAGGTCCTGGCAGCGCGCATGGGCGCCCGGCTCCTGGAGACCGAGACCGATGAGCTGTCCCTGGAGGAGTACGCCAGAAACGATGAGAACCGCTGCTACCACTGTAAGTCCGTGCTGCTGGAGCGGTCCTTCGCCAAGGCCCGGGAGCTGAGACTGGCGCATGTGGTGCTCGGCACCAACCTCGACGATATGGGAGACCACCGCCCCGGACACCGGGCCGCCCAGGAGCAGGGCGCCCGCCATCCCCTCCTCGATGCGAAGCTGCGCAAGGAAGACGTGCGGGCGCTGAGCCAGGCGCTGGGGCTGCCCACCTGGGACAAGGTGGAGATGGCGTGTTTGGCCTCGCGCATCCAGTACGGCATCCGAGTGACGGACGAGCGGCTGTCCATGGTGGAGAAGCTGGAGACCACCCTGCGGGACCTGGGCTTCGGGCAGGTCCGCGCCCGTCACCACGGAGATGTGGCCCGCCTGGAGGTGGAGCCCGCCCAGATCCCGAGGCTGCTCGAGCCGTCTGTCCGGGACACATTGGTCAGCCGGGGGCGCGAACTGGGGTTCTGCTATGTGTCGGTGGACCTCCAGGGATATCGCCGGGGCGCCATGAATGAAGCCCTGCCAGACGAGACCGCGAAGCCGCCCACCTGAACAGAGAACGCCCCGGGCGCACGAATCATGTATAATGTCGTTGGAAGCTGCGCACGGTAAGCAGCTGCGTGAATAGTGCCCCGAACACCGATGAATAGGCAGATCCTTGAACGTAGGTTCTGTCGGTCCCAATGGATTCAGTCGCTGGCGCTGCTCGTTGCCCTGTCGGCGGGTTGCCATGGGTATCTCGAGTTCGAGGGACAGACCCATCCGGTGACCTTCGCGGCGCTGCCGGAAACGGAGTGTCCCGCGGGGTGGACCGGCGACACCGTCCCGACGGCGCATGTGGAGGACCTGGAGGGGGACCTGAGCCAACTTTTCGGGGACATAGGCGAGCAGGCCGACAGCGAGCTCCTGAGCCGGAACGCCGGGGCCGTTGACGCCTTTCGGCTCGTCTCCCTCAGCCTCCAAATGACCGACGCCGCGACTGCCATGGACATGCAATCCAGCTTCGGCTTCCTGGCCGGCATCGAGATCTACGCCGAGTCCTCCAAGGCGGACTCGACCCTACCGCGGGTGCTCATCGCCTGGAACGCGATCATTCCCGAGGGTGCGACGACCCTACCATTGCAGATCAATCAGGAGGTGGACCTGCACCCGTACCGCGCCGAGGGTCTTCGGATCACCACCGACCTCGTGGGACGCAGTTGCTTACGTCGGGAAGTCACCTTCGAGGCCTCCTACCTCGCGTTGGTCCGTCCCACCCGTTGACAGACCACATGGCTGCCACATGACCAAAGCCCCCTGCATCCGCCTGGATCTGACCCGCCACTGAATCGAGACTGCTGCTCGGCGGGCGCATCGAGCCAGGATGGACGAGCTGCTGGAGGACCGCCTCAAGCCCTGCGCCGCGGACGGAGGCGGCCCCGGGCTGGTGGCCGCCGAGCTCGAGATCGAGCTCCTCACCGACTTCCTGCGAACCCAGGACTTCCGCCAGGTCCGCGCTGATCACCCCCACCTCGCCGGCGGTCATCCCATCACCGTCGAGCTCCACCGCACCCCCGACGGCCGCGTCACCATCACCCTCCCACCATAGGACCCAACCCCAGACGAGGACATCGGCCCTGGGTCGCTGAAAAAAAGAACCGGCAAGATGGCCTGTGGACAACGGCATCAGTGGACCTGTACTATTCGGAATCGCATCTACGGGACCCGATGGAGGCTATGGATGAAGGAGCAGGATAGAGAACGCACCATCGTTGAGGTGGTGGGACGCATTGTGGAGGCCACCCGACTCGGGGCGAATAACGGTGGGCTGAGCGTGGAAGACGTGCTGGCCGATACGCTCTACTTCGAGCAGCAGCGGCTCAAGAAGTCTCCTCGAGATCGGGACAACAACGCCTACCGAAAGCTCTACCGTTCCATTCGGCAGCAGCTCCCCCGGACCAGCGTGTCCGAGCAGGTGGAGCTGCTGCGCCAGTCCACCGATCGATTCGCCAGGGAGGTAGTCGGGAAGTTCGATCCGCGGGTCTACGCCTTCACCACACGGGTACTCCCCGTGGGCGCCGGGCTGATGGTGAACGCGGTATCTCCCCTGTCTCTGATCAGCCGCCTACCCGAGTTACCCAGCCTGAAGGATCAGGTCGTTCTCCGCGGCGCCACCGAGACCCTCAAGGGCCTGGCGAACAAGGGCACGGTGATCCTCGCGCCCACCCACCTATCGAACCTGGACTCCATCATCCTGGGCTACTCCCTGTTTTTGCTCGGACTACCGCCGTTCACCTACGGCGCGGGGCTGAACCTGTTCGCCAACCCGCTACTCTCGTTCTTCATGCACAACCTGGGAGCCTACAAGGTAGACCGCCGCAAGCAGGCCGGCCTCTACAAGCAGGTGCTCAAGGAGTACGCCACGGTCTCCATGGAGTTCGGCTATCACAACCTGTTTTTTCCCGGGGGAACCCGCTGCCGAAGCGGCGCCGTGGAGAGTCACCTCAAGCTGGGGCTGCTAGGCTGTGGACTACAGGCGTACATCAACAACCTCAAGAACAACAAAGAGAAGCCGAACATCTACATCGTGCCCTGCACCCTGAGCTATGGCCTGGTGCTCGAGGCGGCGACCCTCATCGACGACCATCTGAAGGCCGCCGGCAAGTCCCGCTACATTATTGAAGACGACGAGTTCTCCAAGCCCCGCCAGGTGCTCAACTTCGTCAAGGAGCTCATCTCCCTGGACGCGCGCATCGTCATGAACATCTCCGAGCCCCTGGATCCCTTCGGCAACCGCGTGCGGCCCGACGGCACCAGCGAGGACGGCCGCGGCCGCTCCGTCGATCCGAGCCGCTACGTATTCACCGGCGACGGCCCCGATCACGACGCCCAGCGGGACACCGAGTACACCCGCGAGGCGGGCCGGGCGGTGGTGCGCTCCCTCCGGCAAGACGCCACCTTCCTGTCGACGAACCTGCTGGCCTTCACTGCCTTCTGCCTCCTGAGGGCGCGGGGAATGGACCGCCAGTTCTACCGGTTCCTGCGCACGGCCGACGATCTCGGTGGCATCCCCCTGAACGAAGTACACCTCGCCCTGGAGCGGTTGCGAGACGCGCTGCGAGAAAAAGTGAGAGCCGGGGAGCTGGGATCGAACCCGGTGCCCTTCGGCTTTGATCCCCAGTCCGTGGTGGCCGATGGCCTGAAGTACTTCGGCACCTACCACACCCACGAGGTCCTGGCTCGCCGAGGAGATCGTCTGTTCCCCGGGGACATGAAGCTCCTATACTACTACCACAACCGGCTCACGGGTTACGGCCTCGAGTCGGCCATCGATGAGCGTCTGCGAGGTGACCAATGACGGCCACTGACAAGCCCATCGGAGTGCTCGGCGGCGGCGCCTTCGGCACGACCCTCGCACACCTGGCCGGCTCCAACGGCCACGAGACCCTGCTGTGGATGCGGAATGAGGAACGCGCGGCGGCCATCGTCGGCGACCGCGAAAACAAGCGATACCTCCCCGGCTTCAAGCTGTCGGAAAAAATCCAGACCACCACCGCCCTGGCTGAAATGGCCGAGCGATGCCAGCTGCTCCTGGTGGCCATCCCCTCCTCCTCCTTTCGAACGGTGGTGCGCGCCCTGGGCGACCATCTCCACGGAGACCACGTGCTGGTCAGCGCCACCAAGGGGCTGGAGCGTGGGAGCTTCGCCCGCATGACAGAGGTGCTCCGCCAGGAGACCTGCTGCCTCAAAATCGGCGCCATCTCCGGGCCGAACCTGGCGGTGGAGATCCTTCGGGGCGTGCCCGGCGGAACGGTCATCGCCTCGGCCTTCGAGCAGGTGGTGCACATGGTGGCGCGGCCGCTGCATAGCCCCCGCTTTCGCATCTACGCCAGCCACGACCTGCTGGGCGTCGAACTCTCCGGCGCCGTCAAGAACGTGCTCGCCATTGCCGGCGGCATCGCCCGGGGCATGGGCTTCGGCGACAACACCCTGGCGATGTTGATCTCTCGCGGCCTCAATGAGATGACCCGCCTCGGCGCGATTATGGGCGCCGCGCCGGAGACTTTCTCGGGTATGGCGGGCGTGGGAGACCTCGTGGTGACCGCCTTCTCGGATCTGAGCAGAAACCACCGTGTGGGACTCGGGCTCGCCGAGGGCAAGCCCCTGGATCAGATCCTCGAAGACCTTGGCCAGGTGGCCGAGGGCGTGCCCACCGCCCGGGTGGTCAAGGAGTGGTCCGACGCCCATCGCGTACGGCTCCCCATCTGCCAAGGCGTCTTCGAGGTCCTGTACGAGGGCGCCAAACCCGCTGACGCCCTGGAGAAGATGCTCAGCCTCCCGTCCATGTGGGAGGTGGAGTCCACAGACATCACCTGAGGGCTTTCCCAGACCATGTCGTACCCCATCATTCAACTGAGTGAGCGCCGGCTGCAGCCAGACTACGAAGGGCCGGTCTTTGTCTGGGATGTGGACAAGACCTACCTGGACACGGACTTCAAGTCCATCTGGGGGCTCCTGCGGATTCCGCTGGAGATGGCCATCGACAAGACCATCATTCCGGGCACGGCCGCCACCTTGCAGGAGTGCCGCCGGGGCCCGGGGGAACACCCCGTTCACACCCCCATCTTCTTCGTCTCGGCCAGCCCGCCGCAGCTCGCGGGCGTGATCCGTCGCAAGATGCTGCTCGATGGGCTACAACCCGACGGGTTCCTGTTCAAGGACCAGCTCCAGCTCGCCCTCCAAGGCCGCTTCCGGGAACTGAAGTTCCAGGTGGAGTACAAGCTGACCGCCCACTGGTCACTCATCGCCGACCTCCCACCGGGCGCGCGTCTGGTGGTGGTGGGCGACGACTGGGAGTCCGACGGCCACGTGTTCCACCTGCTCGACGCCACGCAGCGCGGTGACCTGGCAGGCGACGACCTCGCCGCAGCCCTACTCGACGCCGGCGTCACCCCGTCCTCCGTCGATCCCATGGTGGACCTCGCCGCCCGGGCCACCGGACGTGCCCAGGTGATGCTCGCCTGCGTCATCCTCACCCGCGGCCGCGACCCGTCCTACTTCGACCCCTACCGCCCCGTGGTGCACGCCGCCCGGGAGGCCCTGCAGGCCGCCGCCCTCTTCGCCGAACACAACCTGGTATCCCCCGGCGGCGTAGCCCGCGTGGCCTGGCGCCTCCGCGCCGACTGGGGCTGGACCGAGCAACAGGTGGCCGACTCCCTCGCCGATGTCACCGCCCGCTCCCTGGTGGCCGAACCTCTGATCCACCAGATCCGCGAGGCCCTCGAACACGGATAGGCTCACCACGGCGCCCAGCGTCTAGCTGTGCTTATACGCCGAACCCCTCCGCCGAACCCCTCCGGGGTTGGTTTTGCGCAACCGGAAGAGACAGCGGCCGATAACCTTTGCATGAGCCAACCACGACAGATCCTTCCAGTGGGCCGTGGAGCATGGGAAATTGGATATTTTCCCGTAATTGGATAATAATTGGATACTAGGAGGTGGATCTTGTACTCGTTCAGCAGTGATGTGATGGACCGGCTGAGCATTCCGCCGGGTCTGGCGTGGTTGTTGGGTGCGTGTATGGAGGCACGGGGAAAGCAGGAACTCTGGCAGCAGCAGAAGCCTGAGGTGCTCGCAGCGCTGCGCGGGCTGGCCATCATCCAGAGCGCCGAGTCGTCCAACCGCATCGAAGGCGTGACGGTGGATGCGGACCGGTTGCGCCCGCTGCTGTCGGGTGAAGATCCTCCTCGGGACCGACCGGAAGAGGAGCTGTTTGGTTATCGGCGCGCCCTGGACTGGATTCACTCGTCATATGATGAGATCGACATCACCCCAGCGAGCATCCGGCAGCTCCATCGGCTCGCACAGGCCGGCCTCGTCGGCGACGCAGGGAGAGGGGACGGGAGGGACGTAGTTAACTTGTTAACTTTTCCCCAGAGACATCTAAG
>JAOZUO010000002.1:0-11264 GCA_029938605.1 Deltaproteobacteria bacterium | reverse complement strand
GAGGGGACGGGAGGGACGTAGTTAACTTGTTAACTTTTCCCCAGAGACATCTAAGAAA
This sequence comes from Deltaproteobacteria bacterium, assembly GCA_029938605.1. Lineage (GTDB taxonomy): Bacteria > Myxococcota_A > Polyangia > HGW-17 > JAJRWW01 > JAJRWW01. The sequence continues at coordinate 11,206 of JAOZUO010000002.1, read as the reverse complement.
AAACACCACAAATTCCGCCGCTTGGCGGACCCAGACCGGGTCACAACCCCTAAACGGGGCATGAATCCGGATAACAGACTGGAATCACTTCGTTTTACCTGGAAATCCATCCCCGAAAAGTTAACAAGTTAACTACGTCCCCTCTTCCCCGGCGACCTCGATCTTGTGGCCAGCGCGCTCTAGGACGGTGCGGAGCTCGGACTTGTCCACGGCCTTGAGGTAGGCCTCCATGGGCTCCACCTGCTTGGACCGTACCAGCTCCACCAGGGCGTCGTTGAGCGTGCGCATGCCCTGGGACCGCCCCGTCTGCATGAGGGAGAGCAACTGGAAGGTCTTCCGCTCCCGGATCAGGTTCGCCACCGCCTTGTTGGCGATGAGAATTTCGTAGGCCGCCACGCGCCCACCCCCGATGCGCTTGCAGAGGTTCTGGGCGATGACGCCCTTGAGAGACGAGGCGAGCATCTGCCGGATCTGCTCCTGCTGGTCGGCGGGGAATTGATCGATGATGCGATCCACGGTGCCCGCCGCCGTGGTGGTGTGCAAAGTGCCGAAGACCAGGTGCCCCGTCTCCGCGGTCTCCACGGCGATGGCAACGGTCTCCAGGTCGCGCATCTCCCCCACCAGCACGATGTCCGGGTCTTCGCGCAGGGCCGCCCGCAGAGCGTCCTTGAAGGAATCCGTGTGCTCCCCCACCTCGCGCTGATTCACCAAACAGCGCCGATTGGGGTGCACGAACTCGATGGGATCCTCCACGGTGATGATGTGGTCGTCCCGGGTGGAGTTAATGTAGTCGACGAGCGTGGCCAGGGTGGTGGACTTGCCCGATCCCGTGGGGCCGGTGACCACCACCAACCCCTTGCTCAACTGGCAGAGTCGGAGCACCTCCCGGGGCAGCCCGAGCTGCTCGGTGGACAGGATCTCGAAGGGGATGGCCCGGATCACCGCGCCCGGCCCAAAGCGATCCCGGAAGATGTTGACCCGGTAGCGCGATAGCCCCTCGATCTCGTAGGCGAAGTCCGTGTCGTTGCGCCGATCGAACTCCTCCTGGTTCTTTTCGGGCATGATCTCCAAGAGCTCGGCGAAGAGCTTGTCCGCCGAGAGCACCCCGTACTCATCCAGCCGCACCATGCCGCCGTCTTGACGCAAATAGGGCGAGCTATTGGAGCTCAGGTGCAGATCCGAGGCGCTCCGCTCAGCCATCTTGTGCAGGAGCTGAACCACCAATCCGCTACCATCCACGGGGGGCCGTACCGGCCGGCGTTTGGGCTTAGGCGGGGCCTGTGCGGGCTCCGGCGGGGCCTGTGCGGGCTCCGGCGTTGCCTGTGCGGGGTCCGGCCGGGCGGTCGGCGGCTCCAGGGCGTTGCCCTGCACGAGGCTGCCGAAGTCCTGGGCCTCTTCGGCGAGTTGTGGCGAAGAGGCCACCGGATCCGGATCGGGCGGAGGCGCGGAGGCCTGACGTCGCGCTGCGGGCGCGGAGGACGCTGCAGGCGCGGAGGGCGCTGCGGGCGCGGAGGGCGCTGCGGGCGCGGAGGGCGCTGCGGGCCCGGAGGCAGGCGATACAGCACTGCCCTCGGTGATGACCACGGTCAGCGCACCGTCCATGGGCGTAGCCACCAGGCTGTAGGTCACACCATCCCACTCCCGATCGAAGGTCACCGGCTGCTCCATGTACAGCGCCGCCGACGCCTCCGCGGAAGCCACCTCGTTGACCAGGTTGGTCAGATCTCCATGGGCGGTCTTCTGGGCCGCGTGGCGATCTCCGGACGGGAAGTGCAGCACGATGTTCTCATCGCTGTGCAGGGTCATCCCCGTAGCCCCGAGCTTCGCGATGGTCTTCAAAAAGAGATCAATCTTCGCCACGGGTCTCCTCGGTGTCGGGCTGGGGATCGGCCGCTTCCTCTTTGGGAACCGGAGGCAGCTGTCGGGTCGTGGAGCGCATGGGCAACTCCGTCACAAAGTCGATATAGCGCTTGTTCACCAGCACCAGGCGATCGGCGCTGTGCAGGAAAACGAACCGCTCCGTACCGTTCAGGTAATCCACGAGCCGCGCCTTGGCCGACGGAGCGGTGTAGTACACCGAGCCCTCCAGCCGCGTGTCCATGGCGAGGTGCACCCGCACCCGGAGCTTGTGATCATACAGATCCAGATGATCCAGCTCGCGCTCGAGGTCCTTGTCCACCGCCGCCCAAACCACCGCATCCCGATGCAGCAACACGAAGTCGTCAAGGTCCAGATCCCGGCCCGGGAAAAAGGGTTTATCCTGCTCCAACAGCTCCCGCAGGATCTGCCCCGGAGGGCGCATCTCCTGACGGATCGGCACAAACAGCTCGAACTGATGCGTCGTCTGATTGCGGAGCAGGATCCGCACGTTGACGCGGTCCTTGGGGATTCGATAGGTCGCGGTGTAGGAGCCCATTGCCGCTGAGAATATCACGACCGACGGCTACTTCACTACCTCCACGATCTTGGTGCCGTTCCTGCCAAAGACCTCCGGGTGATACATCTCGGACGCCTTGAGGGGCGGCACCACGAAGGTGCCGATGGTGGTGGCCCGGGCCAGGTAGGTGTACTCGTAGACCCCCGAGGGGAGACGGTCGGAAAAGAGCACCACCCGGTCGTCCCGCTTCTCCTTGTGGGAGAAGGCGAAGAAGGCGTACCAGGAATGGAAGTCGTATATCTTGGCCTTCGCCTTGCCCGCCAGTCGCGAGGAAGCGCTGGTGCGCAGGTTCAGGTCCACGGCCTCGAGGCCCGCGGGCAGCGGGTCGTCCACGGCCACGAAGTACCGGCGGCTGGGCACCACGATGCGCAGCCGCACGCGCACGTACTTGCCGGCCTGGATGCGGTACCTGCCGCCAGGCAGCTTGACGACCGTGTCCTTGCCCTCCACAGGCTCGTACTCCCGCTGGACGGAGAAGCCCTGCTCCTCGGGGGCCAGCCGCAGGGACTTGGGCGCGTAGCGCAGGCCCAGCCGGTAGTAGAGCTTGCCCTTGCCCTGTTTCTCCAGGATCAGCGACTTGCGCCCCTGATCTTTCAGATAGGACATGGGCACCTTCTGCTCCACCACACGCAGGGTGCGTCCCTTGAAGGTCGTCTGGCCGATGAATCCCTCACCGAGCCAGGCCCGCAGACGATAGTTGGGCACCACCTTCTCGTAGTGGTTGTAGTACCTCGACAACCCCAGCAGGGCGTAGGCGTTGGCCTGGGTGGTCTCCCAACGGCCGCGCACCCGGGCCTCGATGAGCCCGCGCACGATCTTAGGCACCAGCGCGTGCTTGGGTCGCACCTCCATGAGAGCCGCCAACACAATGGCGTCGGTGCGGCTCTCGGAGTGCATGAGCAGTCGCAGCGACTCGGTGGCCTTCTCCCGGAAGTGCACCTTGTAGGGCGTATCCTGGATGGCGGCGTTGTTAAGCACCCGGAGCAGCTCCCCAAAGGGCGGCGCCTTGGGACCGCTCACCCGATGGAAGGCCACCATGAGCATGGCCTTGGCGAACAGGGGCAGCTTGTCCCGTGCGCCATACAGCGTGGCCAGGTGACCCGAGAGGTTCATACGCCGCTTGGTGTAGCTCGAGACGTAGGGCTTGTCCTTGAGCTCGGACAGGATCCAGGCCGCCATGGTGCGCATGGTCCAGGCGTAGTACCTGTGATGTCGTCGCCAGTGCCCTCGATAGTTCAGGAAGTTAGACAGGTACCTCGACGCCCGGTTCAACGCGCTGTCGGGCACTTTGAACCCCGCCTCCCGACCCCGGAGCAGGGCGTAGGTGGCGTAGGCCGACGCATAGGGCCAACTTCGCCGCGATCCCCCCCAGTAGCCAAACCCGCCGTCGTAGCGCTGCTGGGCCAGGAGCTTGGCGATGCCGTCGGTGGCCAGGTACAAAAGATACTGTCGCTCGATCTCCGACCGCGCCTTGCCCTTGTGGCGCTTGAGGAACCGCGCCGGGACCTTCACCAGGTACTGGTCACCGTCCTCGTTGCGTTTGCCCAGCAGCCGGAAGGCCGGCAGGATCTTGCCCAAGGCGAAGATGGGCATCACCCGCGAGGCGGTCTGCTCCACGCACTCCCAGGGGTAGTTGATGAGATACTTCACCGCGTCCTCCATGCCCGTGAGGGCCGTGGAGGAGAAGGACAGCTCCAGCCCGCCGAAGCCCCGCAAGGCGTCGGCCGGCGGCAGCACGGGCTGGGACACCGAGTCGGTGGTCACCCCGTAGGTGGCAAAGGCCTCGGTGGTGGCCGGCAGGTTCACCGGGATGGACAGGTCCACCGCGTCGGTCTCATTGCCCAGGTACGCCAGGAAGCGGAACCGCGCCCGACCGGGCACGCCGATGGCCACGGGGAAACGCACCTCCTCGGTCTGGCCGGCCTTGAGAGTGATGGTCTGTACGGGCGGGCCGACCACCTTGGCGTTCGCCACCTGGATCTTCACCTGCACCGCGCCCTCTTTGCCCGTCTCGTTGGTGACCTTCACCGCCGCGTCGAACCGGTCGCCGAAGTTGGCGAACCGCGGCAGGGCCGGCATAAGCATAAGGGGCCGCTGCACGGTGACCCGCCCCTCACCCGTGCCAAAACGGTCAGCCTGAACCTGATCCAAGGCCACGGCGGTGATCCGGAAGGTGGTCAGGTTCTCGGGCAGCTTCACGTGCAGCTCCGCCCGGCCTCCCGAGCCGGTCTTCGCTTCACCGTTGAAGTAGGCCGTGGACGCGAAGAGCGCGCGCGTCTTGAATGCCAGAGCGCGGCCGCCGAACCCCGCTCCGCTACCGCCCCCGCCCCCGTCACCGGTCGACGCGGTCGTCGTGGGGCCCGCCGCCACGGGGGACGTCGGTGGCGCCGGCGCCGCCTCGTCCCGCGCCCCTCCTTTTTTAGCGGTACTCTCCAGGGCGCGATCGTCACCGGTGCCGCCACTCGAGATCAACATCTGCTTGGCCTGTATCTTGACCCCGCCGTTGCGATATCGACGCCTATTTCTAGGGGCGGGCCGACGGGTCCGCGGGGGCCGCCGAGCCGGCTTGAGCTTCTTCTCCTGCCGCAGCAGGTCCGCCCGGCCATCTCGCAGGGCCGCGTTGGCGGATTTGATGTTGTGAAAGATCGTCGTGGGATCGGGCAGTCGGAAGCCCAACAGACTCAGCACCCCCTCGTCCACGATCATCACCGCCAGCCGGGATCGCACGGGTCGCCCCCGGTGATCCTTCACCGTCACGGTGATCTTCGCCTTGGACCCGGGTCGCACCGTTTGGGGCGCCGCCGACACGGTCACAGTCAGCTTCTTCTCAGCCACCTCCACCGCCAGGCTCTTGCGGCCAACGGCGAACTTGGGCCGGCCCAGGTCCTTGGCCGCCGCCGCTCCGGGTACGTTGACCCGGCCCCGCACCAGCGCCACGGTCACGTGCAGGTTCGGCAGGTCCTTGGCGCCGATCTTCACCCGCTCCACGTGCACCGACCCCGACACCCGAATCAGCCGGTAGGACTTGATCCCGTTGCGCTCCACGGTCAGCATCCCCACCGCCTTGCGGAAGGGCGATTTGATCAGGATCTTCGCAGTCTCCCCGGGCCGGTACTTCGTCTTGTCGGAGATCAGCTCCAGCCGGTTGCGATTGTCCTGCTTCCACTGGACGTACCGCTTGCCCACGGCGTAGACCCCGATCACCGTTCGCGTCCGCCGCCCCTTGGCGTCGGTGGCCTCTCCCCGCACCCGGTAGTATCCCGCCTTGGGCAGACGGATCTTACACCCCGCGATACCCGAAGTGGTGGTCACCGAGCACCCGCCGACGATCTTCTCGGCGAGCTTGTACCGGAAGGTCCACACCCCGCGGACCTTTTTCGCCGAACGCTGATACTTCTGCTGCGTGGCGATGATCTTCACGCGCCGGCCTCCCAGACGCTTGCCCTTGAGATTCGCCACCACCACCTGCACGGTGGCGTCCTGGTTGGCCCGCACCAACGCCTTCTTCATGCGCATGCCCACATACACCGCCGCCGGGTGCACGGTGACCGCCTTGCGACCGGCGATGGACTGCCGGTTCTTGTCAAACACTTCCGCCTCCAGGGTGAAGGCGCCCACGGTGCCCACGCCCTGGCCCGGACCCTTTTGGGGGTTCGGCCAGAAGGCCAGCTTCCGCGCCACACGGAGCCGACCGTCCTTGTCTAACTGGTCCTCCCCCCGGGCGATGATGGATCCCTTTTGACCGCCCCTGGTGTAGTAGCTTCCGGTTCGTCCGCCCCGCCAGCCCCGATTGTAGCGCCACCGCCAGGCCCAGTCCCGCAGCTCGCCGAAACGAAAACCACTATGGTGCGGCGGCCGGAAGCTGCCCACGGTCCGGCGTAGGGTCCACTTCACGGGGGCGCCGGCCATGGCCGTGCCGTAGTAGTACGATCCCTGGATCTCGCCATTCATGGTGGCGCCAAAGAAATAGGGCTCCCCGCGCGCCTTAACGCTCACCTTGTACTCGGGGGTCTTGTAGTGCAGCACCCGGAAGGAGTGGTACACGCCCTTGCCGTCTGCGATGCCCGTGCCGAGCACCGTCCCCCGGAAGCGCCAGTTGCCCAGACTCGCCCCCTCGGGGATCTTGAAGTCCAGCCGGAAGACGCCGTCGCGATCTACCTTGAGCTCCTTGGCCTTGACCACGAGCTGGCTCCGGGCGTCTCGGATCCAGTACTTCACTTTGAGATTCTCGCCGCGCAGGGGCTCGATGCCGCCGCCCACGCGAGTGTCCTCCACCCGCAAAACGCCCGTCAGGTGCACGGTCTCTGAGGGCCGGTAGGGGCTGCGCTCGGTGTACAGGTGCGAACGCACCCGCTTGATGGAAGGAAGCCGCCCGTAGCGACGATACCCGCTGGCGTACCCCTCCTGACCACCACCCATCAGCCGCAAAAAGGCCGCGTCATTCCCCTTGGTGGCCACCAACACCACCGGCCCTCTGCGCTTGAGTCGACGGGCGCCCGACAGCTCCAGGAACCCGCGCCCATCCGTGCGCCCCTCCGTGAGCTTCTTGCCGGTCTCGCTGTACAGGGTCACGTCCACGCCGCGCAGGGGCTGGCCGCTTTGCAACCCGGTCACCAGCACCAGCAGCCGGTCCACATCGTAGCGTACCGTCAGCCCCAGATCCGTCACCTGCACCAACATGCGGCGGTAGACCCGCGCGTACCGTGAGCGCTTCCTCAGCTCCGGAGCGTGCAGCTCCACGAAGAGGACGCCGGGCTTGCCCGTGCCCACGCCGAGATCCAGCGGGAGCCCCGTACGCCGCCACTTGTTCGACTTGCGATTGAAGCGCAACCGCTGGGCGATCTTCGAGCCGGGGATTTCGCTCGCCATGGAGTACTTCCGGTACTTCCAGTGGTGGCGCTTGTCGGTGGCCCTCAGGGCCACGGGGATCAGCCGCGGCAGGACCTTGACCAGGGTGGCGTTGACGGATCGGATGTTGATGGAACGCACCAGGAGCTGCCGGTTGCCCCGGGTCTCGGTGGTGCCCATCACGCCCGACACGGGCATCTGCAACTGCGGGAAGGCGTCCCCCACGAAGAAGCTCCCCCGCCAACTGCGCCCCAGCTTCTGCTCGTAGACGTCTTCGATACGCGAAGCCACGGTGACCGTGTATTTGGTCTGCGGCAAAAACTTGCCGTTGAGCCGGCAGGAGCTCCAGCTACAGGAGACCCGATAGTCCTGTACCTTTGGAGCGATGGTGATGATCTTGGTGGGATCCGCGCTCTTGATGGGGTTGGAAAAGCTCACGTACTTGTACGTGCTGGGCCGGCAGGGACGACGACGGTGGCCGCACCGAACATAATTAACCCGCAAGGGCCCGTACGTCCGAAATCTCCTGCTCAACGCTTTTTTCGTGGGCAGCGCCCCCTCCCCCGCCGCGAGCCCGCGTTTGATGTTCAGCACATACAGTGTCCCCTTGCGCAACGCCCGTACAGGCTTGACCACGATCACGCGCCCCTTCTCCCAGCCCGAGGCCGCCACGCCGAAGGGACCGAGCTTCTTCCACTGGCGCCGCGGCACCAGGCGCAACCGGGAGGCCCCCCGGCCCGTGAGGCTCAGCGCTGCGAGGACCTTGGGGACGTCGATGCGCTGGTTGAACAACAGGGCGATGGGCGTGTCGGGCACCGCCCGGGATCCGCTGGGCAGCGACCGCAGGATCTTCAGCCGCGGGGTCTCGAAAGTCCACGAGACTTTCTTGTCGAGCACCTTGCCCGCCGTCGATGTGGTGGCCTGTGGCACCCAGGCCGTGTACCGCGTCGAGTAGGGGATCCGTCCACGGACCTCCAGCGACAGGGTGCGCGTACCGAGCCAGCGGTGCTGACCCTCGAGCTTGGGCGTCACCAGCAGCGGCGCGGGCAGCTTGCGCAGGTCCGACAAGGACGCCAGGGGAATCATGGGCTGGTTGAAGGAGACCGTCACCGCGTTCTGGAGCCCCACGTTCCCGGTGGGCTGGGTCCGCACCACCTTCAGCGGCGGCGCCTTGACCGTCGACGGCTCCGTCTTCTGCTTCACCGGAGGCGGGAAGGCCAACTTCAGGGTCTCGCCCACTCGCGCCGGAGGCTTGGGTCCCGCCTTGAGCTTGAAAGTCCCGGCCGAGAGGTTCTCCGCCAGAGCGCCGGCCGCCGCGAAAGGATCCGGGCTCGCTCCACGGGCCCGCACCCGGGGCCGCACCGTGGGATCGATGGGCTTGTCCGTACGACACTGCGTCGCGACCAGGAGCAGCGAAGCCCCCAGAATCCATCGAAATCCCCACTTCATTCGATTCCATCCCGTCCTGCCCGTCCTGCCCGTCATGCCCATCATGCCCATCATGCCCATCATGCCCATCATGGTAGTACTCCTATCAAGGGATCTGTGTCCCCTGCCCTATAACGCCCCGTAGGCCTAAGCCTTACACCTAGGAATACCCTATATCCTGAGACCGGCCCGCCCGGTCAGGAATCAAAGAGCTTGGCTGCCTTGAGGGCTGACGTCTCCACCGCCTCGATGAGAGCAATGGGCAGACCCCGCTCCTCCAGCTTGGTGATACCGTCGATGGTGCAGCCCCCGGGCGTGGTCACCTGGTCCTTGAGGGCCGCTGGGTGCTCCCCGGTGATCAGGACCAGGCTCGACGCCCCGAGCATCATCTGCGCCGCCATGCGTCGGGAGGCCATGCGCGGCAGCCCCATCTTGACGCCTCCCTCGGCCAGGGCCTCGATACACTTGAACACGAAGGCCGGACCACAGCCCACCAGGGCCGTGCAGGCGTTCATGTGGCGCTCGTCCAGTCGCTCCACCTCGCCCACGGTGCCGAAGATCTCCTCGGCCAGCTCCAGATGTGTCTCCTCGGCCAACCGCCCGGCGCAGACCACGGTGATGGAGGCCCCCACCACGGCGGCCAGGTTGGGCGTCGCCCGCACCACGGGCGCCAACTCACCCACAAGCGCCTCAATGCGCGCCGTGGGGATCCCCGTGGCCAGCGACAGGATCAACGGCTCGGCCACCAGGCTCGGTTTCACCTCCTCGACCACGCCCGCCACCTGGTCCGGATGCACGCACAGCAGGATCACGTCAGCGCCCTGCACCGCGTCAATGTTGTCGGTGGTGAGCCGCACATGGTACTGCCGCAGATGCTCGAAGGACCGCTCGTGACGGGCGGTGACCACAATCTGCTCAGGAGCTACGGCCTCGGCCTGCAACAGCCCCCGCACCACGGCGGTGCCCATGGTCCCAGCGCCGCCAATCAACGCCAAACGCTTGTCGATGCTCATCGTTCAGTCCTCCAAAGACCATCGCCCCAGTGCCCCGACGCGGTCCACCACGCGCTGCAGGTCCGCCTGGCCGGACGCCACCTGGGCGTCGTCGAGCCCCTGCACTAGGCTCAGATAGGACGGGACCGGTTGGTGACTCCGGGCGGAGGCGAACTGGGCCGCCACCGACTCGAGCCCCTCGAAGCCGTCATGATCGGGCGACTCGGCGAGCGCCCGCTTCACCTCGGGCCACCGCTCCATGGCCAGCTCATGTTCCGCGATCCGCGACCGGTGCCAGGCAGCGCGGTCCGGTGCCAGACCGGCGGCCAGGTCGGCGCGATGAATCTGGGCCGACGCCGGCAACCGCGCGACGATGCGGTCCAGCCGTTTGATGCGCTCGGCGATCCCTGCTCGTACCTGGCCAAGGGCCGCCTGGTAGAGCTTCTGCTCGAAGGGCGCCGCGCCCGGGAGTCGCACCAACTCGTACCAGGTGGCGAGCCCCCAGAGGTTGGCCACGTACTCCACGCTGAGTCGTAACACCCGCTCCAGGCGGCCGTACCGCTGGGCGTCAAAGGGCTGGTCCAAAGCCAGCGCAGGCTCCCCGTAGAGCCTGCCTTCGCCCACGGAGCGCCGCACCGCACAGCCCGCCGCCAGCACGGCGCCGTACCCCACCTTCACGGGGCTGACCACCTGACACTGCCCGCCCACGAAGATCCGCGGCGACCGCAGGAACACGCCGCGCGCCACATCGCCAAAGAGCGAGGCGACCTTGTCTCCCCGCGGCGTGAAGTTGTACAGAGCGATGCAGCTCCCGATCTCGGTGTGGTCCTTGCGGGCCGTGCCTCCGGCCACCAGGGCGTCGCAGAAGTTCACCAGGCTGCCGGCGATGACCCACGGCATGGTGATGGTCATCTTGTAGCCCACGTGGTGTGCGGCCTCCCCCTCCTCCTCCATGAGCGTGCCCCCCCGCATCTCCGCGTGGCCCCGCACGATCACCCCGTCCAGGAACACCGCGTCGATGAAGTAGCCGCCAAAGAGATCCACGTTCCGTCCGGTGCACACGTTCTCGAAGTAACCGCCCCCGGCCCGTCCGAGCTCCGTCCCGCGCCCCAGCAGGGTCTGGTCCCCACAGATCACGCAGCCGGGATGGATCACCACGCCCGCCTCCACGCGCTCCGGGTTCACGTCGCGGATCACCGTTGCCTCGGGCGCGTGGATGACCACGCCCCGGTCCATCAGCTGCTCGATGAGGTTCAGATTGCCCATGCGGATGATTTACACCGTCGCGGGGGTCGGGGGCAAGCCATCCAGCCAGCCTGGCAACCAGAATGCCATCCAGCCTGGCAACCAGAATGCCATCCAGCCTGGCAACCAAAATGCCTCAGGGTACCTCCGACCCGGCACCACCCCATGTGAATATATCCGTTCCCCTCTGCCGCCGCGGAAAGCGGGTCCCCAGCCTCCCTCCCTGCCACCGTGGGGAGCGGGCGCATATCCCGAG
>JAOZUO010000035.1:26010-57607 GCA_029938605.1 Deltaproteobacteria bacterium | reverse complement strand
CTATCTAGTTCCTATCTAGGTCGAATGAGCCAGAAGTAGCGGCGGATGCGATCCCGGTATCCGGGGGGCACCTGCTCGGCGTTGAGCACGGCCTGGCGGATCTTCGTGTACGACACGTAGACCTTCCGGTAGCTGCTCGAGCTGAATCCTTTTTGGGCGCTGCCCTTGTAGACGTTCACCTCGGACGGGCCTTTGCCGTGCTGGCCGGGGACCGTCTTGGCGACATGCTTGCTGTCGAGGTTGGTGGGGCGACCGTGCACGCCCCCGGGGCGGTGTCCCTGGCCGGCCTTGAGCCCGCCGGGTTTGGTGCCTGCGCCGGGCTGTAGACCCGTGCCGGGCCGTAGACCCGCACCCGGCTGTAGACCCGCGCCGGGCCGTAGACCCGCGCCGGGACGGCCGCCAGAGCCGTTGCACTTGGAGCAGCCTGACTTCTTGGTTTGGCCCTGGCCCTTGCAGCTCGGGCACCCCTTGCTGCCCAGGGCTTTTTTCAGATAGCCGGAGAGCTGTCCCTTGGAGGGGCGATTTTTGCGCAGTCGCTGGAGCAGCTGCTTGAGCATTTTGGCGCTCATGACGCCTTGGCTTCGGCTTATGCCGCGGCGGTACTGGCTTTGGTACCGGCTGAGCTGGGACTGCAGCTTGGTCAGCAGCTTGGAGGTTTTTGCGTCTAACTTCCCGTTCTTCATCTGGCGGGCAAGCTGCTTCATGGTGCGAGACAGTCGCTCGAGGGTGCGGCGGTTCTGGGCGAGCCGGCGCTGCTGTTGCACGAGCCGTTGGAGTCTTCGCTTCTGTTGCTTGAACTGTCGTCTCAGGCGATCTCGGCTGGATTTGTCCGTCGCCTTGTTCAGCCGCTTCCGTAGCTGGGTGAGCTGCTTCCGAGCCTGGGCGATCTTTTTGTTGAGCTGGGCGTTGTTCTTCTTTTGTTGCGGGAGCTGGGGTTTGCGCTGTTTGACCTGCCCGGCGGCTTTCTTGAGGGCCTTGGCGATTTTCCGTCGCTGCCGTGGGGTCAGCTTGGACTTGTCGAGCAGCTTCTTCAGAGCATCGATGGCTTTGGCCGCTCGGTTCAGGTCGTGCTGCTTGAGTGCCTTGGCCAGGTGCTTCAGGTGCTTGTTTTGCGCCATGGCCTGCCCGGCCTTGGCCAGGTGGTTCGCCAACGCCTTGAGCTGGGCCTGCTCGTGCTGCACTCCGGGGAAGTGGCGCAGCAGCAACGCCTTGTGCGCCTTCTCGAGCTCGTCCCGGGTGAGGTCGCCCCGCTTGAGCGCGTCGAGCAGCCGCTGGTACTCCTTCAGGAAGGCGGTGAGCTGGGGGTCTGAGTGCTTTTTCGCCAACCGCTCGAGCTCCCGGATCTCCCGGGTGAGCTCCGCGTAGTAAGCTGTGGGTAGCGTGATTCCCTCGACTTTCTGGACCGGCGGCACCGAGGCGTGGGCGTTGCCCCGCACGGGAACCCCCATGGCGACGAAGGCCACCAGGGCGAGGCTCAGCACGCCCACGACGGGGATGTCCCGTGGACGGCGAAAGCGGGAGGCTCGCTGGGGATCGAGGGTGCGTAGGATCTGAGCGGTGCGTCGGACCTGGGCTTCCATGAAGGCGCGGTGCTGGTGGTCGGGCTCCTGTGAGAGCCGGGTCAGGAAGTCGTGGGTTGAGCCGAGGGCGTCCCGGGTGTGGTGGACCCGATCCAGCCGCTTGAGCACGGCCTGAGCGCTGATGGGCGACATCAGACCCCAGATCGCGCCCGCCAGGGTCACTGCCACCGAGCCGTAGAGGCCCAGCACCAGGGAGTCGAAGCCGAGCGTACGGGTCTTGTACGCAAAGAGCCCGACGATGACCGCCGCCAGGCCGAGGGCGCTGCAGGTGGTGGCGCGCTCTGCCATCTGCTGCAGGCGCAGTCGGAAGCGGGTCTTTCGGAGGATGGATTGAAATAGATTCAGCTCGGACATGGCTACGCCTCCACCGGTTTCGGCCGATACGACAATTTGCGGGATGTTCTCCAGGCCGCCGGATGCGACCTCGCTGCGTACATAGACTGAGATGGCACCTGGCCGCTCGCGTTACGGAAAAAATCGCAGAAAGTGAGAAGCGACTGTTTTTGAATGCTAAATTGATGGTCCAATGGATGGTTCGAAGGAACAGACCCGTGATTCGGCCGCGGCGGAGCGCCGGCTGGGCCGCGTCCCCGACGCGGAGTTCGTGGCGCTACTGCGGGAGCGGGATCCGGCGGCCTGGACCGAGCTGCGCGTTTTCCTGAGGCGACTTTCCGCCAGCAAGGCCTGGGGCGCGGTGGACGAGAGCCACACGCCCGACGACTACGTTCAATTGGTGTGTCTGCGACTCTGGAAGGCCATCAGCCGTCGGGGGCTCGAGGTGGGAAGCGTCTCGGTGAAGGCCTACCTCGCGGTGACCATGCAGAACCTCGTGCGGGAGGTTCATCGCCGCCGCGCTGGGGTGACCCACGTGGCGCGGGGCTCGGCGGACACGGTGGATTGCGCCTCGCCGGCGGGGCCGCGCCACCGGGTGGATCTAGACGAGGCCCACCATTTGTTCGACCTCCAGGGTGTGCCTGGTGCCCACGGCGTGACCGCCGAATTCGAGTCCCGGGCCGCGGATGGATTCACCGTCCTGGAGTCCCTGGCGGGTACCGGTGGCGGGGGTGGGCGGCATGTACGGAAGATCGCGGCGCGGATCCTCGAGCTGACCCGCACCCGGGACGCCGAGGGTTTGGTGACGACCTTGGACACGAACCTGTTTCAGCTACTGCATGGTGACACGAGTCGCTGGTCCGAACGCAAGCGGACCAAGCACCGGGTGCGCCTGAACCGCTTCCGAGAGGCCTTCATTCGGGCCCTCGGCAAGGTCCGGCGCCAGCAGAGGGGAGAGAGCACGTGAGCAAACGCACCAGGCCCGATGGTGAGGACGCCTTGCTCCGGATGGTCGTCGACGACGCCGCCGAGTATGAGCGCATGATCGCCGAGGGGCACCTTGATCTCTGCGTGGAGTACCAGTCCCTCATCCCGGGCATCGTGGACGCGGCGGTCATGGGCCGCCAACTCACCGGCGAGCTCAAGGAGGCCCGCGACTATCTGCAGGAGTGCCCCGTTTGCGCCGAGGGGCTCGAGGCGTCTTCCAAGGCGCTGCGGGAGCTCCAGGACGAGGACGGCCAGGAGGAGGACGAGCCCTACGAGCCGCCGCGCAAGGATCCGCCCCCGACGCCCGAAAGGGCGCCGGGCGCCGTGGAGCGGTGGTGGCTCCGGTTCACCCGGACCCGTGCCGGGCTGATCTCTGTGGTGGGCGGCTTGCTCTGTGTGGTGGCCCTGGTGGGTCTGTTCCTGCACTCCGGCCGTCAGTGTGCCCGGGAGGAGGCCCAGCGGGATCACCGCGACGCCGGCACACCGGTAAGCACACGGGTCGACGCCGGACCGCGGACCCAGAACCCCGACGCTTCGGTGGACCCTCGAAGCTGGCTTCGGAAAAAAGGCCCGCTCTCCTTCGTGTTCATCACCCTGCACCTGGCGGGTCAGCGCCAGCGCTCCTCCCGGGCGGCTTTGGCGGCAGCTCAGAAGGAGCTTGTGAAACTCGGCAAGGCCGGCATGATCAGCGAGACGGCGCTCCAGCGAATCACCCTCACCATCGAGACCGAAGCCACCGCCGTGGCGCGCCTGTCCGCTCCCCTGAAACGCGCGGCGGTCTTTGTGGCCCGGGTCAAAGACGACGGTACCACCGTGGACTTCGCCCAGCAGCTCGCCGCAGCCAAGAAGCACCTCGCCGACCGGCGTGCCCTTCAGGACCGCCTGCAGAAGCACATCGCCGCGGCGAAGAAGCAGCTCACTGGAATGATCTCAAAACGTCCGCGTTAGGCGTAGACCCTCTCTCCTGGTGGACCGTATACCCTTTGGGATATAGTGGGAACCGGGGCGATTACCCGGTGTCTATGGTCTGCAGGTAGAGGCAATCTGAGGAGTTGTTCATGACGAGGGCTGGATGTCGGCTGGTACTGGGTGTGGTCATTGTCACCCTGGGGTTGTGGGGCTGTAGCAAACGCACCACGTCGTCGGCGACGGTGGGTTCGGCCATCGCCACGGTGCGGGTGATCCGACCCACGGTGGAGGTGCGGCAAGGGGGGCAGACCGCGTTGGCCGAGTGGGAGACCCGCCTGGCCCCTGGGGCCAGGGTGATTGCGCGATCCGGCCGGGCCTGGATCCTTCACGACGGCGGGCTGCGGGCGCTGGTGCCTGGGCAGACCGAGGTGCTCGTCCGCTCGGCCGGGCTGGCGCTTGCCCGCGGCGTGGCGTGGATCGAGGCCCCACCCGGCTCCCCTTCGCAGGTGTGGGCGGGGGATGCGCGGATCCAGGCCTCCGCCGCCGGCTTCGAGCTACGGTTCCCTCCGGGAGGACGCCCCCTGGTGTACGTGGCCCGCGGTCGCGTGGAGATCCTGCATCAGAACCGCCGGGTGGAGGTGGTGGCTGGGGACCGCGCGGTCATCGGTCCCAAGGGGGTATCGGTGAAGCCCGAGGCGCTGTGGGAGGACTGGACCGGCGGCCTGGCCTGGCCCGCGCCGGACGTCCCCGCCAGTCCGGCGGGTATGGGGCAAATTGGCGCCCGGGTGCCCGGCTCCTGGGGTCGGGCGAGCTTTCCCCTGGCCACGCGCAACCTCAAGGTGCAGGCCACCGTGGACCAGGATCTCGTAACCACCATCGTGGACCAGGTGTTTTTCAATCCGGCCTCGGACGACCTGGAGGGCGTGTATCGTATTCGCGTACCGCGCGGGGCCATCCTACGCTCCTTCTGCATAGACCGCGGCGGCGGTACCCAGCTTGTCTGCGGCTTCGTCAAGGAGAAGAAGGCCGCGCGCAAGTCGTACAGTAAGCAGGTCTACGTGGGCTCTCGGGACGATCCGGCCCTGCTGGAGTGGGAGGCGCCGGGACGGTACAAGTCCCACATCTACCCCATCAAGGCGGGGTCCACGCGGCGGGTGGTGATCACCTATTCCGAGTGGTTGCAGTGGGATGGAGACGTGCGCCGTTGGCGCTATCCCATGGCCAGTGAAAGCGGCGTGGCGCCCATGATCCAGGAGCTGGAGCTCAAGGTGAATCTGCACCGAAGTGGCGCCACGCGTATCGACGCGACCCTCGGTGCCAGGGTGGAGCGAAACCAGGTGCTGCTGCGCCGGTCGGATTTCCGTCCGCGAGCAGATTTCGTGGTGGCCCTGCGGGGCGGACGAAAGGCCAAGGAGGCACGGGGCTTCTTGGCGAAGAACAAGAGCAAGGATGGACGCTACCTCATGGTCCGGGTGCGGCCCCGGGAGCTCCAGCGAAAGGGGAAGCGTCGGGGGTTGGATCTGGTGGTCGTGGTGGACTTGTCCGCTGACACGGACCCGTCGGAGCTACAACTCGGGCGCACCATGGTGGAGGCCTTGCTACGCCATCTCGGCCAGGGTGACCGCGTGGCGGTGCTGGGGGCGGACCTGAACGTTTTCAGCGCGGTGGGTGGCAAACCGGCATTGTTGCCGGTCACCGGCCCTCTCATCGCCAAGACCCTGGATGGCCTGGCCCGGCGCTCCGTGGGCGGCGCCACGGATCTGGGGCAGGTGCTCACCCGGGCGGCGGACCTGCTACAGCCCGGGCGGGGCGGGGCAGTGGTGTACATCGGCGACGGCGTGCCCACGGTGGGCGAGCTCAACGCCCGGGGCCTGCGGCTGCGGTTGAGCCGCCAGGCAGTACCGGCGCGGATCTACGGCGTGGCCGTGGGCAGCGAGTCCAACCTGGGGCTCCTAGACGCCCTGGCCAGACACCACGGCGGCCTGGCCCTGCGAGTGACGGACCGTATCTCCGCGGCCATTGCGGCCCTGAAGGTGTCGGCCCACGCCAGTCGGCCGGTCATGAGCAAGGTGCGCGTGGACCTCGGCCCCGGGGTGGAGCGGGTCTTCCCCACGGACCCGGTGAGCGTGGTGGCGGGACGGGACCTGGTTGTGCTGGGGCGGCTTCGGGGCAAGGTGCCCGACGTCCTGCGGCTCACCGGCTGGTACCAGGGGCGGGAGATAAACGGCCGAGAAGGAACCTATCGTATTCGCACGGTCGAGATCGAAGATCGGGGCAAGCTGCGGCGGCGCTGGGGCTCGGCACGGCTGGCCCAGTTGGTGGCCGGTGGGGCGGGGCGCGAAGAGGTGGCCGAGCTGGGCACACGTTTTGGGCTCATCACCGAGCACACCTCCATCTACGTGCCTAGCGCCCGGGAGCTGACCATCGATGGCAACCTGCGCAAGAAGACCCAGGCTGAGCAGACGGCCTTCCAGCTGACGCTGAAGGACGCTAAGCGTGGCGAGGCCGAGCGCCGGGAGGAGGCGAAGCAGGGGAAAAGGAGCAACGTCGACTCCAAGAGCAAGGACAAGCGCGAGCCGGACCGGTCTGAGGTCCTGCTCAACGACCCCGCCGCGAGTCCCGCGAGTGACCAGGATAAGGAGGCGCCGGCGAAGGAGTCCAGCAAGAAGATGCGGGTGCGTAGCACCGGGTCCTCCGGCAAGTTGGACGATCGGGCGAAAGCTCGGAGTGGCGGTCTCGCGGGCGCCACCGTGGTCCCGCGATCGCGTCGACCCATGCCCCCCAAGGTGGCGCGGAGCTTCGAAGAGAAGACCGTCACCAAGGGGACCGGGTCGGTGGATACGCTGCGTGGCTTGGACGAGGGATTGGCACGGAATCTTCCGCGCGGCGGCGTCCTGGGCGGGCAGGGGAGCGGCGCCCGGAGCGGGTTCGGAAAGGGCGGCGGCGGCGGTGGTAGCGGTGGAAAAGATGGTGATGGCTTTGGCCTGGGCGGCAGCGGTTTTGGTGTGGGCAAGTTCAAGAGCCGCTCGCCGAGGGTCTTCATGAGTCGGGCGTCGGTGAGCGGTGGACTGGACGCGGCCACCATCCGGCGAGTCATCCGGCGGCACCTCAATGAGATCAAGTACTGCTACATGTCCATTGGGCTACCCACCAACCCCAAGCTGCAGGGCATGGTCAAGGTGTCCTTCACCATCGCCAAGGGCGGGAATGTGGGTCGGGTGTCCATCGCGCATACGACCCTGAACCACGGGCGGACCGAGGGGTGCATCAAGAGATCCGTACGCCGGTGGAGGTTCCCCAAGCCCCAGGGCTCCATGCCCTTTGTGACCTACCCCTTCCATTTCAAGCCCGCCGCGGTGAGCAAGCCTTCACCGCCCTCGGTCAGTCGGCACCGCATCGACGTGCACATCACGATCCAGGATCGGCCCCACAAGCCCAAGCGCTGCTCGGCGGCGTCGGGGCAGCCCCTGGCCAACCGGGCCATCCTGTGGCGGGAGCGGCTTCGGCGCAAGGCGGGTATCCACGGCGCGGCCGAGGTCTGGGTGGACGCCCGGCGACACTGCGAGGCGCGGCGTTGGCGGGACCGGCGGACCTTGCTGCGGCTGATCCTGAACCGGCTGGGGTCCGTGAAACAGATGACGCGCTTCACCCTGCGATACGGCAAAACTGTCGGTTGGGGGGCTCGGACCTACCTGCGGCGCATGATCTACGCCCGGATCCGAACAGCCAGGGATCTGCGCCTGGCAAACAACGCCTTCTACCCGGGGCGTGATCTGACCCGAGCCCAGATCGTCAAGCTCCTGGGCCGACTGCGCAGCGACGCCGAACGTATCAGGCAGCTACACACCCTGGCGGCCCAGTATCCCCGCAACGTAGTCGTCAAGCTGCTGTTGCTGGACCTGCTCGAGCTCGCCAAGCGCTACCCGGCTGCGGAGCGTATCTGTCGCTCGGTGGTGGGGAACCCTTACGCCAGCGCCCGGCTGCGAACGGCAGCCGGGGAGTACTGGGCCCGACGGGGTCAGCAGACCCTGGCCAAGCGGGTCTTCTCGGAGATCGTGGAGTTTCGCCCGACCGATCCCCTCGCCCGGAGACGCCTGGGGGATCTCTACCGGGCCTTTGGCTGGTTCCACGAGGCCTATCGGCAGTATCAGACCCTGGCGGTGCTGGTACCCCACGACGCTTCGGTGCAGCTACTGCTGGCCTTGGCCGCGGCGGGCACGGGGCGCATCAACGAGGCCCTGCGCCTCGAGCAACGGGTGGCCGCCAGCGCTACGGGCAGTCGGGGCGCGGCGCGTTGGGCGTTGCTGTGGGCCTCGGTGCAGCTTGCGCGTCTGCGGGATCGGGCGCGAAAAAAGGGCGATCGTTCGCTGTTGGCCAGCCTGGCCTCCCTCACCCGACGTAGCGGCGTTTTGCGCCACGCGCGCAAGTTGCGGGTGGTGCTCACCTGGCACCACCCCGACGCGGCCATCGAGCTATGGGGCGCCCACCCGCGCGGCCGGCTTCACCGCGCTGACACCCTGGGGCCGCAGTTTGGTATCGAGGCCTTCGACGTCCGACGCCCTGACGCCACCGGCGTCTATCAACTGGAGGTGCGCCGACTGCCGCGCATGCGGAACCGACGGCTCGGGGCGGAGCTGATAGTGCTCTGGGACGAGGGTGGTCCGAACGAGAAGCTCCAGTCATTCCCGCTGGTCTTTGCGCCCGGCGTCAAGGTGCTTCGCTTCACGGTGAAGGGGCGTACAGCTAGCGTCCGAATCAAGTAGGCTTTGGGAGGGCGATCCGGAGGTTTTGCTCTTTCGATGTTTTTGACACACGCACTGTGCAATTGGCGGGGGGACAATTCTGCGATTCTCAAACCGAGATGAGATGTTTGTCGCTAGAATTACTGGAGAGTTTATCGCGGTGATGCGCTGTTTTCAATTGGCTCATTGGGGGATGTTGTGATTAGTTCCAGGTATCAGAACACTTACTGGGGAGGTGAATATCATGTATCTGAGACCGGCCGGGATTTTGCTGTGTGCAATGGTTCTTCTGTTCGCTGATGGCTGCGGTGATGACGACGGCGGCACCAACGACAACAATAGCAATCAAGCCAACGACAACAACAGCAACGACAACCAGACCAACAGCAACCAGACCAACGACAACAACAGCAACGCCGTCGACGATGACACCATCTACGAGATCCAGGATGAAAGCGACCCGGACTTTATCCCCGTGGGGGAGACGGTCCTGCTCCACGGCGTGGTCGTCACCGCGGTGGATCTGTACGGACCCAATGACGGGGACGTGTTCGTTCAGGAGCCCGATGGGGGATCCTACAGTGGCCTGCTCCTATACGGACCGA
This sequence comes from Deltaproteobacteria bacterium, assembly GCA_029938605.1. GTDB lineage: Bacteria > Myxococcota_A > Polyangia > HGW-17 > JAJRWW01 > JAJRWW01. The sequence continues at coordinate 48,451 of JAOZUO010000035.1, read as the reverse complement.
CGGTGACGGGGGGGACCCTGGCCGACCTCACCATTGGGCATGTGGTCAACGTCACCGGGGTCAAGGAGGAGTTCGCGCTCACCAGCGACACCTCCGGCCGAACCATGACCGAGCTTAGTGGCGCTACCATTGAGCCGGTGGAGGTTGGCACACCTCTGGATCCGGAGCTCATCGCTTCCCCCCAGATCATCATGACCGAGCCGGGCGCCGAGCAGTACGAAGGGGTGCTCGTGGCCGTCCAGAATGTTCGGCGCACAGGGCTCGATTCCTATGGAAACGTCCTGTTTGGAGGTGGGCTCCTCGTAGGAAACGATCTGATGGATGGCGCCGCCGCGACCTCGGATGGCACCTGCTATTCCCGGGTCACCGGAGTTATCGACTACTTCTTTTACTATGCCCTGGTTTCCCGTTCTTCGGACGATTTCGTGGTGGCCGCCGATCAGGGGGTCTGTGATCTGGTGAGCGAGATCTGCGACGATGCCACCGACAACGACGGGGACGGATTTGTCGATTGCGAGGACATCGACTGCCTGGTCTCTGGCGCCTGCAGAGAGAACGACCCCACCCGGTGCGACGACGGGAAGGACAACGACGGGGACGGTCTGATTGATTGTGACGACTGGGGGTGCAGGGCGCATCCAGACGTGCTGGCCGCCGGGGTGTGCGGCGAAGAGACCGGCGACGTTGAGTGCTCCGACGGCTCGGACAATGACGCCGACGGCTACGCGGATTGCCAGGACATGTCGTGTCGTTTCAACGCCGCGGTGACGGTCTGCGCCACGTACATGGAAAACACGGCGGCGCTGTGCGCCGATGGGGTGGACAACAACAGCAACGGCCACACCGATTGCGCGGACTTCGGGTGTCAAGACTACGGTTTCTGTCCCAACGAAGAGACCGATGACGCGCAGTGCGCAGACGGTGTGGACAACGACAACGACGGACACATCGACTGTGCCGACTGGTCCTGCCAGGGCAGCATGGTGGTGACGGTATGCGAGGGCAACCTGTACACCTGCTCCGATGGTCTGGACAACGACGGAAACGGTCACGCGGACTGCGACGATATCGCGTGCAGGAATTGCAACTACAATCAATCCTCGCCGGTGTGCCCTCCTTGCCCCTAGACGCGTGAACGGGCATCATTCGTACGATGGAATCCCGAAAAGTTAACAAGTTAACTCCGGATCCGTTTCCACGTTGGGAGGGCGATCCGGAGGTTTTGCGCTACTGTCGGCTCTTGCCGTCGAAAAAATCGATGGCCGCCAGGAACTGCTGTTGGTCGCCGTGGATGGAGGCGCCCGGTCCGGAGTAGGGGGCGTCGGCGGGTAGACGATAGCCGGCGGACTGCATGCCGGCCACGATGGCGTTGGCGTCGACAAAGTCTCCGCCGGGGCCGGCGTTGCCCCAGGGCGCGAAGCCCAGGGCCGCGGCGTTGGCGGTCGGGGTGGCCTGGGCGTTTACGTCGTTGGCCCAGTAGGCGGCGAAGTAGGATTGCCGCAGGTTCAGGCCGAGCTGCAGCCCCGCGGAGGTGCCCGCCGATTCGGAGAGCAGGAAGGTGCGGTCGTTGTCGATGTTGTAGCGAGACCGTAGGTCGTCCAGAACCGTGGCCCCCGCCGCGCCGTTTCCGTAGTAGGTGGTTCCGTCCAACACGGCGAAGATCACGTCTCCCAGGCCAAAGGGGCCCGCTACCTGGAGCAGGTTGTTGGTCATCATCTGGGCGCCCTCGGTGCCCGAATACACGATCATCAACCGGTTGGGCACCGTCTGCGAGTAGCTGCTGGGAATGATGATGAGAAAGTTGATACCGCCTGCGCTGTCCCAGGCACCGCCCGGCGCGGTGGATCCTCCCGCGCCCCCCGAGGAGCCACCGATGGGGGGCACCACGCCGGTGGTCTGGGCATCGGGGCCGGGCGCGGCGTCGTCCATGGGTGCCGCGTCTGTGAGCGTCGCTCCGTCGGGACCCGGGCCCACGGTACCATCGGTGGCCCCGTCCATTTGGCCCTGGGCATCGGCCAGGGCGCCGTTGTCGTTGCCGTGGATGGTGCCGCCCCCGCAGCCGCTCCAAAGCAACAGAGTCGTCGCCAGGAGGGTGTGTACGACTGACTGCATGGCTATCTCTCCAGCCTTTTGCAGGCGTCGGCGTGCTTGGCCTTGCACGCCTCCTGCAGGTAGTACTTGCCGCGGGTTTCGTCCAGGTTGCCGCCTTTACCTTGGAGCCAAAGGAGGCCCAGTTGGTAACAGGCCACGGCCGCCCCCTCGCTGCAGGCCGCCTTGTGGTAGGACCGCGCTTTGGCGGGATCCGCCCGGATGACTTTGTTTCCCAAGCGGTATATTTCTCCCAGATGGTAGCAGGCGTCGGGGACACCGTTGCCGCAGAGCTCCTCGTCCATTTTGAGCAGTTCTTTGCACCCCGAGACCAGCCCGCCGTCACAGGCGGTCTTGAAATACCGTCGCGCCTGGACCTTTGCCTGCGGATCCTTCTGATTCGCCGCGTACATTTTTCCCAGCTCGAAGCAAGACCAGAGCTTCCCTTCGTCACAGGCCGTGGGGCTGGCCGGCGCCTTCCGCGGCGTCTCCGTACCGCCCCGGGGGCAACCCGCGCCCGCCACCGCCGCACACACGATGAGCCCGATGCTTCCAATGATCTTTCGCCGCATGGTGTTCCCTCGATTCCGTTGGTGGTCAGATGTTGGCACGTCCCGCCCGCAAGCTCAAGCCACCAGGAGGTTTAGGGGAGGTCAAGGGGACGTAGTTAACTTGTTAACTTTTTTTCAAGGAGCGGGCGGAAATAGTGGAATGATTTGGAATGGTTTTAGGGGTTTGGTCTCTATCTGGTGGAAGCATGAATCCCATCGTGTGGCTGAATGTGCTGAAATCACAGCAAGTTCAGCCTTCAATGGAATCCAGAAAAGTTAACAAGTTAACTACGTCCCCTCTTCCATCAGGATCAAGCCGGTGCGCGGCGGTACGGTGATGTCTAGGGTTCCGTCGGCGCCGACGGTGAAGGTCTCGCCTTCGCCTGGGGTGCATTCATGGGCGGCCCAGCCGGTGGTCTCGTCTTCGTTGCAGAGCTGGTTCGCCAGGGTCGCGCCCGCGGAGAAGCTGGTGGTGAGGCCGGCGGCGGTGGACGTGTCGTTGTGGGAGGCGTTGAGCACCACGAGCACCGTCTGACCGTCGTAGGTGCGCTCGAAGGCGAAGATGCCCGCGTCGTCAGCGCCGCTGTCCGACGGCGCCACGGAGGACCAGCGCACGACGAAGTCGCCGCGCCGAAGCGGGGCGATACGCTTGCGAAGGCTGGTGAGCGCGGCGATGAACCGGAAGGTCGGGTAGCCCTCATCATAGCCCGAGGTCCACAGATCCTCGCGATTGGCCGGGTCGTTGCCGCCGTTGAAGCCCTGCTCCGTGCCGTAGTAGATGCACGGGATGCCGTCCTGGGTCAGGAGGTAAAACAGCGCGTTGTGGTGGGCCCGCAGATCGTTGTACTGGTAGCGGAACCGGCCCACGTCGTGATTGTCGATGAAGTTCACCAGCAGCGATCGCGGGCTCGCCGGGTTGCCCTGGGCGTCTGTGGGGCCGTCCACGTTGGCGGTGTCGGGGTAGTTCACCTGGCGGTCGTCGAAGAGATCTTCCATCTGTGAAGTGGAACTGCCGTAGATGAAGACGCCCTCGTAGACCTGGTATTTTTGCGAGAAGTAGAACACTGAGTCCACCTGATCGTTGCCGGTGTACGATCCGAGCAGCTCGTCGTGGCCGTCGAATGCCTCGCCGAACATGAAGAAGTTGTCCTTGCCCAGCTCCTTGGCGCGGCGGCGGATGCGCGGGCAGAAGTCCTGCCAGAACTCGTGCTCCACGTGCTTCAAGGTGTCGATGCGGAATCCGTCGAAGTTCGCGGTCTCGATCCAGTAGGCGAACACCCGGAACAGGGCGTCGCGTACGTCCTGGCGGGTGGTGTCCAGGTCCTTGAGCCCGCCGGGGAAGTCGCCACGTATCTCCTGCTCGCGGATGTAGTCGCGACACTCCGGTACGTCCCACCAGTAGCCGGGGTCGGCCAGGCCGGTGATGTACTGGCAGGCCTCCTGCTCGTAGCGCCACACGGTGACCCGCCCGCGGCGGTTGTACCACTGGGGGTTGGCGAACTCCGGGGGCTCGGGCGGGATGCGGTTGATCTCCGGGGTGAAGACCCACTCCACGGGGCTGGGGCCGGACTCGCCCAGAGACGTGAACGCCTGGACACCGCGGCTGTCATAGTCCGGATCCCACTCGGAGGTGCGGGTTATGTTCGTGGTGAAGTCTGTGTTCTCGGAGCCGTAGGCCTGGCCGCCGCCGCCGATGAAGAAGTCGTCGGGCTGCCCGTTACCGTTGATGTCGTAATAAAAGAGCTGCCCAATGTGATTGGTGACGATGTCCAGGATGACCTTCACGTTGCGCGCGTGGCAGGCATCCACCAGCTCTCGCAGCTTGGCCAGATCACCGAAGTGTGGGTTCACTTCCAGGAAGTTCTGGGTCCAGTACCCGTGGTAGGAGCCGAAGCCCGCGTCGGACTCCAGGTTCTTGACCACCGGGCTGATCCACAGGGTGGTCACCCCGAGCGCCTCCAGGTAGTCCAGCTTGTCGATGATGCCCTGCCAGTCCCCCCCGTGGTAGGAGCCCTTGGCCGTGAGGTCTACGTTGAAGTTGTTGTTGGGATCCCCGTCGGCGAAGCGGTCCACGAAGATCTGGTAGATGATCTCGTCTCGCCAGTCCTCGACGGACACCGGACGTACGGCGCTGGCGGTCTCGATCTCCGAGGCGTCCACGCAGCCCGCCGTCAGGGTCAGCAGCGTGGTCATTGAGGCGATCGAGGCCAGTCTGCCCAGTCTGCCCAGTCTGCCCAGTCTGCCCAATCTGCCCAATCTGCCCACATCGGTCCAACCGGTTTGGGGGTTGCCCATTGCATTGCTCGATTTGGTTCTACACATGTGTGTCACCCGCTTCACTGACTATCGGTACGTGCTGTTGAACCACCACTCGGCCTGAAAGCCGATGTAGTGGCCGACCTTCAGGTCGCGCCGCGGATCCTCTGGGTTGTAGCTCATGCGCGCCGACTCGTTCTGGTGCACCAGCATGTAGATCAACCGGAGCTGCGGGCGCGCGTAGTTGCCCTTGCCAAAGGTGAGCAGGGGCATCACGGCCAGCTTGGTGACGCCGGGAGACTCGGCCTGGTGGGTCCAGGGGTTGAGCCCCGCCGGGTTCCGCGCCTGGTAGGACAACTCGAAGGCCACGGCGAAGAGCTTGTGCAGGTACACGTGCGGCCGGACCACGGCCACGTATTCCCAGCCGTCATCCCAGTCGTACTCGTTGGGGTCGGCGTCCTTGAAGTACCGCACGTAGCCGCCGAACTGTACCCCGAACCACCGCTTCAGCTCGAAGTTCCCCGACACCGCCATGAGGAGCTCCCGGGCGTTGGCGGCGCGCTTGTCGGTGGCCAGGCCGAAGGGGATGGCGAACTCCCCGTAGGCGGCCAGTCCCTGAGCGTAGCGCAGAAACAGGTTCACATGGGAGCGCGGCCCGAAGTTCCACAGCCCCGCCTGCAGCCCGGCCAGCCAGCCGTGGTCGGCGCTCAGGTGCTCCTGCTCCTGGGCGGGCAGATGAGCGTCCAGGGTCCCGGCGGGCAGGAAGTGGTATTCGCCGTAGAGCTTGAGCTTGCCGCCGAGCTTGCCGTTTTTTCCGCCAAACGCCTGCTCGCCCTTGAGGCTGGTGATCATGCGCTGCCGGTTGAGCAGGACGACGATCTCGGAGGTGTTGTTCAGCCCGGGCACAGCCACCTCCTGGTACTGGTACTGGTCCGCCAGCCGATTTACGCCCAGGTGCCAGCCGAGCTTCGTGCGGCCGAAGGCGTAGGAGACACCCCCACCCACGGTGTTCAGGTTGTCTAGGGGCCAGAAGTCCAGCAGGTAGATGTCATCCCCGCGGTACATGCGGGAGCCGACCCAGACCGACAGGCCGCGTACGAAGAGGTCCTGCCCCTCGAGGTAGAGGTTTCGCAGGGCCAGGCCGCTGGCCCAGTCGCCATCGAAGTGAAAGAGCTGCTCGGTGAAGGCGAGGGTCACCACGGTTTTGACGCGCACGTCGCGGTAGGGGCGCATCCGATAGTACAGGTCCAACTCCAGGTAGGGTCCTTCGCCCAGGCGTGGGCCGTGGGCGGCCAGGTTGAGCTGTTGGCCCGGACCGCCCTGGCCGTCGGTGGAGATGCCCACGCGGCCGTAGGAGCCGAAGCCGAAGCCGGTGTCCTTGACGGAGGTGGGCTTTTTTCCGTGGCCCCCGGGGGACGCGTCCTGAGACTGTTTTGCCGGGGTGTCAGCGGGCGTGGTCCCGGTGGACGGGCCCGGTTTCGACGCGGTGGCCGGTCGCGCGGTGGCCGGTCGCGTGGGCTTGGCGGCCCGGGCCCGCGCGGAGTCTATTGCGGGGCGCTCGCCTGGCCGCGCCGGGTCTGTAGTCCGCGCCGGGTCTGCAGTCCGCGCCGGGTCTGTAGTCCGCGCCGGGTCTGTAGTCCGCGCCGGGTCTGCAGTCCGCGCTGGGTCTGTAGTCCGCGCCGGATCCGCAGGCTGAGCCGTGGCCACGGCGGCACCCACCGAGCAGGTCCATAGGGTGAGTAGAGTCAGGATCGATTTTGGTGCCTTCATGACGTTCCTGGGGGTATTGAGGCGGAGGCCTCTCACAGTAGGATGCGCTGCAACTTAGTAACTCCCTTTTGAGTTACTATTACATCGGGCATTCCCCAGGGTCAAGGCTCCCTTGCGGAGCCTGTCTGGTAACTGCTTGCGGTGATTTACTAATTTCGGTATAGAATCGCCGGTACCATCGACTATCGCTCCCGTACCCCATGGATCACCAGGCAATTCTCGACAACGCGCCCCTCCCAATCCTGATCGTGCAGGAGATGGAGATCGTGTATGCGAACCAGGCTTTCCTCGACGTGGCCAACAAATATGGCTACGAGCTGACCTCCGAGTCGGTGCTGGGGTTGTCGCCGATGCAGTTCATTGCGTCCGATGAGCGCGAGGCCTCCCAGGACAACATCGCGCGGCTGCTGGGGGACGAAAAGAAAGTCCACCGCAACATGTCCCGCAAGATCGTCGATGCCCAGGGTGGCCAGCACACCGTGCTGATTTCCACGAGCCTGATCCTGTGGCGTGAACGACCCGCCCTGGTGGCCTCCTTCGTGATCCTGGGGCTGGATTTTCCTTCAGGTGACTACGCTGCCGTAGGTGGCAAGAGACAATCCCTCGATCAGCGCACCAATGCCTTGCGGCGACTCACTTCCCGGGAGCAGCAGGTGGCCCACCTGGTGGCCAGTGGCTACTCCACCGACAACATCGCCGCCCTGCTGGGCGTGGAGGAGTCCACCGTTCGCAGCCACATCAAGTCCATCTTCAAAAAGACGAAGACGCGCTCTCGCATCGAGCTCACCCGCCTGATCATCGGCTTCAAATAGCTCCGCGCCTGCGGTTTGTGCTAAAAGTACGGCTGGTCGCCCACGGAGTGTCCAATGAGTGAATTCGGTCAACCGCCGCCGGGGGGCAACCCGCCGCCCCAGGGCTATCCATCCCAACAGGGCTATCCGCCTCAACAGGGCTATCCGCCTCAACAGGGCTATCCGCCTCAACAGGGCTATCCTCCTCAACAAGGCTATCCGCCCCAACAGGGCTATCCGCCGCCGGGCTATCCACCCTACGCCGGCGGCCCCGGCTATGGAGCCCCGATCCGCTCGTCCATCCCCAAGGTCATGGGCATCCTTATGCTCGTCTTTGGCGGCATCGGCATACTGGGGGGACTGATGGGCCTCCTATCGGGTGGTGCAGGCTTCGGCATGCCCCAACAGGGGCTCCCTGCCGGTGCAATGGAGAAGCTCCAGGAGTTTCAGCGCCTGGGCAACATGGTGGGTCTGCCCATGGCCTTCCTCCAGTGCTTCGCCGGGCTGTGGGCCGTGCGCTACAAGAGCCACGCCCAGCTCCTATCCAACGTGTACGCGGTCATCGCCATGATCTGGGTCATCATCAGCATGTGGCTGATGTACTCCTCGCTCATGCCCGCCATCGAGAGGATGATCCCCGGTATGGATGGCGAGAGAGCCAAGACCTTAATCGGCACCATCATGGTGCTCAGCGCCTTCTTCGGCATGATCTGGCCGACCCTGCTTCTGGTCCTGATGAACCGCAAGGCCGCCAAGGAGGCCTGCGTAAACTGAGGAGTGAACGATGTCCGACCGCATGATCAATCAATTCATGGAGATGGTACGCATCGACTCCGAGTCCGGGGACGAGGCGCAAATGATGGCGTATCTGCTGGACGCGGTGGCCCCGATGGGGGGCGAGGCGGAGCTGGACGCCTACGGGAACTTCGTCGCGCGGTTCGCGGCCAAGGGGTGTGAGGGGAAGGAGCCGGTGTTGCTGTCGTGTCACGCCGACACGGTGCTGCCGGGTAAGGGGATCGAGCCGGTGTTGGTCGACGGGGTGATCCGGTCCAAGGGCGACACCATCCTCGGGGCGGATGACAAGGCGGGCATCGCCGAGGTGCTCGAGGCGCTGCGGGTGGCCCCGGTGTATCCGCCGGTGGAGTTCGCCGTGAGTCGGCAGGAGGAGGTGGGGCTGTTGGGGGTGAAGAACCTGGACCTGACCAAGCTGACGGCCAAGCGCGGGTTCCTCATGGACAACGACACCCTGGAGACCATCGTGGTGGGAGGGCCGTCGTACTTTGCCATCGACGTGTCCATCACCGGCAAGGCGGCCCACGCGGGCATGGAGCCGGAGAAGGGCGTGAGCGCCATCATCGCGGCGGCCAAGGCGATCACCGCCCTGGACCTGGGGCGCCTGGACCACGAGTCCACCGCCAACGTGGGCGTTATCGAGGGCGGGCTGATCCGCAACGGCATACCTGACCGGGCCAAGTTCCTGGCCGAGTGTCGCAGCGCGGATCACGAAAAGGCTGTTGGGCTGGCTGAGAAGATGGAGCGGATCATCCGTGAGCAGGTGGAGGGCGCCGGGGCGCAGGTGGAGATCACCATCGACAACCTGTGTCGGGCGGTGTCCATCCCCGACGATGCCCCCACGGTGAAGATCGCCCAGCAGGCGCTCAAGACCGTGGGCATCGACGCCAAGCCCATCTTCATTACGGGGTTCACCGACGCGTCCATCTACAACAACAACGGCATCGAGATGGCCGTGGTGGGCATCGGCGCGAAGGACGAGCACTCCACCGAGGAGTCTATCGCCGTGGCCGACATGGAAAAGGCGCTGACCGCCCTGGTGGAGATGCTGCGCCTGAGCGCCCAATAGCGCCTCCCGATCCTGCTCCTTAGTACGGAGAACTACCCATGCGACTGTCCCTCCTGATTGTTTCGATCTGTCTGATCGGTTGTGCTGGAAGTGGGCTGCCAACGCCCAGCGACCAGAAGAACCCCGGCAAGGTGCTGCCGTTTGCCATCCGGAGCTACGACATCAAGGTGAGCGCGGATCCGGGCCGGGAGCGGCTTTCGATGCACGTTCGGATGAAGCTGGACAACGGTGCGTTGCGATCGAAGCTTCGCTTTTTGTTCACGCGTCCCAGTGTCGTCAACGGCGTATACGCGATCGTCCGGCAAAAACCTGTGCCGCTGAAGTACACCTTCAAGCCCAGCCCCAACCCCGTGGCTTTCTGGCGCACCGAGTTGATCGTGACCGTCACAAATCCCACCCCGGAAATGTACCTGGTCTTCGAGTATCGATACGACAAGAAGAGCTTCCGCGGGTACGCCCCGAATCCGACGACCTCGGACAACCTCCACCTTGGCCAGGTGACCCGATCCTCGATCTATTCGAGCCACCTTTCGTACTATCCGCAGCACCTGGACAAGGAGAACGGTTTTCACGAGACCGCTCGTCTGTCGATTGAGTGTCCCGCGGGTTGGATGGGCGTGTCGTCAGCCCCGGTATTCCGAAGGAAGATCTCATCGTGCCAAACCCGCGTCGATGACGTCGGCGGGTTGAGAATCGGCGTTCCCCCAATGGAAGCCAGCCGCGCCGCGTCAGTTGACAGGGTGGGGTCCCAGACCTATAGCCCTATAGACATTGTGGGTCTGGCAATGACGGTCAGGCAATGTTCGCGAGAACCCCTGTGGAGAGAACCATGAAACAGAAGCTCACATTTACCTATGGAACCGAAACCCGCGATGTGGAGATCGATCCCGCGTTGCTGGCCGCGCCCTTTGTCGCGCCGCGCGCTGGAGAGGGCACGCCCCGGCCGGCTCGGCAGGTGCTCGTGGAGGCTTTGGCCGATCCCATAGGGCGTCCCCCCCTGCGGGAGATGGTGGCCGGCAAGACCGTAGCCATGATCATCTCGGACGAGTTTCGCGCGGGCCTGCACGAGACCATCCTGGACGTGATGCTCGAGGAGATCGCCGCGGGCGGTCCGACCAGGGTTAGCGTGCTCTGCGGCACCGGGACCCACGACCCGTCCATTTACACTCCGAAGATCCGGGAGTGGACCGAGGCGGCGGCCGCCAAGCACAAGCTGCGGGTGACCTTCGTGGCGCATGACTGCGACGACCCGAAGCTGGTGGAGGTGGGAACCACCGAGCGGGGGACCCGCGTGATCCTCGAGCCCTCGTGGCTGGAGGCCGACGTGCGCATCTCCGCCCACGAAGCCAAGCACCATTACATGGCCGGGTACTCATCGGTGGTAAAGCACGTGCTGCCCGCCATCTCTGGTCGGGCGAGCGTGGAAAACAACCATCGCCTGGCCCTCGACGACGACTCCCAGGCGGGGCAGTATCCGCTCCATCCGGATCCCGCCCGGCGGCGAAACCCCTTCTCGGAGGACGCCTTGGACGCCTTCCGTATGTCCTTGGCGTACACCCTCGGGCCCGACGGAAAGCTGGAGGAGAAGCCGGGCGAGAGCTTCCTCATCGACATGATCTCGGACAAGGACGTGGTCTTCTTCACCCGCGCCGGAAATCCGGAGCTGGTGACCCCGGAGATCTGCGCCGCGGCGGATCGTCAGGCCGAGTTCACCGTGCCCGCCAGCCGCTACGTGGTGGTGTCCCCCGGTGGGCCGCCGGCCTCCACGGCGCTGTACGGTGTGCAGAACTGCTTCGACATGGCGCTGCTGGGCGCCATCGAGCAAAATGGGGAGGCCCTGGTGTTCGGCCCCTGCAATGGTCGCCCGGGCGTGGCCGAGGATGTCAGGGGGCTCGCCCCGGACGGCAAGTCCAAGGCCTTGTTCTGGGACAACCTCGTGCGGTTGAAGGACACCCCCCTCGAAGACATCTACACGGAGATCCACGACAACTTCAAGTTGTACCTATGGAAGACCTGGCGGGTGCTGCGCCTCTTCAAGCGCGACAAGATCCGCATCTGGATCTACGGAGAGCTGAGCCCGGAGATCCTCGCCGAAGGAGGCTTCGAGCACTGCGCTGATCCGCAGGCCTGGATCGACGAGCGCGTGGCCCGTGGGGACGGCAAGTTCATCGCCATCGACGGCGGCAACAAGCTCCTGGTACGTCCCGAGTAGCCCCTCCCGCTGGTTGGGGGCACCGTCATCCCCGCGAAAGCGGGGATCGTCTCGGTTAGGCTACGACTACAACCAGTCCTGATTACTCGCCCAGATAGCGTTTTACGATGTTCTTGTAGGAGGGTTGGCTGATCTTTTTGAGCAGGATGCGGTTGATCTCTTCGCGGAGCTTGGAGTTGTTGGGCAGGGCGAAGCCGTAGTCCTGACGCTCGAAGGTAACCGACAAAACCCGTACCTTGCCCCGGAGCCTGGACTTGGCCAGGTAGCGCATGATGGGGGCGTCATAGACCGCTGCGTCCACCTCACCCTTGGCCACGCCCTGCAGGGCGGCGAGCACATTGGGGTAGTTCTTGACCGCGATTCCCTGGTCCTTGAGGTAGGCAGCGCTGGTGGAGTTGGCCACCGACCCCACCTTCTTGTTGGCCAGGTCCTTGGGGCCCTTGATGGACGACTCCAACCGGCTCACCGTGAGGGTGGTGGTCATGGTGGCGGTGAAGCTGGAGATGATGATGATGCTAGCGAACATCCACACCAGCCCCACGAGCCGCCCGCCCAGGGTCCTGGGCGCCTTGTCGCCGTAGCCCACGGTGGTCATGGTCACCGCCGAGTACCAGAGCCCGTTGCCGATGCCCTGGGCCACGCCGCCGCCGAACTCCTCGGCGTTGCGCTTGCGCTCGAAGAGCCACACGATGATCCCGATGATCGTCAGTAACGCCAGCAGGGCCAGCAGCACCTTGATCATGCCCATGGAGAAGATCCGAGTGACGGTGTCCCAGGTGGAGCTCTTCTCCTTGCTGCGCACGGCGATGCCCAATCCTGAGGTGAAGAAGGGGTGCGTGAAGTCGATGCGTGACTCGCGCTTGGCGGTGATGGTGAGCGCGGCTACAGAGGCGTCCAGTTTGCGGGACTCGGCCTGGCTGATGAGCTCTTTGAGGGTCACCTTTTTAAACTTGAACTTCAGCTTCAGCTCCTTGGCGATCTCCCGCCAGAGCTGGATCGAGATCCCTTGCCACTCGCCCTTGGAATCCTGCATGGAGAAGGGCGGCGCAGGCTTGGTACCTATGGTCAGCACCCGGTTCCGATAGTCCGCCAACGGCGGGGTCGCGTCCGGATTCTTCGCGTCCGGCTTCTCCCCGTCAGGCGCGCCGGTCCTCGGGACGTCCCCCTCGGCGGGAGTCGCGGCCATGGAGTCGGCTTTCTTGGGCGGATCCACTTTTTGGGCCGCCTTCGCGGGCTTTTTGCGCCGCCGCTTTCGCGACATGGCGGTGTCGCTGCCCCACAGCCCCGCCAACACCAGCACCAGCAACGCCGCGAGCCGTCGCCGATTCGTACATCTCGTCCCTGCTCCCTGGTTCCGCACGTGGACCTCCTGTCCTGGTTGCGCCGACTCTATTCGACCCGGAACCCGAGTACAAGAAGTCCACCGTCACGATGCCCTACACGACGCTGTTACGGCTCAGATCCCCGCGACAATGAGATAGGCCCAGTCCGCGGCCACCAGCGCCAGGAAAACTCCCCAGGCCACGCGGCGTCCTCGTCGGCTCAGGGAGACGTCGATCCTGCGGGCGAAGATCAACCGCAGCGCCAGGAGTATTCCAACCAGGGCCAGGAGGGTGAAGTACAGCGGGTTGAAGTGCAGGGCGGCGATCACATCTCCGTGTACCAGCGCCAGGGTCCCACGGCCCGAGCCGCAGGTGGGGCAGGGCTGGGTGGTGATGCGCTTGAAGACGCAGGTGGATCCCGTCGCGCCCGAGCGTTTGGCCAGGGCGTCGGCGACATAGCCCATGGCCAGCCACACCACCACCAGCACCACGATCCACCGGGGCCAGGGAGGCCGGCGGCTGGTGCGCACGAGGCGGATCCAGGGGCGTGCCCCTTGGCTGGGGGGAGGCGCGGCTAGACTCCGGCGGAGGCGCCGGCCACGGCAATGATCATGACCACGATCAGGATGCCGACGACAGCGATGCTGAAGATCGTGGAGATCATGCCGCATATGCGACCGGCGTTGGTGAGCTCGCGTCCTGAGGGATCCATGGTGCCCGCCTCCATCTCCCGCAGGTCATTGTTGGCCATGATCCAGGCGATGATGCCGCAGATGGCGCACACGACGAAGCCGCAGATGCCCAGGACCAGGACGGCCATACCACGGTGAGGTTTCAGCCCGCCTGGGTAGCCGTAGCCCCCAGGGGGTTGTTGACCATAGCCGGGGTAGCCTCCAGGGGGTTGCTGACCATAGCCGGGGTAGCCCGGAGGCGGGCCGGCGCCGGGAGGCGGCTGGCCGGGAGGCGGCTGGCCGGGAGGCGGCTGGCCGGGGGGAGGGTCACCGGAGGGGCGTCCTGGTGCCATGGGGCTACTCCTTAGTGAGGCGTCGGATCAGGCGTACCAGGCGACGGCCCATCTTGCGGCTGATGGGCCCCGAGGTCTTCCATCGCAGCCGCCGGTTTTTGTCGAGGACATAGATGTTGCTCCGCCCATTGCGGAATCCCCAGTTCTTCATCATACGCCCGTCGTTGTCCCACAGGATTGGAGAGCGCGTCTTCTTCTGCTCCTTGCGGATGACCACTCGGATGATGGCGTTGGGCCAGGCGGTCTCCTGGAAGTTGGCGATGCCCACGCTCTCCCAGAACTTCTGGGGGATCTTATTGGTGTCATAGACCTTCAGGAGCTTGTTCTTGAGCCAGCGGTTCTGCTCCTTGGACTTGGCGCCCTCGTACCAGACGAGCAGGACCTTCTTCTTGAAGGATTTGAGGGTGTACCACTTGCCGTTGGAGTGCTTCAGCCGGAAGGGCTTGGCCTTCTGGCCCACCTTGAACGCCTGGGACTCAGTGGAGAACCCCACCACGGAGATCATTACGGCCATGGCCAGAACGGCAGCTCGGTGCAACATTCGAATACCTCCAAAGGCCAGTTTATATCATGAGCCGGGCCGGCATGAGCCGCCCGTCTGTCAGTGGCTGTTAGTTAGTTGCCACCCCAGAAGTGGACTTCGGCTGCAAGCGCACCAGGCACGCCGTCTGCACACCACCAGATCTGGGGTAGTACACCCGGTACAACCACCAGATCTGGTGGTGCCCATCCGACGCACCTGGCACACTTTCGCTTCGAACCCACTTCTGGGGTGGCAACTAATTGGCGCTGCGGAGCAGGTAGCGGATGGAGTAGACGCGGTCCGAGTAGCGCTTCGGATATTTGACCCGAATGTTCTTGAGCACGGACTTTCGGTTGCCCCGGGTGTGCTCGATCATCACGATGCGCGCGGGGTTGCAGTGGGTTTTTGCCCTGTTGCATTTGGTGTAGCGCAGAAACTTCTGCGTCTTGTAGTTCTTTCCGTGACGGTTGAAGTATTGGAATCGGTCCGCGTATCCGATGTCCTTGCGGATCCGGATGCGGATGTGGGTGTAGAGTGTATTTTTGCCGGGGATGGCCTTTAGATCCAGGGTCCAGTGCTTGGCGGTTTCGCGATGCATCTTGACCCTATAGGACTTGGACCAGTAGGCGATGGACATGTCGTCGTAGGTGAAACCCGATCCGAGGAATCCCTGGTTGCGCACATGTCCGGCGATGCGTCGCACCTTCCGGAAGGCGGGGAGATAGATGTACATCTCGTTTTGGGACTGCACCAGGATCTGCATGCCCTTGACGTCCCCCGGGTACAACAGCTTCAGCAGGCGTTGGCCCGAAGGTCGGTTTCGAGACTCCATGGTGGCCTTGTGCTGGCCTTGGACGTAGAGCTTGAACTTGACGTACAGCGCCTTGTAGTTGGCGTACTTCTTCTCGTATTTCTTTAGTATTTTCATAGCCTTGCTGTCGGCGCGCGCGTCGTGGACGGGCCAGGCGACTGCCGCGAGCAGAAACAGGCATGTGATGAATCTCATTCGGCTCTCCTTCGGTCTTATGGGTACGTACGGTCGGACGGCTCTCACCGGAGTTGCATTCAACCGGCTCGTGGGAGCGGTTTCTTCCTTGCCAAAATTGTGCTGTTGGTGACAACCTGACGGCTACAAGATACACTATGCCCTGGTTTGAGGCTAACGGTCCGCGGTCCGTTCGTTCTAGGAGAGGAACGACTCATGTCTTCCAGTGAAACAACGCACGACGATCCCTCTGTGGCGGCCGCTCCAAACGGCGCCGGCAGCGACTGGGTGGTCGAGTTCGATAAAGAACGCGTCGAAGATGACAAGACCGAGATCGTCCAGGGGCCGAAGGGACGCGGCAAGAGTGTTGGAGAAGCGCGTGGTGTGCGTGCTTCCCTGGACTTGCAGGATCTGGGCAAGCTGGTGGTGCAGACACTGCCCGGGGGGCCTGGACCAGCTTCCAGCCCACCCGACGGTGCGGGGCCCTCGAGTGATGCCACGCAGATCCTACCGGCCTCCGAGGAGACCGAGATCCAGTCCTCGGAGGAGGAGGAGGACGGCGACCAGACGCAGATGGAGACCCGGGATATGGTCCCGGGGGCCTTCGGCAAGTCCGAGCGTGTCGAGGGGTTCAAGCTCAATCCGGGCACCAAGGTGCATAAGTACGAGCTGGTCCGACTCATCGGCAAGGGCGGCATGGGCACTGTCTGGGCTGCCCACGACACCAAGCTCGGCCGCAAGGTGGCCATCAAGTTCCTGCACAAGAAGGCCGGTCGAAAAAAGGAGTTCCGGGAGCGATTTCTGGCCGAAGCCCGGGCCACGGCCCAGTTCAACCACGAGAACATCGTCATCATTCACGACGCCGGCGAGTACTCAGGCCTCTCCTATCTGGTGCTGGAGTATCTAGAGGGGGAGTCCCTCGCCGAACGCCTCCACGGGCGCACGATGCCTTATGTGCAGGCCATCCAGACGATGATCCCCGTGGTGCGGGCGCTGGTCGAGGCCCACGCCCTTGGCATCGTGCATCGGGACCTCAAGCCGGCGAACATCTTCGTGTCCAAGGCCGGCAACATCAAGGTGCTGGACTACGGCTTGGCCAAGCTTTTCGCCGGTGACGATCCCGGGTTGACCCAGGCCAAGCCCTCCCTGGAGGCCATGCAAAAGCACCTCGAACATGTCGAGGCCCAAGACGAGGACTCCCAGGTGAGCGGGGTCAGCTCCATGGGCACCAGCGCCTTGACCGCCTCCACGGGTAAGCGTCAGCTCCACGACAGCGAGACGGATCTCACCGAGGTGGGTGCCATCATGGGCACCTACGCTTTCATGTCGCCCGAGCAGTGGGGCCTGGACTCCATCGACCACCTGACCGACCTGTGGGCCGTGGGCATCATCCTGTTTCGGATGATGAGCGGCGAGCACCCCTTCGGCGCCAAGACCACCAACAACATCATGGCCAACATCATGCGGCGGGACGAGCCTGTGCGTTCCATCCGCGAGGTGGTGCCCGAGGTGCCCGACGACGTGGCCGAGTTGATCTCGAGCTGCCTGCAGAAGTCCAAGGAGAACCGCATCGCCAGCGCCGAAGAGCTGCTGTCGATCCTCGAGGGACTGGCGGCGGTTGCCTCGGGACGCATCAAGCTCGGCGCGGATCAGAGCCCCTACCTGGGGCTGGCGGCCTTTTCCGAGAAGGACGCCAACCGTTTCTTCGGCCGGGACGACGAGATCGCGCAGTTCATCGGCAAGCTCAAGGATTGGCCCACCCTCGCGGTGGTGGGGCCCTCGGGCGCGGGGAAGTCCTCCTTTGTACGGGCGGGTGTGATCCCCACCCTGCGGTCCAGCGACGCCGCCGACTGGGACGTCATCATCTGTCGGCCGGGGCGGGATCCCTTCGCCGCCATCTCCGGGGCCATCCACGCCGCCCACACCACCTCGGTGACCAGCGTCAAGGAGGTGGCCAAGACCGCCCGGGAGGAGGCCGACCTCGCCAAGAACCTGCGGCGGGAGCCGGGCCACCTGGGCGCCGTGCTGCGGGCCCGGGCGCGCGCCAACGGGCGTCCCCTGCTGGTCTACGTGGATCAGTTCGAAGAGCTGTACACCATGGTGGAGGACGCCGACACCCGGGAGCGATTCGCCACCGCTCTGGCGAGCGTGGCCGTGGACGCCACCACGCCCGTGCGCGTGACCCTCTCCATGCGGTCGGATTTCCTGGATCGCGTGGTGGAGTGTCCCGAGCTCATGTCCGCCATCTCCCACGAGCTCACCGTGCTGCGACAGCCCGGGGCCGATGGCTTGCGAGATGCCCTCGTGCAACCGGCGTCCATGGCGGGCTTCGCCTTCGAGTCCGACGACACCGTGGACGAAATGATAAACAGCCTCGCCACGGAGACGGCGGCTCTGCCCCTGCTGCAGTTCGCGGCCCAGAAGCTCTGGGAGGCGCGGGACAAGAAGCAGAAGCTGCTGACCCGCAAGGCGTACGAAGACATGGGCGGCGTGGAGGGCGCTCTGGTGCGTCACGCCGACTCGGTTGTGCAGTCCATGAGCTCCAAGGATCGCGCAGCCACCAAGCTGCTGTTCCAGCGGCTGGTCACACCCGAGTCCACCCGCGCGATCCTGGCCCGAGGGGAGCTCAGCAGCCTCTTCGCCGACGCGAAGGTGGCCGAGCGCATCCTGGGGGTGCTCACCGAGGCGCGGTTGCTCACGGTGCAGACCACGTCGGACGACGAGGCGGACGCCCGGGTGGAGATCGTGCATGAGTCGCTGATCACCCGTTGGCAGACCCTGAAGCGCTGGCTGGACGAGGGGCACGAGGACCGCGCCATGCTGGATCAGCTCCGGCAGGCGTCCGGGCAGTGGCAGTTGCGAAAGCGGCCCTCCGGGTTGCTCTGGACGGGGGAGGCCATCGACGAGGCCCGGTTGTGGCGGCGGCGCTCCCAGGCCAAGATGACTCCGGTGGAGGAGGCCTTCCTCGCAGATGGGTTCAAGCTGGCCGACCGCGCCCAGCGCCGACGGCGGATGGGGGTGACGGCGATCATCGTCATCCTGGCGGCGGTGGCCCTGGGCGCCTTGGGCTCCATGGTGAAGATCCGGGAGTCGGGACAGCGGGCTCAGCGGGAGAGTGAGCGGGCCAAGAAGGAGCAGACCCGCGCAGTGAACGAGGCCAAGAAGGCGCGGTCGGCCGAGACCGAGGCCAAGCGCAACCTGTTGACCGCGGTGAGGGCCACCAACGAGGCCAAGGCGGCGGCGACCAAGGAGAAGAAGGCCAAGGCCTTGGCCACCAAGCGGTTCGATCAGTACAAAAACAGCGTCGCCCGGGAGGAGATGACCCAGGGCGAGCTTCGCCAGAGCTACAAGGATCTGCAGCAGGCGCTCAAGCGGGCCCAGAAGTCCCAACGTGGCGCCGAGGATGCGAACGCGCGGGCCCAGAAAGAGACCACCCGCGCCCGGGACCTGGCCGCGAACCTGAAGAGACGGCTCGCCGCCGAGCGGGCGGAGAACCGTCGACTCCGAAAGATGCGGGTGAAGCTGATCCAGTCGCTGCCGGTGGGTATGCGCCCACGGTCGCGCTAGTGAGGACATTGATGCTTTTCAAAAGACTGGTTGTGTCAGGTTCGGTGATCGCGGGCCTCTTGGTCGCAACATGGCTGGTGGTTCCACAGGAAGTGTGGGCTGCACCGGCCGTCAGGGCGAAGACGCCCCCCGCCCGGCTCGCCGCCGCGGAAGGGGGAGGTATCCTGGCCAAGCGACTCCAGCGTTTCGCGCTCCCGAAGCAGATGGAGACCTACGTGGAGCGGACGCCGGAGGTCAAGCAGGTCCAGGCCAATAAGATCTTTCAACTGGGCAACCGTAAGTTCGAGAAGCGGCAGCTCGACGACGCCATCCGCCTCTACCGGCAGGCCTACAAGATCTGGCCGCATCCCATCATCTTGTACAACATGGCCATCAATCTGGGGTTTCTGAGCAACCCCCTGGCGGCGGCCCTGAAGTTCCGCAAGGTGTTGCGGTACAAGGCCGGGCCCATCAGCTCGGAGCGGTACACCGAGGCAGCCAAGCACTACAAGCGGCTCATGAGTGAGCTGGCCATCCTGCGGGTGGTGTGCAAGGAGCCGGGCGTCAAGATTTTCGTGGACGGCAAACCCTTCGGTGTGGCGCCCCTGGACAAGACCGTCACCGTGTTGCGCGGACGACACATGGTGTCGGCCAGCAAAAAAAAGAAGGTGCCCTACTCGGCGGCGCTCACCCTGAACGACGGTTTTCACTACCGGCTCCGGGTACGCCTCAAGGATTTCAGCGACGTGGTCAAGACCAAGCTGGTGCCGCGCTATCACTGGTACGTACCCACCATCGCCACCGGCGTGGCGGCCCTGGCCCTGTCCATCGGCGCCGGGCTCTGGAGCTCGGGGAGCGGGATCCTATCGGCGCTCAATGACGATCTCAGTAAGTCGGGCTTTGATCCCGAGCTGGGCGAGCCCATTGACTTCAACCAGGCACGAGAGGACCGATCGGTCGCCTTGCAGTATGCGGGGCAGGTGCTGATCGGCGTGGGCCTTACGGCGGTGGCGGCGGCGGTGGTTCTGTGGGTCCTGCGTAACAAGAAGGTACGCTACACCGTTGAGGTGTCTCCCACCAAGGGCGGCGCCGGCGTGAACTTCAGGTTCTGATTTTCGAGGAACTGGTCATGACTAGAAATACATTCGGAATCCTGGTCACTGCGGCGTTGGCGATTGCCGGATACAGCGGTTGTGCGGAGCGGACCGGCGCCGTGCCCTGCGGAGACGGCTACTGTCCGCCCGGCTACGCTTGTGACGACAGCTCAGATCCGCCCATCTGTAAGATCACGACCTGCGGCGATGGAGTTCCGACTGGAGTTGAGGCATGTGATGACGGAGAGGCCAACTCCGACACCCTTCCCGACGCCTGCCGCACCACCTGTACTCTGGCGCGCTGCGGAGACGGCGTCACCGACACCCAACTCCGCGAGGGCGAGACAGAGATCGAGCAGTGTGATAACGGACCGGCCAACTCGAATTCCGAGCCCGATGCCTGCCGCATTAACTGTAAGATCGCGCGCTGTGGCGATGGGGCGGTTGACTCGGACGAGGAGTGCGATGACGGGAACACCATCAGTCGCGATGGATGCCAGGAGAACTGCATGTTGCCGGCCTGTGGCGACGGCTTTCAGGACGGTGTTGAAGAGTGCGATACGGGTGATGCCAACGCCGATGAGCCGAACCAATGCCGTACCGACTGCAAGATCCCGGCCTGCGGGGACGGGATCACCGACCCGGTGAACTTCGAGCAGTGCGACGACGGCAATTTGGATAACGGCGATGGTTGCGACGAGGATTGTATCCAGGAGGACTGCGGCAACGGGATCTTGAATATCAATTCGGAGGAGTGCGACGACGGGTCACAAAACTCCGATAATGATCCGGACGCCTGCCGCGAGAATTGCCAACTGCCAAGCTGCGGCGACGGTATCCGGGACGCCAGCCCCCTCGAGGCGTGCGACGACAATAACACTGACCCCGATGACGGCTGCAGCTCCTCCTGCACCGTCGAGGAGGGCTGGATCTGTCTGGAGGACTCCGAAAGCGACTCGAGCGACTGTGAAACCATCTGCGGTGATGGGCTCATTCGCGGCCTGGAGCTGTGCGACGACGGCAACACGGATATCAGCGACGCCTGCGTGGCCAACTGCCAGCCCGCCGCCTGTGGGGACGGGTTCCGGCAGACGGGGGTGGAGGGGTGCGACGACGGGAACCTGACCAACGGCGACGGCTGCAGCGAGAACTGCGAGTTGGAGGGGTGCGGTAACGGAATTGTCGATCCGGGCGAGGAGTGCGACGACGGGAACGAGAGCGACCTGGACGCCTGCCCGAGTGGCTCGGGCGGAACCTGTCAGGACGCCGAGTGCGGAGACGGCTTCATCCGGTCCGTGGGCGCGGCCACGGAGCTGGAGGGGTGCGACGACGGCAACAGCGACGATCACGACGGGTGCAGCTTTGGCTGCACGGTGGAGGCGGGCTGGACCTGTAATGGCACCTCCCTCAGCCAATGCGCGCCACTATGCGGCGACGGGATCCGCTTTGGTGATGAAGAGTGTGACGACGGCGACACCGATGATGATGACGGCTGCGACGCGCAGTGCCAGGTCGAGTTCGGGTACTCCTGCAACACGAGCCAGCCGAATATCTGTACGCCTCTGTGTGGGGATGGCCATGTGATCGCCACCGAGGAGTGCGATGACGGTACGCCCCTGGCCAGCGGCGACGGCTGCACCTTCAACTGTCTGCTCGAGCACGGCTGGGACTGTGACACGGCCACGCCCAACTACTGCTACACCACCTGCGGCGACGGGGTTGTCGGGGGTGGTGAGGTGTGCGACGACGGAGACGCCGCGGACGGGGACGGTTGCAGCGCGGGCTGCCAGGTGGAGCCCGGTTGGGACTGCGCGCCCCTGAGCCAGGAGCCCAATGTATGCGCCGAGGTCTGCGGTGACGGCACGGTAGTAGGCGACGAGGAGTGTGATGACCTCAATGGGTCCAATCTCGACGGTTGCGATCAGAACTGTCAGGTGGAGGTGGGCTATGTCTGCCTGGGCGCTCCGAGCGTCTGCACGGCGGATTGCGGTGACGGTAACGTTGACGCGGGCGAAGACTGCGACGATGGTAACAACTTCAACAGCGACGGCTGCTCGGCGATTTGTGAGGAGGAGGCCGGGTGGGATTGCAGTGTGCCGCCGTGCGAGGAGATCTGCGGAGATGGGCAAGTCGTCGGAGTCGAGGCCTGCGACGACGGTGCGCCGGCGAGCGATCACGACAACTGCCTGAACAATTGTACGCTGCCCACCTGCGGTGACGGCATCTTGTGGAATGAGGGCAACGGCACCGAACAGTGTGACCTGGGGGGGAGCAACTCGGACGCTGCGGATGCTGCCTGCCGTACCAACTGCCTGCCTCAGCGCTGCGGTGACGGGATTGAGGACACCGGCGAGGCGTGCGACGACGGGAACACCACCGCCGGGGACGGCTGCAGCGCCGACTGTCTCTCCGACGAAA
>JAOZUO010000035.1:0-25910 GCA_029938605.1 Deltaproteobacteria bacterium | reverse complement strand
TGGCCGGTCTGTGGCGATGGTGTGTTGGATTCGGGCGAAGCCTGCGATGATGGGAACGGCCTGGACAACGACGGCTGCAGCAATGGTTGCCTGGTGGAGAGTGGCTGGACGTGCGCGGGCGAGCCCAGCGTGTGCGAGGCCTTGGGCGATGTGTGTGACAGCGCGCAGTTCATTACCGATTCCACGAGCTTGTCGGCGAACACGTCGTATTTGGAAGACGACTACAGCGGCACCGGCTGCGGCGATCTGTCGGGGGGCTCCACCGACGGCCCCGACCAGGTTTGGGCCATCGACCTCGAAGCGGGGGAGGGGGTCACGGCGTGGATCACCCCCAACGGCTGGGACGCGCTGATGTACCTGTCCACGGACTGCTCGGATATCGAAGGCAGCTGTCAAGAGGCCTGGGACCGCGCCTTGGATGCCGGGGCCAAGGAGCGGTTGGACTACGTGGCCACCAGCGCCGGTCCCGTGTATCTCGTGGTTGACGGCGCCGACGGAGGGGATGGCGGCGCCTACGATCTGGACATCACCATCCACCCGACAGTGGCCACCGCCGCGGCGTCGGAGCTCGTTTTCACCGAGCTCATGGCCAACCCCGCCGGACACCACCTCAAGTGTCAGTGGTTCGAGGTCTATAACGATGGCGCGGCCACGGTGGACCTCGATACCCTGGTCTTCAAGGGCGGCTCCTTCGAGTTTGATGTGGACCGTACGCTGCTGCTGGAGCCCGGCGGCTTCCTGGTGATGGCGACCCGCGCCGAGCTCAGCATCAACTGTGGGCTCAACGGCGTGTCGTGGCTCTATACCGGAGTGGACCTGCCGGCGGCACCTTCCTCTCCGTATTCCCTGCGCGTGGAGCAGTTCAACAATACCCTCATCGACGAGGTCATCTACGAGTCGACCTGGATCTCGGCTACCGCCGGTCAGTCCACCTTCCTGTGCACCAGTCACTACGACGCCGCCGAGAACAATGACGCCACGAACTGGGGCGTCAACAGCGTGAACTTGTACAACGCCACCACGGGCTACGGCACCCCCGGCCAGGACAACATCCACGACTGCAATTAGTAGGTAGCGCGCTGAATCAGATCAGAGGTTCGGAGGCTGGATCACCAGCGGAAGGCGAACCCCGAGGACCTCGGCGGAAAATCCTGAAAGGACCAACCGGTCGTGTGGCGGGCGCAGGGCGCCATCGGGGTGGCCCAGCTCCAGTCGATTTGCCGCCAGCGCGTCGGTGCGGGGGTCGAAGCGCGGCTTGGAGGCTTTGAAAGGGATCTCCACCCAGTAGTGGCCATCGCCGTTGTCGGTGGAGGGCCACAGCCCGGTGATCCCCGCGGGGCCGGTGAAGGTCACCCGATCCGCCCAGCCCGGGCCCAGGAGGCGTCCACGACGGTCCGTGGGCACCACGTCCAGGCGGATGAGCTCGTTGGTGACAAACCAGCCCTTGGCGGGGGACTTGGGCGCGCTGGGCTCGAAGACCACCGCCACCTGGCGCGCGGCAGCAACCGTGAAGGGCTGTCGTGTGGTGTAGCGTTGGCGCAGGTACATCAGCTCCTTTGTGAGCTTGTCCATGGGCAGCGAGCGCCGGAGTCGTCGCAGGTGTGGTTTGAGCAGGTCGGCGAGCTCGGATCCCAAGAACCGTTGCTCACCGCGCACGGTGGTGTCGAGCTGATAGTGTCCGGCCTCGGTCATCTTGATCCGGGTCTGGTAAAGGCCGGGGCGCACCTCGGTGAGTCGCCGATTGTAGGTGCGTCCGGCTGGAAGCTCGTCTTTGTCCATCAGATTTCGCAGCACCCGATCCGTCACGTCCGTCACGTCCTGGTGGGACTTGGAGGTGGACTTTCGGAGCCTTTTGACCAGGGCGGGGTCATCCGAGACGCGGCGCGCCATGACGTCTCCCACCCAGGGCCCGGGCGTGCGTACCTTCGTACTCACCTGAGCTTCGGAGATGCTGTTGCCGAGACGATCCCGCAGATGCACCTGAATTGTGGCCTCGTCCCCAGGTCGGGGCTTGGGACGGGTGAGCACGTCTACCCGGCACTGCAGGTCCTGGCGACTGAGGGCGCCCAGGCTGTAGTGGCCAGTGGAGGCGCCGTCCTTGCGTTTGAGCTGCATGGTCCAATCCCCGACCCCGCGATGCTCGTGTCCGGGGATCGTCAGCCCGAGGCGTACGACGTACATCTGAAACATCTTGCCCTGGCGGTAGGTGATGGAGTCATGAGCCGCGGCGAGAGCTGGAGTCAGCTCCAGGTCCGTGTCCGGTAGCTTCACCGTGAGCTCCCACCGGCCCACGTCCGCGGCGGAGCTGAGCTGGTAGAACACCAACGTGTCCGTGGCGAGGCTCACCGCGACCTTGCGCTTGACTGTCTGGCCCTGTTCCAGGGCCGAGCTCCCCATGATCGCCGCCTCGTCGAACCCGAAGAGCCCCGCGAAGGAGGTCACAAACCAGCTTTGAGTGAGCGCGGCGGTGTTGTCCGCTTTTTGGGGCCGGAGGTGCTGCACATCCAGCGCCCACAGACCACCGGTCGCGGCGGCCACGCCCCGTAGCTTGTCGGCCCAGGCGTCGCCCGTGGCCATGGCCAGGGAGTGAATGCGTATCCCCGGCCCTTGGGGGTGGGGCGTCGGGCTCTTTTCGCCTGGGGCCTTGAATAGGTTCCAGTGGTCGTTCGGTGCATCGAAGAACACCGGCTCCAACTTGGGACCACGGTTTTCCATGCCATCGCTGACCAGCAGGATCACGCGCCCGCGGAGGGTTCTATCCGCGTCGGTGTCCGCCGAGCGGTCCAGGAGCTCGTCCCGGCAGTGGAGCAGCCCCGCGCCGATGGCGGTGTAGTGGTCGGGACCGCCGGGTTGACCGATATTGAGGATTCCCGCGTCCTCGTTGCCGTTGTCCTCCCAGAACCAGTAGATCCCCACCCGGCTGTCCACGCCCGTTTCGTTCATGAGGGTGGCGAAGAGCTCTGCGCCGTCACAGGCCGACTGCCAGCGGTTGCCATCCATGGAGCCGGATCGGTCCAGCGCAATGGCTACATCGAGGTTGGCCGGGGTTTTGTGTATCTTGAGCTTGAGAACCCGCGGCGCTCCGCCGGCGATCTCCTTGAACATGCCACCTCCCCGGGGGCGGAGGTGAGTCACGCTCACTGCGAGAGTGTAGGGGTTGGGTTGGGCCGTGAGCGGTTCTGGAATTACGGCAACTTCGGGAACGCTCCGGGTCTGCAGAACGTTGTGCTGCGCTTGCAGATCGGGGTTGCCCGTCTCGTACTTCTGGTCTCCGGGTTTTTCGAGCTCCAGCGGGTTGGCGGCCCCGACTACGGCGTCGATCTCCTTGTTTTCGAGGGTCCACTCGAGTAGGTCGCCGTCCTGGAGATCGAACACGAGCCCCTCCAGCTCCCCCTTGTAGCGGAGTTTCTGGTAGGCGTCCGGAAGACGGTCCGGCGCCGTGGCGGTGGTCGCCCCGTGCCCGACGCGTAGACCTGTCTGGCGGGTGATCTCCACTGGGAGAGAGACCCGCACCGGTGGGCTCAGCGGCGTGTTGGGACTGTCGGCGCGAAGCAGCACCACGGCCAGATCGCCCGTCTCCCGGGGGGACAGATCCCCGGCGTTCCAGGTGATCCCCAGGACGTTGGTGACCACCTTCAGGGTGGTGCGATCGGCGTCGAGATCCGAATCCAGATCGAAGGTGTCCAGGTCACCGAAGACCCAGGTCTCGGCGCTGCCGGCCACCGCGATGGACTCGGTGTGCGGTCCGGGCAATTGCGCCCGGTAGTCGTCGGTGAGCCGATCGGCGATGGTCAGGGTCTCGGGGGACAGCTCCCGGAAGTGGAGGCCGCGCCCGACGAAGAAGGCGGCGGGCACCACCGTGACCTCCGCGGCCTGGATGCGCAGGTTGAAGGTCTGGTCCTCGTTCCACGGCGGGTCCCCAGCGCCCGATGGCGGCGCGGTGGTCGGCGTAGCGGCCAGGCCCAGCAGATCGTTGAGCTCCAGGGGCTGTTTCGCCAGGTACACGCCGTTTGTGTCCACCACGCGCCCGGAGAAGGTCTCCCCCGGGCCGGCGATGACCCCGCTCTCTTTCCATAGGACGTCCAGATGGTCGTCCTGGTACACCTGCCCGAAAAACACCAGGTGGCGGTCGCCGATGAGCTTACGCAAGCGCAGGGTACAGTGGAGGTAAGAATCGGCGTGGCCGGGCTGGGACAGCCGCAGATGGAAGGTGGAGTCCCCCAGGTCGTCGGGATCCAGCAGCTCACCGCTGGCCCCCATGGCGGGCCAAATGTCGGCCGCGTGGTTGATCTCGATTCGTGCGCCGAGGTGCTCGGCGTCTGAGGCGTCGTGTTGGCAGCCCACCGTAAAGCCTGCGTCGATCCCTGCGAGACTCTCCACGCCCCAGGAGTATGGAGTCCCGGCCTCTGAGGCTTGCGAGAGGTGCACGAGGCCCGCCCGGTTTTGGTTCTCGAAGACCAGGAAGTCGTCGGCGGTCAGGGTACGCAGAAACACCTTCACCGAGAAGGATTCGCCGTTGACCGTGCCGGTGAATCGGATCCAGGGGTCCGAGGTGACGGTGGGATCGGCTTCCTCGAGCCAGACCGCGTCCGGCACATCGATCTCCACGGGCACGATGGCGTCCAGCCTTATGGCCGCCTTGCGCGGATCGGTGTCATCGAGAGCCTGCCACACGGGATCCGTGTAGGGATCGATGGTTACGGTGACCAGCCCCGGAGTGATGTCGTTCCACTCCACGATCTCGTCGAGCTCCCAGTCGTAGGGGGTGTCGTCCTCGGGCGCCGTGGTGATCTGAAGCTCCGGATCGTACTGCTGATGGAAGAGCCCGTCGTCCCCCTTGGCGCAGATGAGGGTGATTTTATCGTTCACCAGGGCCATGGAGATGACGAAGTCGAAGGTGACCAGGTCGCCGAAGGTCTCGGTGGTTTCGTTGCCCGCGGCGTCCCGGACGGTGACCACGAGGTCCTGAGGCCCCGCGGTGTCCAATCCGTCGTCCACCTTGAGGGTGAACGGATAGCGGGGATGGGTGAAGGTGTCTCGATCCATCTCCCGACCCCCCAGGGTGACCACGAAGGTGGACCCGATGTCGATCTGGGAGTATTCGTCGGTGACGTTGAGGGCGATGTTCACCACACCGTCGTGATTCACCGGGGCGATGGGGCTCGTGTCGACGGTGACCACCGGGCCCACGAAGTCGTAGGACACGGCGGCGGGGAAGGTTTCGGTGGTCTCGTTGCCGGCGGTGTCCCGGACCGTCACCAGGACGTCTTTCGCTCCACCGGTGTCTTTGGCGCTGTTGACGGTGAGGCTGAAGGGATAGCTCGGGTGGCTGAAGCCGCCGGGATTCATTTTCCGACCGCCGAGGGTGACCCCGAAGGTGGCGCCAGTATCGATGTCGCTGTAGACGTCGGAAATGTCGAGCGTGACGTGCACCAGAGTACCGTCGCTCACGGGAGACGCGGGCGCGTCTTCGAGCACGACCACCGGAGGCGTGAAGTCGTAGGACACGGCGGCGGGGAAGGTTTGGGTGGTCTCGTTTCCGGCCTCGTCCCTGACCTGAACGACGACGTCCTGGGGGGACTCAAGGGACGTGGTGCTGCTGGCCGTGTGTGTGAACTCGAAGGCGGGGTCAGCGAACCTCCCCTCGCCCATGGTCTGTCCGCCCACGGTGACGGTGAAGGAGGTATCGTCCACGGTGCTGAAGTCGTCGGTGACAGTGAGAGTGATGGAGAAGGCTCTGTCGTCACCCACCGGATCGGTGGGGCTGCCCGAGATCGCGACGATGGGCGGATCGAAGTCGAAGGTGACGATGTCGACGAGCGTATCCACGGCCTCGTTGCCCGCCAGGTCACAGGCGCGCACCTCGATGGACTGCCGGCCGGCGTTGTCCATGGCGGCGTCCACCGCATAGTCGAACTCGTAGGTGCTCCCCGAGCGATCCACGTAGGAGAGCGGGCGACCACTTAAGGTGATGTCGAAGGCGTCGGGATCCACATCGGAGCCCACGTCCGTGACGTTCACAAACAGCTTGAAGGTTTGGCCGTTGCCCACGAAGGGGCGGTCCACCGAGGCGCCTATCCCGTCGATGGTGGGCACGATGAAGTCGAAGTTAACGTCGCCCACGTTCGTGTCTTGACCGGAGTTTCCGGCCGGGTCGCTCGCTTGGACCACCACGGTCTGGGGTCCCTGGGGGTCGGTGTCCATGGGACTGTAGAGGTACCGGTAGGGGGCCGTGCCGAGGCCGTCTCGGATCATGTTTTGGCTGCCCACGGTGACCTGGATCGTGTCCTCATCCAGGGGCTCGTTGGAGGTGAACTCCACGGCAACCCGGGTGCCAACCTGGGCATAGTCAGGGCTCACCTTGGTGATGGTGAGGAGCGGCCCCGAGTTGTCCACCACCACGGTGTCGGATCGTTCGGTATTTCGGCCCGAGACGTCGCACACGGCAACCTTGCCTGTGACGCTCTGCTCGTCATCGAGTCCGGTGAAGGTGTGGCTGTCGAGCCCCGCGGGCACGCTGCCGTAGGCGCGAGCCGCCGGGGTAGCGCCCCGGCTCACCTCCAGCGATAGGGTCAGGTCGTCCCCGTCCAGGTACTTCTCGGTGGGGGTGTCCTGACAGTCGAACTCGATGGTCGCCTCGCCCAGCCCCGGCGAGAAGATCCGGTAGCCGGGGACAGCGTTGATTGGCGTGTCGTGATCCGTGTTGGGCGTCACGGGCGCGGGCCAGTAGGGGAGGGCGGTGCCCTTGTCGGCCACCGAAACATGTACGCTCTCGAACTGCGAGCTTTCGGTGCCGAAGTTGCCGAAGCCCACCTCCACCGGGGAACCGTTCAGGGTGCTCAACTCGCTTTGGGGTTCGTCCAGATCTTTGCTGACGCCCAGGCTCGTCGTGCTCCTGTCGAACAACGGATCATCCGATGGCTCCACCTCCATATGCAGCCTGCGGGCGTCTCCCGCTTCGTTCACGTCCAGCCGTAGGCGCACTCGGATCCGCGGTACGTTGTCAGTCCAGTCCCAACCCCGGTCCAAGGTTATGGTCGCCACCGCCGCGGGGCTGGGTGAGGCCGCCATATCGTACAGCACGAGCTGCTTCGTTCCAGCGTCGTCTTCCAGCCGCACCTGCACGGAATAGGTCTCCATGGAGCCGGTCTCCACGGTGCCGGTGGCCGGGGCGTGTTTTTGGAAACGGGCCCACAGGCGTGCCCCGTCTGGGTCCAGAGGCGCGGCG
Source organism: Deltaproteobacteria bacterium (assembly GCA_029938605.1). Taxonomy (GTDB): domain Bacteria; phylum Myxococcota_A; class Polyangia; order HGW-17; family JAJRWW01; genus JAJRWW01. The sequence goes on along the minus strand of JAOZUO010000035.1, from coordinate 18,682 downwards.
TTCACCGAGACCACGGCCTCGATCAGCCAGCACTGATCCGTGCTCAGCTCCTCGTTGAGGGTGAAGGAGCAATCGGGCTCCAGGGTCGTCGTGGTCCGGGCGCCGCCACCGTGACTCTGCCAGTCAGTTAACGGGTCCGTCGTCAGATCGATGAAGAGATTCTTCGACACTGCCATCTTAGACTGCTCCTCGTCCCAGGCCTGTATTTTGAACGCGCTCGTGTACGGTCAATAAGTACAACACGCCGATGGGGAGTACAAGCGACCTGCCCGGAGTAGCGGCTTCATTTCAGTGTTGGGATAAACGTGGAGGATTGGGAAGGGGAGGGGCGTTCAAGCGATCGGAGCTGTTAGCGACCGGCGGGCTTGAAGTGGAAGGGGTAGACCACGTAGGGCATGGAACCCTGGGGTTTGGGGAAGCGCCAGGTCTTGACCATGGTGCGGATGCAGCTCTCGGTGCGGGCGTGGTTCAGGGTGGTCGAGGCGGTGCGCACGGTCTGCACCCGGCCCTTGCTGTTGATGGTGAACGAGACCTTGTACATGCCCTTGAGCCCGGGGTTGGAGGGCAGGCCGTAGGTCATGTAGCAGTATTTGACCTGGTTGATGTGGCGTCGGATGATGCGCCGGATGGTGTTCGCGTCCAGGCCGCCGCCGCTCTCGAAGCGCGTGGAGTAGACGATGGGGTCTTTGGAGCGGTAGGTGCCTACGGGCTTCCCGCCGCCGATGGTGCGGAGGCCGCCGTGCGGTCCCCAGCCGTTGGGTCCAAAGCCGCCGCCGCCGCCCGGACCGAGCTTCCAGCCGCCGCCGCCTTCCAGGCCGGCGCCGTCGCCGCCGCCGCAGCGGCCGCCGTTGTTCAGGCCGAGCCCGGCCAGGCCGGAGGGGTCGCCCACGGCGTTACCGATGAGAGCGCCCAGGGCGTCCTCGGCGTCGGAGGTCACGGCGTTTTTGGCGAACATGCTGCCCAGCTTGCCGGACATGTCCTGCATGACACCCACCATGCCCATGCCGCGGCCCACGCTGGGGCGGGTGGCGCCGGTGGCGGGGCTGATGGGGCCGGCGCCGTGCTTGGAGGTCATGCGGTCGTCGCGCTTGCCGCCGGGCCCCTTGAACTCGGACTTCTCGGTGATCTTGGGCTTGGGTTTGTTCTTGTCCTCCTCGGGTTTCTTGTCGTCTTCCCGCTGGGCGTTTTTCATCTCGGTGCGGACCATCTTGGAGAACCTGGAGCTCTCTACGCTGTCGGCGTCGAAGGCGCCGGCCTCGGCGGGGCGGAAGGAGAAGAGCAGCAGGAACAGGCCCACTACAGCGCCCGAGCCGAACGTGGCCAGGGAGATGGGCTTGGTGGCTACGCCCGCCACCGCGGCCGGCATGGCGGCGCCGGCCACACCCTTGGCCGCGGCCACGGTGTTGATGACAAAGCTGTTGTCGCCGAAGCGCAACTTGGCTCGCAACCCCTCGGTGATGGGGAGCTGGTAGGCGCCCTTGACCTCGGGAGCCGGTCGGGCGATCCCCTTGTCCACCAGGGCTGACAGGGGCAACGGTTCGTGCCCGGGGAGCTCCACCGATCCGTCCATCATGGGGGTGTAGACGAGCTGGAAGCTGCCGTCCGCTGCGTGCACCAGGGGGAACTGGTCCTGGCCCGGGGGCAGGGCATCGGTGGGCGTGTGGAAGGTGCATCGGGGGTGTTCGCCCAGGGTGAATCGGGGCTTGCGCAGGTCATCGCGGGTGCGCAGCACGCCGAACAGGAGCCAGAAGAGCCCGAATGCGAAGCCCGAGGCGCCCGCCACCTCGGCGGTGCGGTTGGTGCGGATTTTGGGCACGAACTTCTCGGGCAGGCCGCGCTCTTGGATGAATTCCTTGGTTTTTGCCTGGTGGAGCTCCTGCCGCTTCACCGAGTAGATCTGGCTGCCGAAGGCCGCGGCGCCGCCGATGGCGAGGCACAGTCCCACGGCCAGGGCGACGAGGCTGGTGGTGCGGGGGCGGCCGGCTTGCGGATTGCTGTAGTGCTTCACCACGTGGGCGCAGTCCTGGTACAGGGCCACGACCTCCACCGAGCGGCTGCCGTCGGTGTGCTCGATGCGGTCGAGGTCCTCGGCGGTGAGCTCGCTCTCCTGGTACGAGGAGGTGCGGCGGATCCCCGCTACGGGGGCTGCGGGGGCCGAGGTGGAGCCCGGCGCGCTGGGCACCGACGTTATGGTTGGCGCAGACGCCGCGTTGAAACCGGCCGCCACGCTGGGTACGGCCCCGGTGGTGAGGGTGGTGGCGTTTTGGATCGTCACCACCAGGTCGGTGTCGCCGAGCCGCAGCCGGTCGCCGTCGACGAGGTTCGACTTGTTGATTCGCCGGCCGTTGACCAGGGTGCCTTGGGCCGAGCCCAGATCTGACACCTGCACCTGGCCGCCGGGCGATACCTGAATGTAGGCGTGCATGCGGGACACCTTCTCGTCGTTGATCCGAAGATGTGCCGAGGTGAGCGTTCCGACCTTAATGACGTCGCCGTCCAGGGTCTGCTCGCCCACGAGCGCTCCGCGCTGGTAGATCTTGAAGGTGAGGGATTTTTTGGGGTTGGTGCCTTGCATGTCATACCTCCTGGGCTGCGTTCAGGCGCACGGGTCCACTGGCCCGCCCCCGCGCCTATGGCGTTTGTATGTCTGGAAACCTCCCTGCCCATCGAGGCTCTGAGTCGATTCGTTTCGTCTCGCGGCGTCGGTGCAGGTTCGTTTGCGTTACTGGGCTTTAAGACAACAGCCCCTTCGGGCGGTTCCATTTTTTTTGGCGACGTCGATCAGCGGGGATTGGAGACAAGCGAAATTCTGATAGTCATTGACAGGTCTCGCGGCGGACCGATACCGTGACAGTCTCGTGGTGGACCGAACCCGTGGGTACCTTCTGATTCCAGGCGGTGTGATTATTTCGACCTCGGGCGATACATTCGATCGGCAGTCACTCGAGGGAGTGTTGGTGGGCGGCCGGTTCAAGGTGCAGGAGCTGCTGGGCAAGGGAGCGGCGGGAGAGGTGTACCTGGCCGAGCATACGGATCTCGGGCGCCGGTACGCCGTCAAGGTGCTCAAGGAGACCGTGGAGGCGGATCCCAACACGGTGGCGCGTTTTCGGCGGGAGGCGCGGGCGGCCGGGAGGTTGGACCATCCGAACATCGTCTACATTGCGGACTTCGGGCGCATGGACGACGGCCAGCTCTATCTGGTGATGGAGTATGTTCCCGGCGTCACCCTGCAGGAGGCGATCAAGGCCGCACCCGGCGGCAAGTTGCCCCGCTCTCGCGCCCTGGAGATCCTGCGCCAAACGGCGACCGCCCTGGATGCGGCCCATGAGGCCGGCGTGGTACATCGGGACATCAAGCCCGGCAACATCCTGTTGTCCCACGCGCCCGAGGGAGGGGATCGCGTGAAGATCCTCGACTTCGGCCTGGCCAAGATCATGCTCGATTCCGAGCTGAACGCGCTCACGGCGCGCGGCGAGATGTTCGGCACTCCCGCCTACATGTCCCCGGAGCAGGCCCGCGGAGATTCCATCGACGCCAATACGGACCTTTACGCCCTGGGGGTCCTGGGCTTTGAGTTGCTCACCGGGCGCTTGCCCTTCATCGCGAAGTCCATCCCGCGCATGATGCTTGCTCACCAGAGCGACCCTGTTCCGGATCCCCAGTCTCTGTTAGCCCCTGGCGAGCCACCGCTGCCCACGGCCATCAAGGATGTCGTGATGCAGTGCCTGGCCAAGGATCCCCGCCATCGTCCCGCCTCGGCGGCAGTAGTGGTCCAGGCCATCGAGGAGATAAACGCCTCACAGTCCGCCTCCACGGTGGCCATGCCGGTGGTTCAGTCCCCCCACGGCCACGATCCGGTGTCGCCTCAGATGGTGGCCGGGTCCGCTGAGGCCGTGAAGACCGCATTGGATCAGCAAGCGGACTCCACCGCCCGCCGGGTATGGGCCCTGGATCAGGCCGGTAGGGTGGGGCGCGCCCTGGCCACCCAGATGCTCACCTTAGGGCTGGGGGACGCCCGCCTTCAAGCGGCGTTGACCGAGCTCGGGGAGCTGGAGCGCCAACAGAGCGGGTTGGAGACTCAGCTCTCCGAAGTCCGCTCCCGGCTGGAGGAGCAGGAGGTGCGGTCCCGGGAGCGCATCGCCTCTTTGCGGTTTGCCGTGGCGGATCTGAGAGTGGAGCGGGGGCGGTTCGTGGATGTAGGGGACGCCAGCACGTCCACTGTGCTGGACATTGACTACCAGATCCTTGAGCTGGAGAAGCGTCTGGGCGAGGTGAGTCATGTGCAGGAGGACGACCAGGCTCGGGTGGTGGCCCAGCTGCGGGAAGCTCAGGCCCGGCTGGACCTTCATCACCAGACCCTGTCCAATGCCGGTAGAAAGCTGGTCAGCGTGGTGAACCAGGTCCGGCCGGATCCTTGCCCGACGCAGTTCTTACGAGAATACGACTCCCTGGATCTGCTCATGAAGGCCGTTTTCGGGGCCTGAAACCGGCGCCGGTGCCAACGACTGCAGTTGTGATTGCGCCAGCGACTGCGGTTGCGACTGCGCCAGCGACTGCGCTTGCGATTGCGGTGGAGCACTTTCCCCCCGGCAGTAGGTGGTTTTGTGCGAAAATGGCCCCACGAGGAGGCAAGGATCCTATGGTACTCAAGCAAGTCACAGTCTGGGCGGTGGTGGTGGTGTCGATGGTGTCGCTATTGTCGCTGGGGGCATGCGGCGGCGACGACACCCGGCGGGGCGATCCCACGGGGGGCGACGCCAGCGGGGGACCGGTGACCCCGGTCTGTGATGTGGGCGCCAGCGCGGGGGAGGTCCAGGAGCCGGTGTTCTGGATGAACCTGTCGGGGCAGACGAGCTGGTTCGCCGATCCGGTGGTGTACGATCTGGACGGCGATGGCACCAATGAGCTCATCGCGGCCTACTACTCAGTCACCGTCTTTGACCACCAGGGGAACCGCCTGGCGGAGATGGACGGCGGCGACGGTCGGGTCTACGCGCCCCACGTGGTGACGGACCTGGAGGGGGACGGCATCACCGAGATCGTGTACGGCAATGGCCATGAGGTCTACTGCTACGAGTGGCGGGACGGCGCGCCGGTGTTGCGGGACGGCTGGCCCGTGAGCACCACCACCGCCGGGAACTCGCCCGAGGTGCGGGGAATGTCGGCCGGGGATCTCAACGGCGACGGCTCCATCGAGATTGTCGTGTCCACCACCCAGACCGCGGACGAGGAGGATGGCGGATCGCAGATATTCGTGTTCAACGCCGATGGCTCCCTGTACCAGCCCGAGGGGATCTCCTGGAACGCCTGGCCCCGGTACAACGCCGCGTCCGGCGAGGGAAACGACGCCGACCGCAACGGCTACGGCCACCACGGCTTTGGCTGCTATGGATTGAACGTGGGCGTGGGCAACATCGATGACGACCCGGACCTGGAGATCCTCGCCACCTACGACAACCACCACATCCAAGCCTTCAAACACGACGGTGTAGCCATTGACGCCGCGGACTGGTTCACCAACCGCGACAGCGAGTACGCGGGGGAGCGGTTCACCTGGGGGCAGTTCATCCGCTGGGCGGATCCCCAGGTGGAGCAGGACCACTACCACGACCACACGGGGGACTGGCCGCACCCGGACTGGACCGAGTGGCTCCAGTGGACGGCATCGCCGCCCAACGTGGTGGATCTTGACGGGGACGGAAAAAATGAGGTCCTCGGCGTGCCCAACGTGGAGATGCACGTTCCCTACGAGACCCAGGCCTACGCCCTCATGGTGCTCGAGGGCGCCCATGGCGACGGCAGCCGCTCGGCCATGCGCAAGGCGGGGTGGGAGACCCTGCCCCGGGGGGATTCCATCATACAGGTGGACGGTTGGTATCCGCCCGGTGGGGTCCCCGCGCCCACCACCGCGGACCTCGACGGCGACGGACTGCCCGAGGTGATCGTGTCGATGAACGATCACCACGTCTACTGCTTCGACGGCGAGGCCAACCTACGGTGGCGGTACGACTACTCGAATGGTCGGGACATCCTCTATGCCTCCGAGACCATCGTGGCGGATCTCAACCAGGATGGAGTGCCCGAGTTGCTTCTGGCCACCTTTGGCGATCCGGACGTGGACGACTCCGGCCATCTGGTGATCCTCGACGCGGCCGGCGGCCTACTGTGGGATGTGCCATTGCCAGACCCCGGGTACAACGGCAATGGCAACGGCGCCCCGGCGGCCCCGAGCGTAGGGGATCTGGATGGCGACGGCGAGCTGGAGGTCTTCGTACAGACCTTCGAGCACGGCCTGGACGTCTTCAAGATCCCCGGCTCCGCCGACAACTGCCTCCTGTGGCCCAACGGGCGGGGCGGCCCCCTCCGCATGGGCCAGCCTAACGCCAATTAGGGTTCTCCCCCTACACAACAACTAGCTCCGCAACACACCTGCTTATGACGTACGACGTGTTCAGCCCCGGCAAGCTCGGCGACCTTGAGCTGCGAAATCGGGTCATCAAGACGGCCACCTTCGAGGGCATGTGTCCCGGCGGAGAGGTCACCGAACCGCTCATTGAGCACCACCGCGCCATGGCCGCGGGGGGCGTGGGCATGACCACCGTGGCCTACTGCTCTGTCTCTCCAGACGGGCGGACCTACGGCCACCAGATGGTCATGCGGTCGGAGATTGTTCCGGGCCTGCGACGGCTCACCGATGCGGTGCACGCCGAGGGCGCGGCGGTGGCGCTGCAGCTCGGCCACTGTGGCTACTTCGCCAGCAAGAAGGTCATCGGCGTAAGGCCCCTGGCGCCGTCGAAGGTCTTTAACCTGTACGGGCTCAGCTTCGGGCGCCCCATGACGCCCGACGACATGGGGCGGGTGGCCGACGACTTCGCGCGGTCTTCCGACCTGGCGCGGGAGGCGGGGTTCGACGCAGTGGAGCTGCACTACGGCCACGGCTACCTGCTCAGCCAGTTCCTGTCGCCCTTCACCAACCGGCGGACTGACGAATACGGCGGATCCCTGGACAACCGGCTGCGCTTCCCACTTGAGGTGCTCGAGCGAGTGCGACAGTCGGTCGGTCCGGACTACCCCGTGGTGGTGAAGATGAACCTGTCCGATGGTTTCGGCCGCGGGCTTCAGCCCGCCGAGGCGGTGGTGGTGGCCCAGCGCCTCGAGGCCGGTGGCGCCACGGCGTTGGTGCTCAGCGGGGGCTTCGTGAGCAAGACGCCCCTATACATGATGCGTGGCAATGTGCCCACCTGGGACATGGTGCGGGTGCAAGAGAGCTGGTTCCGCAAGGTGGGTCTCGCCCTCTTTGGGCGGATCTTCGTGCAGCGTTACCCATTCGAAGAGCTGTTCTTTTTGCGGGAGTCCCTGGCAGTGCGCGAGGCAGTGGACCTGCCCCTTGTGCTCATTGGAGGCATCCTCTCCCGTGCAGGTCTGGACCGCGCCATGGCGTCGGGCTTCGACTTTGTAGCCCTGGGCCGGGCCCTGATCTACGACGACCAATTCCTACACAAGCTCCAGCGCGGCGACATCGAGCGATCCGCCTGCGACCAGTGCAATCGCTGTATCGCCGAGATGGACGCCGGCGGTGTTCGCTGCCCCTGCGCCGAACGGTTCTTTGAAATTGGATGATCCCAATCTTTCTGGAATGGGCTCATTTGAGTGATTGGAGCGCTTGGTTCAGTTGGTTCGGTGGGTGATGTAATCTTAGATCCGCTGCGGCGTGGTTCAGGCTATTATGGGCGGTGATGATGGACGCGACCTCGACGATGTCCAATGACTCCATGCTGCAGGATGTGGTGGCCGGGCGGTTCCGGATCATCGAGCAGCTCGGGGAGGGTACGGTGGGCGATATCTACCTCGCTGAGCACCGCGTGCTGGACCGCAAGTACGCCCTGAAGGTGCTCAAGCGCCGTTTTCTGTCCAACCACACCGTGGCCGAGCGTTTCCGGCGGGAGGCCCTGGTGGCCAGCCGTCTGGAGCACCCCAACATCGTCGAGATTTCGGACTTCGGCCGCGCGGACAACGGCCGGCTATTTTTGGCCATGGAGTATATCCGGGGAGAAACGCTGGGGGAGGCCATTGACGAGCACGTGCCGGGGGTGATGCCCATGCGCCGGAGCTTGAGGATCCTGGCCCAGGTAGCCGCCGGCGTGGCAGCGGCCCATGACGCGGGCGTGCTGCATCGGGACCTCAAGCCCGACAACATCATGCTCACCATGGCGCGTAACGTGGAGCTGGTGAAGATCCTCGATTTTGGGCTGGCCAAGGTCATGGTCGATGCCGAGTCCCTCGTGCTCACCAAGCGAGGGGAGCTGTTTGGCACGCCCATGTATATGTCGCCGGAGCAGGCCCTGGGCGAAGAGGTGGATTCACGCACGGACATTTACGCCTTCGGCGCCATCGCCTACGAGGTCTGCACCGGACGCCCCCCTCTGGAGGGAGACCGGTTGGATCAGTTACTCATCGCAACCCAGACCAAGATCCCTCCGCCGCCCTCTTCGGTACATCCGCTGGGACCGGGGGCAATGCCGCCGGAGCTCGATGAGATCATCGGGCAGTGCCTCGCCAAGGACCGGGATGAGCGCCCTCTGCGTATCAGCGAGGTGGGCGCGGTCATCGAGCGCTGCCTCGCGCGCTACGATTCCCGGACGAGCCCGTACCTGGATACCACGGAGTACGACAAGATGGAGATGGAGGAGCTGGTGGGGGGGATGGCGGATCCGCCCTGTTCTGGTGGGGCCCGGGACGCCAGCATCGTGGACGCCAGCATCGTGGAGATCGACCCCTGGCAATGGCGCGAGGTGTGCAAGTCCCTGGTGGGGCTCGCGCATCAGCTAAAGACTCGCCAGATCTGTCCCCTCGAGGTGGTGAGCCTGCTGGTTTCCCTGGGGGATATTGCTGACCGCGCGCGCACGCTGGCCAAGGCGCTGGACATGGCAGCGGGGCACCTGTGCGCGGTAGAGACGGCTCACCGGGAGAAGGCCGCGCAGCTCCGTCATGCGGTGATCGACCTCAGCCTCGAGCGGGGGAGCGTGGCCGAGGACCAGAGCGCGGATCCCCAGCTCATGGTGGATCTCGACTTCCAGATTAAGGAGCTGGAGCAGCGGCTGGCCGAGGTGTATCGGCTCGATCGGGAGCACCGCGTGGAGCCGGAGGCCGAGGTTGCCGAGTTGGAGACGCAGCTCGAGGTGGCCCGTCAGCAGCAGAACGAGTTGGAGTTTGAGCTACTGGATCACCTACGCGCCTGCCGACCGGCCGACGTGCCCCCAGACATCGCCGCCGCCTATGAGGAGCTCGAGAAGCTGCTGCGGTAGCCTTTAAGGCCTTAACGCCTTAAGGCCCTAACGCCCTAAGGCCCTATGGCCCGCCATGGACCCCTACTGACGAACCGCTTTTTGGACTCTCTCCAGCAGGTCTTTCAGCGCTACGGGTTTGACGAGGGTGCCGAGACATCCGGCGGCGAGGGCCTCGCGCCCGATGGAATCTTCGGCGCGAGCGGTGAAGAGGAGGGCCGGCGTGGAGAGGTGCTCCGGAAGCGCCTTGACGCGGCGGATGAGCTCAAGTCCGTCCATGCCCGGGAGCCCCAGATCCACGAGCAGAAGGTCCGCGCGAAAATTCTGGAGCTTCTTGAGACCGTCCTCGGCGCTGGCTACGGCGAGCACCTCGAACCCGTGGTGATCCAGGGCCAGGTTTACGAACGAGCGCGTGTCTTCGTCGTCCTCCACCACCAGCACTCTGGCTCCTTGCCCCATGTTTGGGCCGGCCTGTGGGGGCTGGACGGCTTGGGCGGATTGGGAGGTCTGGGCGGCTTGGGCTTGGCGCCGCTTCCTCGGTCCCCCAACGGCTTCGTGCTCGTTTGAGATGGGAGTCAGCAGGGGCAAGGTGAAGGACGCCGTGGTGCCCGCGCCCTCCCGACTCTCCAACTCCAGCTCCGAGTCGTTGGCGGCCAGCAGACTGCGCGCGATGGCCAGACCAAGCCCGAGGCCGCGCTCCCGCTTGCCGGAACGCACGAAGGGCTCGGTGGCCTGGAGGAGCATCTCGGGAGACATGCCCGCGCCATCGTCGGACACCTCAACGCGCGCCTGTGCGCCCTGGGCTCTGACCAGCCGGACCGTGATGTTGGTGTCGGCGCCACCGTGGTGGTCCGCGTTATTGAGTAGGTTTCCGAGCACCTGGCGGATCATGTTGGCGTCGGCCAGCGCTGGCGGCAGTCCATCCGCGGCCTCCACCATGACCGAGGTCGCCCCTCGCCCTGTGCGCACTCTCAGATCGTCCACACATTCGTAGCACAGCTGCGCCAGGTCGAAGGTGGCGACCATGACGGAGTGATTGTCCGGGTGGCTGAGCTGATGGTAGCGAAGGATCTCGTCCACCAGCTCGGCGAGGCGTTTGAGGTTTCGAAGGGCCACCTGCATTCCCGCCGTGGTCTCCTCGGAGACGGTTCCGAGCTTGCCCCGGAGCAGCAGCTCCACGTACCCGAGGCCCGTGACCAGGGGGGTGCGTAGCTCGTGGCTGATCATGGCCAGGAACTCTTCCCGGGCCCGGTGCAGCTCAGCGAGGCGTTCGTTGACGGCGCGGAGCTCGGTGTTGCGTAGCTCCAGCTCCGCGGTGCGCTCGGTGACACGCACCTCCAGATCGTCGTGCGCCCGGCGCAGATCGTCCTCGAGGCGTTTGCGTTGGAAGAACTCGGGTACCTCCAGTCGGTCATCTCTGGCGTGGGCCGGAACCTGGCCGGCGGCGTGCATGCGCTTGAGGTGGTCCTCGATGCGGGAGGGCGGAGCCATGATGAAACGGCAGTGCTTGTCTCCCTTGGCACGGCACGTGATCTCCGTGGCCACCAGGGGGACGCCGTAGCTCTGCTCGCACCAGCCCGAGGAGTAGCCGGCGTTCATGACGCACACCGCGAAGTCCGGGTTGTCTCCGCGGCGGAGCCAGGCCTCGGCCTCGAAGGTGTTGGGGTGATCGAAAAACAGGAAGAAGTCTTCGTCGGGGGAGGGCGTTGACTCCGGATGGATGACCACCAGGGCCCATCCCGTGTACGCGAAGTGAACCGGGCCAGCCGACAGCTTCTCCAGGGGATCCACTACGCCCATGCGCTCGTGAAAGGCGGCCGCGTCCGCCTTGCCCAGGGCGTGTGCCACGTCGAACAAAAAGCTCTTGGCGACGGCGTGGGCCTCGGTAGAGCCGCGGTCCCGGTACAGGTTCCGTACGAGGTCGAAGAACTCGATGGACATGGAGGCGGCGCGGATCAGGATGTACCGCTCTCCGGACACCGAGATGCGTGCGGAGTGGGGATCTTCCCATCGGGCATTGAAGTAGTCAGCGACGTAGGCTTTGGCCCTGGCGAAGGTCTCCTCGAGTGGCTCGGGTACTGCCACGATGTCCTTGACACCAGATTCGGACCGCGCCTGCAGGTCGTCCAGGGTGGTCTTCACCTCCACGATGCGATGACGAAGCCGCTCCAGCTCCGCTTCTAGCTTCTCGCGATTGTTACGATTGTCGCTCATTTCCTCCTCCTCCCCGACCCATGTCCCTGCCCTGACGAGATTCAGTTTATAACGGCTTTCTTTTTTGTCCATCCCCGTGGCCCTTGCCGCGACCTCCCATCCCGCATATAAATCCGGGCGGATGATCAAAATGAGTACGGATCCTTTGCTGGAAACAGAAGCGGGCTCGCGCCGACTGCTGCTCGGAAACGAGGCGGTGTCTCGGGGAGCCTTGGAGGCCGGGGTGGCGGTGGCGACCACCTACCCGGGGACGCCGGCCACCGAGATTGGCGATACCCTTTTTCGCCTGTCAAACCAGACCGACCGGTACTATTTCGAGTACTCCACCAATGAGAAGGTCGCATTGGAGGTGGCCGCCGGCGCCGCGGTGGCTGGGGTCCGGGCGCTGTGCTCCATGAAGCATGTAGGGCTCAATGTGGCCTCGGATGCGCTGATGACCCTCGCCTATCTGGGCGTCAACGGAGGGTTGGTGCTGGTCACCTCGGACGAGCCTGGGTGCCACTCCAGTCAGAACGAGCAGGACAACCGTTACTACGCGCGGCTGGCGCACCTGCCCCTGCTCGAGCCCGCCGACCCCCAGGAGGCCAAGGATCTGACGCGCTATGGCTTCGAGCTGTCGGAGCGGCTGGAGCTGCCGGTGATCCTGCGCATGACCACCCGGGTCAGCCACATGCGCGGAGCGGTGACCTTCGGCTCGCTGCCGGCCACGGTGAATCGCCGGGCCGACTTCCATCGGGATCTGGCGCGCTTCGCCTACAATCCGGTGTTGGCGCGCAAGCGGCGCAAGGTGCTGATCGACCAGATGCACGCCGCCGCTGAGCTCGCCGAGCAGGGCTCAGACCTGAACTTCGTGGTGGGCGCGCCTACGTCGGGGACGGTCCCCCTGGGGATCCTCACCAGCGGCGTGGGCTTCAACTACGCCCGGGACGCCATAGCCGAGCTGGGGCTTGAGGGCGAGGTGGCCATCGCCAAGCTCGGTTTCTCCTATCCCGTCCCGGACCGGTTCCTCGTCGGGTTCCTCGGCCAGGTGGATCGGTGCCTGGTCCTCGAGGAGGTGGAGCCGTTGCTCGAGCAGCACGCCAAGGCGTTGGCGTACACCGAAGGACTCACAGTCCCCATCGAGGGCAGGGGCTCGGGGCGTCTCCCGGCCGATGGTGAGACCACACTGCCCCTGGTTGTGCAGACCCTCGCCGAGCTCACGGGGCGCACCGCTCCCGCGCCCACCGTGGCGACGCCGCCGGTGCTGCCCGCGCGTCCGCCGACCCTTTGCCCGGGCTGCTCCCATCGGAACACCTTCTACGCCGCCAAGCTCGTGGGCGGGGAGGAGGCCACCTATTCCAACGACATCGGCTGCTACACCCTGGGGCAGTTGCCGCCTTTGAACCTGTGCGACCTGCTCATTTGCATGGGCGCGAGCGTGAACACCGCTGGGGGCTTCTTCCGTTCTACGGATCTTCCGGCCTTCGCCTTCATCGGCGACTCCACCTTCTTTCATTCGGGCATGACCGGGCTGGTAAACGCCGTGCACAATCAGCACCGCCTGGTGCTGGTGGTCATGGACAACCGCACCACCGGTATGACCGGGCATCAACCCCACCCCGGTACGGCGGTGGACGGCATGCACGACCCAGCGCCGGCCATCGACATCGAGCCGCTCTGTCGGGCGGCGGGGGTCGAGTTCGTGGAGGTGGTGGATCCGGCGGATCTGCGCCGCACGGTGGACGTGCTGGAGCGGGCGGTGGCCCATCCGAGCGTAGCGGTGGTCATCGCCCGGGCGCCGTGTCTCTTCGTGGAGCGGCCCGCCGAGGACCACCCCGTATACATGGTGGACACGGACAAGTGCCGCTACTGCGGCATTTGCCAGGATCACACGGGCTGCACCGAGACCGTGAAGGAGTCCACCTTGCTGGTCCGCGCACGGCAGCGGATCCGGGGTCTGGGCGTGGATCACACCCCGCTGCGAAAGCTGCCTGACAAGCCCCCGGTGGCACCCTGCTCCCAGGAGTGTCCGGCCCATGTGTGCGTGCAATCCTACGCCACCTTGCTTCTCGCGGGGCGCTATCAGGAGGCCGCATGGTCGGTGCGGGAGCGTCTACCCATGCCCGCCACTGTGGGGCGTGTTTGTCACCGCCCCTGCGAAGCCGTCTGCACCCGCGGCGACGTGGATGAGCCCGTGGCCATCAACGCCCTCAAGCGCTACGCCACGGGTTACGAATCCACCGATGCCATGGCGAAGGCTTTGACCGGCCGCGTCTCCCGGGCGGTTTCCCGCGCCGAGACCGTGGGCATCATCGGCGCCGGCCCCGCGGGGCTGGCCGCGGCCCACGATCTACGCCTGCGGGGCTTTGGCGTGACGATCTATGAGGCGGCGTCCGTGGCGGGGGGCATGCTCGCCTTGGGGATCCCGGCCTACCGGCTGCCGCGGCCGATCCTCGAACGTGAGATAGCGGTGATCCTCGGCATGGGCGTGACGCTGCATCTGGCCACCCGTGTGGGCGACGACGTTAGCGTAGAAGAGCTGCGAGCGCGTCACGACGCATTGATCATCGCGGCTGGAGCCTGGAAGGGCGAGCGGTTGCGTGTGGCTGGCGGAGACGCTGACGGCGTGGTGGATGCGCTGACCTTCCTTAAGGCGGTCAACACGTCTGAGGCGCCGCGCGTGGGCGATCGGGTGCTGGTGGTGGGAGGCGGAGACGCGGCCGTGGACGCCGCCCGCAGCGCTCTACGCCTGGGCGCCGGTGAGGTCACCATCGTCTATCGACGCGGTCGAGAGGAGATGCCCGCTTCGCCCGACGAGGTGGCCCTGGCCGAGGAGGAGTCCATCTCGCTGCGGTTGCTCACCGCGCCCATGGCCGTGGAGACCACGGACGGGCGCGTGGCGGGCTTGCGTGTCGTGCGCACTGCGTTGGGTGAGCCCGATGGCAGCGGGCGGCGCCGTCCCGTGCCCGTGGAGTCCTCCGAGGAGACGCTGGCGGGGGACACAATCATCGCCGCCATCGGCCAGCGGGCGGATTTGGAGTTCCTCCCGCGGGAGGTGGAGCGTACGAAGTGGGGCACCGTGAAGGCCGATGGTGACGGGGTCAGCTCCCTGGAGGGGCTCTTCGCCGCCGGCGACGCGGTGACTGGTCCCAAGACTGTCATCCACGCCATCGCCGGTGGGCAGCGCGCCGCTCGGGCTGTGGATACGTATCTGGCTCAGGGCCGCTGGGAGGTCCCTTCGGCGCCGCGTTTGCACCTGGACGACGCGCCTGCGGACGGGGCGAGTCCGCCCCTACGCTACAAGCCCGAGCGTGTTGTTCACGCGCCCCGGGAGACCATGGCCACCGTCGCGCCCGGCCAGCGGCGTGGGGCCGACGTGGTGGAGGTGGAGGTGGAGGTGGAGCTGGGGCTGGAGCTCGATGAGGCGCTGCGTGAGGCTGAGCGCTGCCTGGTCTGCGGACAGTGCGCCAAGTGCAACATCTGCGTGGGGACCTTCGGCTGCCCGGCCTTCACCGTGGATGGTGCGGGTATCATTGCCATCGACCCTGTGATCTGCATCGGTTGCGGCGTCTGCGCCCAGATCTGTCCCAACAACGCCATCGTGCCGGCACCGCCGATCCAGCTCTCCATGAGCCCACCGCACCCAGGGGACGAAGCCTCATGACAAAGTCTGGTCCCAACCCGGTCCGCAAACGGATCTTCATCTCCGGCGTGGGGGGGCAGGGGAGCATTACCGCCACCATGGTCATCGGTGAGGCCGCTCTGGCTGCGGGACACAACGTGGTCACCAGCGAGCTGCACGGCATGGCCCAGCGGGGTGGCGTGGTCCAGTCCACGGTCCTGGTGGGCGACCTGCACGCCGCCACCATCTCCGAGGGCGCGGCCGACGTGCTCCTGGGCTTCGAGCCCGCCGAGACCTTGCGCTTCGTGTCCATGGCCCGTCGAGATCGCACCGCCATTATCACCAACACGCGCTCCATCGTGCCCGTGACCGCGGCCCAGGGCGGTACGCCCTATCCACCACTTGAGACAATTCTGGCCTCCCTGCAAGAGGCTGGTCGTCGTCTCCTGGCAGTGGACGCCGTGGCCCTCGCCACCGCCGCGGGAACCCCCAAGGCCATCAGTGCCGTGCTGGTTGGCGCCCTGGCCGGTCTCGAGGTGCTCCCGATCGGGCGTGACTATTGGATCGACGCGCTCGTGGCCCGTGCCCCCGCCCGCTTCCGCGACGTCAACATCGCCGCCTTCGACGCAGGACTACAATCCGCACAAACCGCCCGCTCAAGCTGAGGATCATTCCATGTCCACGTCCATGTCCATGTCCATGTCTACGTCTACCTCCCAAAAACCGCGGAACCGCTCCGTTCATCTGGGCGCCATGACCTGTCTGGGGCTCCTGTCTGGACTGGTCCTCGTCTCGGGCTGCGCCCCGCGCGTCTCTTGTCGACTGGAGAAATTCTCCTTCAAGGAGGCCGACGCGCGATATCACAATCAGACCCTCCGGGTCATGAAGCGGGTGCTCAAATCCGGCTCGACCGCCGTGGACGTGGGCTCCTTCAAGGGCAACGTTCTGGCCCAGATGGTGGATGTCGCGCCCCAGGGGACGCACTACGCCTTCGAGCCCATCCCCAAGATGGCGGCGGTGGTGCGCAAGCGTTTCCCTTCTCCTCGGATCAAGGTCCACGAGATGGCCCTGGGTGATCACGCGGGCTTTGCCACCTTCCAGCACGTCACCACCAACCCCGCCTACAGCGGCCTCAAGCGCCGGGGCCTGCCCCGCAAAAACGAGGTAGTGGTTCCCATCAAGGTGCGCGTGGACACCCTCGACAATGTCTTACCCACGACTGCGAAGGTCGCCTTCCTCAAGATCGACGTCGAGGGCGGCGAGTACGGCGTCCTACAGGGCGCGGTGAAGACTGTCCGCCGGTGCCGCCCGGTCATCGTGGTGGAGTTCGGCGCCTCCGCCCTCAAGTACGGCGTCTCGGCGGAGAAGATGTACCGCATGCTCACCGAGACCCTCGGTCTGAAGGTCAATCTCATGTCCTGCTGGCTCCGAGGCGAGCCCGCCCTCACCCTCGCCCAGTTCCTGGGCCAGTACAAAGCCGGCCGCAACTGGTACTATATCGCCTATCCCTGAGGTTGCGATCATGGAAGACTTCATCGCATGATCTGTGTTCGGCGATGGTGGGATCGTCGGTGCGTGCCGTTTGGTGTTGTCCTACCCTTGCTGATTCTTTCGGCCTTGATCTCGAGTCGGTGCGTTTTCGATGAATCGGGGTTTCGGGCGCCATCTTCGGGCGAGGACGCTGGGGTCGGGGTCGACGGTGGTCACCATCCGGATGCAGCGGGGGATGCGCTCGTTCCGGTGGACAGCCAGGTGGATCGGGACGCCGGGCAGGAGTGCTTGCCCGACGAGGTGCGCTGCGAGGCCGGTCAACCGTACAGTTGCGTCGATGGTGCCTGGGTGGTCGGCCAACCGTGCAGCATGGGCTGCGCTCTGAACGGCGAGCGATGCCTGCGGGTGGATCCCAGCAATGTGAATGCCGGCCTGATGGTTTCTGGGGACGGTTCGGTTCAGGTCGGGGATCAATGGACCTTCAACACGGACACCGGCCGGATCTCCGGTGCCGCGGACGTCGAGATTCGACCTGCGGTTGTGGGCCTGGCTTCCGGCATCTATTTCGAGCGCGACGACACTGACTGCCGGGGTCTGGGCATCTTCGCCATGGGGAGCCTGACCGTCATGAGCGGGGGGGCGATCAAGGGCATGGGCACCCGGGCGCTGGTGCTGCTCGTCCAGGGGACCGCCGAGCTCATGGGAGTGGTGTCGGTGTCGGCCAACGGAACGGTGATCGCTGCCGGTGGTTATCCGGGTGGAGGTCGGGGAGATTCCGGCGAGGGACCTTGTGGCGGTCAGCCCGGCACCTACTACTCCGGGGTTAGCGATAGCGGCGGAGGTGGGGGTGGCCACGGCGAGGCGGGTGGTTCGGGAGGTGTCGCGGGCCAGGCTGCGGCCGGTGTCGGGGGCGTTGCGGGCTGTGGTTTCGCCGCTCTGATACCCCTGTGTGGCGGAAGCGGTGGGGGGGGGCAGTGGGGACCAGACACGATTGACCGCGGTAGCGAGGGCGGGGGTGGGGGCGGCGCGGTGCAGATCACGGCTGGCATCCGAATCCAGATCCAGAGTAGCGGCGCGGTCCTGGCCGGCGGCGGGGGCGGGAGCGGCGGTCATCCGGGCGGCGGGGGCGGGGGCGGCGCCGGCGGCGCCATCCTGCTGGAAGCCCCGGAAGTGAACCTGACCGTTGGGGGGACATTGGGAGCGGGCGGTGGGGGCGGTGGATCGGGCGGCTGGAATCCCCATGGGGTGTCTGGAACTGATGGCGACGCAGGAGGCGCCGGTGGACCTGCCACCAGCAATGGTACGGCCGGGGGAGCCGGCGGCGGGAGCGGCGTCCCGGTCGCCGGCGATGGCGTAGACCACACCCACAATTCCGGCGGTGGAGGAGGTGCCTTCGGCCGCGTTCGGATCAACACGTGGACCGGTTCGGCGCAGCTCGACGGAACCACTTCCCCCGACATCTCCTACCTCTCCCAGAGCCAGGTGGCTACCTGGTAGGTTCTCCAGGCAGAAAACGCAACAGAGACGATCGCGGCAGGTTTCTGCCAGGTGGGGAAGCCAAACCCAAAGGTGGGGAAGCCAAACCCAGGTGGGGAACCTGTCCGGTGAACCTGTCCCCTAGTAAGAGTCAAATAGCGGAAATATATGCCTGTTTTCAACGCATTCCCTGCCCGTGAAGTGTGATTGAAGGTTTAGATGCCTGGGGTTGTCGACCCCATCCTGTTCCCTGGTACATCGCAGCGGCCGATCATAAGTGTTGGAAAACATAGGTTTTCATTTGCGATGCTGGGTTTCCGTCATGATGGTGCGGTTATTGCAATGCTACGTCGCACAATGAAACGAAGCGCTCAGAACAATGGAGTTTTCCAAGGATTCTCCAAAAGACCATCTCACTTGCTGTGAAACAGAAACAAGGAGGCTAACAAATGTACCCTACTGCGCGGACCATCACCCTCAGCGGTTTCTTCCTTCTCCTCCTGCTCAACGCATCCTGCGCCGTTTCCAGCGGTTCCGATCCGGCGTTGGTCTGTAACTCCGGCGATACCCGGGAGTGTGTCTGCTCTGGCGGGCTTTCGGGCGGGCAGGTGTGTCT
>JAOZUO010000034.1 GCA_029938605.1 Deltaproteobacteria bacterium | reverse complement strand
TTCAGAAGGTGAGTCCGGTAGACGCTCCGGCGTCATGTCCCGCTGCGGATCGGCATCCCTGGCGCCCCGGTGATGGGCGGTGGACAGTCCTGAATGTTTGGGACATCGTCCACGACAGGGACCAAACCAAGAGGCTGATATATTAGAGAAGTAGTTTGGTCCCATATAGGGACTAAATCAGGAGACTATTACGTTAGAGGCGTAATATGGTCCGATATAGGGACCAAGCTAATAGGCTGTTATATTAGCCAGGCCATTTGGTCCGCAACGCCGTGACCTGGGCTTCGAAGGGGGAAATTGAAATGTTTCCGGCTGGAAGTCGACAAACCGAGTTTGCTCGCATTGGCCGGACGCAAGGGACTGGGAGGCAACACCTTCGTCAAGGGACTCGGCGACCTCGGCTCCGGTCTTCCAGCGGCCTTCGACGAGGCTTTCATTTCCTACCGGGCCGACTTCTGCGCTGACTGGAAGCACATCAGCGATTACGTGGGGGTGGCACGCAAGGTCCTCTGGGGACTTGACGCAGAGAGCTGGGCTAAACAACTGAAGGATGCGATCTGGGACCGCGAGCCAGACACCAGGGACAAGCTGTCGGCAAAGGCGCACAAGCATCGGCTCAAGGACCTGCCCACAGACCTGGACAACAAGTGCCCGTGTCCGTGTCTTTCGTCTCCCGTCATCCCGAGTCCGATGCCCCGGCCTCTGACCACAAGCCTGTGGCCTCCGGCCCACGCCCCGCGCCCCGTTGCCCACGTACGCGGCGCCTCTGGCGCTAGCGGGGAACGTCTGTGATCAAATGGGGCAATCTGGTGCGCCTTGACACTGTGCGTTATGGCCGGTAGTGTCCGAATTCTGCAAATGACAGCACCTCTGACCAGCGCAGATAGCCGCCTTGCGGAGCTTCGGGACGCTCTGCCCGACCTTCGGGTTTCCAATCATGTGACCGATCGCATCGCCTATGCCCGGGACCTGTGGCCCGGGGGGCAGATCGAGAAGCTCGCCGGGAAACATGCGCCGGAGCCGCCGGCGTGCGTGGTGTGGCCGAAGGATTCGGCGCAGGTTGTAGAGCTTGTCCAGTGGGCGAAGGCGAAGGCCGGGGTCGGGGGTGACCCGGTGGTGTTGGTGCCCTTTGGGGCGGGGTCGGGGGTGTGCGGCGGGACCATGGCCGGGGCGGGGAGCGTCATCGTGGACCTCAAGGAGATGGACTCCGTGGTGCGCATCGAGCCGCACAATAACCTGGTGCGGGCCCAGAGCGGGATCATCGGTTGGCACCTGGAGGACCGGCTCAACATGGAGGGGCTGACCCTGGGGCATTTTCCGTCGTCGCTCATGTGTTCGACGTTGGGGGGGTATCTGGCCACACGCTCGGCCGGGCAGTGCTCGTCGCTCTACGGCAAGATCGAAGATATGGCGACGACCATGGAAGTGGTGACGGGGACGGGGGAGGTGTTGGAGACCGGGCGGGACATGGGAGGCGGGGTCGGTCCGAGCTGGACCCAGTTGTTTATTGGCAGCGAGGGGGCGCTGGGGTTCATCACCGCCGCGACCCTGAAGGTGCACCCGGCCCCTGCTCATCGCATGATGCGGGGCTACGGGTTTGGCCGGGTATCGGCCGGTTGCGAGGCCATCCGGCGGCTCATGCAGGCGGGGTTGCGGCCGGCGGTGGTGCGGCTCTACGACGAGTTCGACACGGTGATGGCGCGTTCCAGCGCGGAGAAGGGCTCCGAGGCCGACACCCTGCTCGACGCCATCTCCGGTCGCGTGAAGGGCAGCGGGGCGATGCCGTGGCTCAAGCGCAAGGCGCTGCAGATGGTGCTGACCCGGCCGGACGTAACCAACCGTCTCATTGAAGAGCTGGCGCCCCGGATCTCGGCGGACGGCTGCCTGTTGGTCGTCGGCTGGGAGGGAGACAAGCGGCTGACCGAAGTCCAGGCTCGCCTCGGCCACGACGAGCTCATGCGTTCGGGCGGCAAGGACCTGGGCGAGGAGCCGGGGTGGCACTGGTTCAAAAACCGCTACGCCGTGAGCTACAAGCAGTCCAAGCTGTTTACCAGCGGCGCCTTCGTCGACACCATGGAGGTGGCGGCGACCTGGGATCGTCTCATGGACCTGTACGAGGGTGTGCGCAAGGCCATCGCGCCCTTCGCCTTCGTCATGGCCCACTTCTCCCATGCTTACCCGGAGGGATGCTCCATCTACTTCTCCTTCGTGGGACCGGCTACGGATCCCGGCCAGACGCGGCAGCAGTACGACCGGCTCTGGCGCAGGGGCCTGACCGCGGCGACGCGCGCCGGCGGGACCATCAGCCACCACCACGGCGTGGGGCGCTCCAAGGCGCACTTCATGACCGAGGAGCACGGCAACTCCCTGCGGTTGCTTCAGACCCTGAAGGCGACCTTTGACCCGGCGTCTATCCTGAACCCGGGCGTGCTGGGGCTCTCATGAGCGTTCCTCAATCGGAGATCACCGGGCAGCTCGCCGAGGCCGTTGGGCCGGAGAATCTCTCCTCTAGTCCTGTGGACACCATCGCCCACGCCCTGGACTTCTGGCCCCGGGCGCTCATGAAGTCACGGTCGGGACCATGGCCCCGGGGGCCCAAGTGGGTCGTGTGGCCAGGGGCCGCCGCCGAGGTGGCGCATGTGCTGCGCATCGCCTCTGCCTACGCCTTGCCGGTGATCCCCTACGGCGGCGGGTCCTCCATGGTGGGGGGGGCCTCTCCCCGGGGCGACCGGCCCTGGATCGTTATCAACTGCAAGCGCATGTGCAACATCCTGGACATGGACGAGGTGTCCATGGTGGTGCACGTACAGGCGGGCATCGTGGGTGTAGAGCTGGAGGAGCGGCTCAACGCCCGCGGGTTCAGCCTGGGTCACGTACCCACCTCCATGACCACCGCCACCCTCGGTGGTTGGCTCTCCACGCAGTCTGCGGGCATGCTCTCGTCTAGGTACGGTCGGGTGGGGGACCTGTGCCTGGGCCTCACCGCGGTGCTCCCTGATGGTCAGGTGGTACACACCCGGGTGGCGCCCCGCCGGGCCACGGGACCTGAGCTGGCGCATCTGCTGATCGGGGCCGAGGGGACCCTCGGCGTGATCACCGCGGCGCATCTGCGGCTGCACCGGCTGCCCCTGCACCGGCGATTCGATAGCTTTTGCTTCGAGCAGGTCGCGCCCGCCATGGGAGCCTTGCGTCAGAGTCTGGCCGCGGGCGTGCGGCCCCTGGTGGCTCGGATCCAGCGGGACCCCAGGCTCCGGCGGTCCGACCGGGAGCAAGACGCGCCCGAGCCCACACCGGCCGACCTCTCCCGGCGGGTGCTCCTGCTGGCCTACGAGGGCCCAGTGGAGTTGGTGGAGGTCGAGCAGGAGATCGTGAGAGATCTGGCCACGGCCCTCGGCGGAGAGGGGCTCGGCCAGGCGCCGGCGAGGAGGTGGTGGGGGCAGCGGTTCGCGGCGGGGTTCCGCATGACGCCGCTGTTGGTGCAAGATCACCTCTTCGCAGACTACGTGGAGCTGGGGGCCACCTGGCAGGCCCTGTCGGGGCTGTACGATAATCTGGAGGAGGCTTTCGAAAAGCGGGGGTGGCGTACGCGGATCACCGTGGAGCACGCCCGCCTGGAGGGGGCCAGCCTGGGCTGTGCATTCTGGGGGGAGGCGGACTCGGCGGAGGCTGCGCTGGAGGCCTACGACGAGGCGTGGAGGCTGGCAGCTCGAGTGTGTCACGCCGGCGGTGGCGGGCTGGGCCATGTGTACGGCGGCGGTCAGCACCGGGCGGCGCTGCTCGACGACAACGCGAAGCAGCGGTTGGCCGTGCTCACAGAGGTGAAACGCAAGCTGGACCCGGCGGGGATCATGAACCCCGGGATCCTGGGGACCGAATAATGAGTTTTGACGAGTATGAGAAGGCACTCGAGCTGTGTACCTACTGCCCGAAGCTGTGTCGGCACACCTGCCCGGTGGGGAACGCCGAGCGACGGGAGTCGGTGATCCCTCAGGCGAAGATGGCCATGGCCAATCTGGTGCGCAAGGGCCAGGTGGAACTGACCCCCGAGACCGCGTCGGTGTTCTACCACTGTAACGGATGCGGCCTGTGCGGGGAGTACTGCGAGCACGACGTGGACGTGACCCCGGCCCTGTTCGCTGCCCGGGCCGAGGCGGTGAACAAGGGCATGGACCCGCCGTCCATGAAGCAGTTCACCGACCGTTTTTACGCGCGCAACGATTCTTTGCTGCACGAGCTGCACCACACCATCGAGGAGCGGTTCTTCGTGGAGGAGGCCCAGGTGGCCTACTTCCCCAGCTGCGACACCATCGAGCACAGCCCCAGGGTGCTTCACGACACGCTGAAGGTGCTCGAGTCAGTGGGCGTGGACTACGTGGCCCTGCACGACGGCGAGTACGTCTGCGCCGGCTACCCTTTTTGGGCGGCGGGGCTCATGTCCGAGCTGAGCTTCCTGGCCAAGGAGATCGCCTCCAAGCTTTCGAACTACAAAAAGATCATCTGTGACTGTCCGGCCTGCGTTTGGATGATGCGGTTTTTGTACCCGCAGCTCGGCGCACCCATCTCGGCTGAGGTCCTGCATGTGGTGGAGTTCATGGACAACTACGCCCCGCGTATCCAGGTGAGCTCCACGGTGCCCGAGGCCTTCTACCACGATCCCTGCTACCTCGGCCGGTGGCTCGGAGTGTTCGACGCGCCCCGACGGCTCATGGGGCGGGCCGTGCGGGAGATCCACGAGTTTACCTGGAACCGGGAGCGGGGCTACTGCTGCGGTGGGGGAGGGCTGGTGGCGGACAACCTGCCCGATGTGTCGGCGAAGATCGCCCAGCGACGCCTCGAGGAGGTGATGCGCACGGACGTGCCCATGGTGGTCAGTGCCTGCGCCACCTGCGAGCGGAACCTGAGTCAGGAGAGCGGCAACGTGGAGGTGGTCAACCTCATGACGTTGCTGGCGCGTCAGCTCTGAGTGGGCCCAGGCCATCGGAGCGAATTCCAGGTCAGCGAATTCCATTGCCGGGCCGACCATGCGTCGGTATGCTGGCGGCCGATTGGTTGGGGACTGGTAGATCGTAACGGCGATGCCTCTATTTGGACGTAAAATACTCATCACCGGCGGTACCCGGGGGCTCGGGCGAGCCATGGCCGTCGAGTTCGCGGCCCGGCGCGCCCAGGTGGTGCTGACCGGACGGGACCTGGGTCGGGCGCAGGAGGTGGCGCGGGAGGTGTCTAGGGAGATCACCGAGACCCGCTCCAACTCCCCCGAGCCCATCGTAGTAGGGCTGGCCTGCGAGGTCACGGATCTGGACAGCGTGCGGGCGGCGGTGGATGCGGCGTGCGAGGCGGGAGAAGCGGACCAGGCCCGACAGCCCATCACCGACGTGGTGGCCAACGTGGGTCGCATCAGCGCCTATGGGCGGTTCGACCGTCTGGACCCTGCCCAGTGGCGCCAGACCGTGGAGGTGAACCTCTTTGGCACCTACCACACGTTTTTGTCCTGCGTGCAGCCCATCCTGGAAGCCGGGGGCGGCACCCTGGTGGGCATCAGCGGCTATGGAGCGATCCGGGCCGCGCCCTTTGTCAGCCCCTACTCGAGCAGTAAGGCCGGCGTGGTCCAGCTCGTGCGGGGCCTGGCCAAGGAGTATGAGAAAGACCCCCTGCGGTTCCTTCTCTTCTCCCCCGGGATCCTGGACCAGGGATTGACCACCGACATCGAAGTGGTGGAGGCCGACGCGTACCACTACAACGACGCCTACGCCCGGGCCCTGCGCCACTACCTGCGCAAGCCCCTGTCCGAGGCCGCCTCCCTGGCCGCCTCCCTGGTGGACCCCGCCAACCCGCTGCCGTCGGGCCAGAAGGTGGCGCTACACAAGCCGTTCGAGGTGACCTGGGCCATGGCCCGCGCCCGGCTCAAGGCGCTGCGCCCCGGTCGCTGACCGCTGCGTCCCGGCCGCTGACCGCTGACCGCTGACCGCTGACCGCTGACCGCTGACCGCTGATCGCTGACCGCGGACCGCGGACCGCTTTTTCCAGACTCGTACGCGATTTCAGGGCAGGGCACAAAGCCCGAGCCGTGTGGGGGACAAATCGGTGGGCGCGAAACGCTCGGAGAGCGACCGACAGGTGGCGGTGGGATCCCCGGCACCCAGGATTGTGCAGTCATCGGCGTCTGTGTGGAACCGGGCGTCGCACAGGGGCACGCAGCGCATGGGGCCGGCCGGGTTGGTGGCGAAGAAATCCTGGGCGTGGCACCTGGCGCCCTGGGTACAGGTGTCCGTGTTCGGATCGCAGATTTCCCAGACGACGCGGTTGGGCGTCGAAGTGGCGGCGCAGACCGAAGCAGATCGGGCACATTCGATGCCTCGAAAATAGGTTCGTCCTGCGCTTGGGCTCTCAAAGTGGCCGTAACTTGTGTACTTCATTTTCAAGTGAGGTGATTGTGGCCGGGATGTTGGGTGCAATGGCCAATACCTGGGGACTTGGCAGGCGTAAACGCACACGCCTCTGGCTGGCGCAGATCCCTGGCGAGGTCGCAAACGCTCGGGTGTGCTCATCTTCTTTCTGATCGAAAGAAAAACCGGCGCTGCCCATACGTGGGCGGTTTCACCCAGCGTTCGTGTCTGCGTCCCACGCTCGACGCCCGACCACCGTTGCCTCTGTTGAGTCTCCTCGGAGGTTTGTGGTAGGCCTGGTCCATGCCGGTCTGACGGCGGTCCACCCAATGGGCGAACGTCGGGCGGTGGGAGAGCTTTCATGTTGCAGACAGGCGAGCCGGGGACGGTTCAGGCCGGTGATGAAGTAGACGGTGAAGGGACCGGTGTGGCCCCGGCTGCCCCGGATGGACAGGTGGACGCGGGGAGCCGCGACGGCCGGTGGCAGCGCGCGATCCGATCCCGGTGGGCCATCTGGGTGTTGCTCTACGGTGTGGCGCTGTTGGCGCTGCCGCGCATCCGGTGCCAGGTGGTGGGCGCCAACGACTCGTCGCGGTACTCCACCATGATCGCCCTGGTGGAGCAGGGTACGCCGTACATTGATGGCGTGGATCTGGCCAAGCGGACCATGGACAAGGTTCGCGTCAACGGCCGGGACCTGTCCACCAAACCACCGGTGTTGTCGACCATCGGCGCCGGGATCTACTATGTGCTGTACAAGGGTTTTGGCCTGACCTTCAAAAAGAATGAAGCGGTGGTGGTCCCCATCCTCGTGGCGTTGCTGTGTACGCTGCCTCTACTGGTGTTGCTCTGGGCGTTTCACGGTCTGATCCGGCGGGAGTCCATCGGACCCCGGTCGGCCCTGGGGATCACGGCCCTGCTGGGCCTGTCCACCCTGTGCTTTCCCTTCGGCACCATCCTGGTCAATCACCTACCGAGCACCACCGCGCTGTTCGGCATGTTCGTCTTCGCCCGGGAGCTGAGGTCCGGACGTCAGGATTCGCCCTGGTACGCTTTCGGCGCGGGGTTGTCGGGTTGTCTGGCCGTGACCTTCGAGCTCACGGCGGTGTTTCCGGTGGTGGCCCTGGGCGTCTATCTCCTCTGGGACCGGCGGCAGTGGCGTCATGCGGGGATGCTGCTGCTCGGCGCGGCGGGGCCCGCGGCTCTGCACCTCGCCCTGACCTGGTGGAGTACCGGAGGTGTCCTGCCCGTGCAGCTCCGGAAGTCGCTGTGGCATTTCGAGGGCAGCTACTGGAACCAGCCGAAGTCCTGGGACGCCCTCGATCAGCCCAAGTGGCAGTACGGGCTCTTCTGTTTCTTTGGAGGGCGGGGCCTCTTCACGCTCACGCCGGTGTTGCTTCTGGCGCTGCCCGCCCTGTGGCGCGGACTGCGCCGAGGGGCCGGCGCGACCGATCAATGGACCGACGGCGCGCCGGGGAGAGCCGAGACCGTGGCCGTGGTCGCGGGGTTCGTGGGCCTTGCGACTTTCATCATCTTACGCACGAATAACTACGGCGGCGGTCACTACGGCATGCGTTGGTTCCTGATGATGGTGCCGCTGCTCTTTGCGCTCACCGCCCCGTTGCTGGCGTGGATCCGCAGCCGCCTTGGCCTCGTGGGCCTCGCTCTATTGGTACTCCCCGGCCTGTACACCGCCCAGATCTACTGGTTCGGCAAGCCCACTGTCTACGAGCTACT
Source organism: Deltaproteobacteria bacterium (assembly GCA_029938605.1). GTDB lineage: Bacteria > Myxococcota_A > Polyangia > HGW-17 > JAJRWW01 > JAJRWW01. The sequence goes on along the minus strand of JAOZUO010000034.1, from coordinate 49,656 downwards.
ACTCATGCGCCACGGCCTGCTCGGCCTTCCGCCGTGAGTCTCCCTACGGCGTTACGAAGATCCTGTGGCGGTCGATGATTCGGTCGTTGCCGTCGGCGTCGTAGGCGCGGACCTCGACGAGGTGGGGGCAGGCGGAGAGTCCCGAGGTGTCGAGGGTTCCCGAGTAGCCCACCTGCGAGCAGCCCGGGTACTGGGGCCAGACCGTGCACACGTCGGGGCGGTTCACGTTGTAGTTGAGCTGGGCCGCGGTGACGCCGTCGACCAGCACCTCCGCCGAGGAGACGCCCTTGTTGTCCAGGGCCCAGCCCTGGATTGACACCTGGCCAGACACCGCCTCGTCCTCGGCTGGGACGTCCAGGCTCCCGAAGGGGGGGAGGTTCGTGTCGAGCCACTGGGCTTCGCTGGCCACGGTGGTCAGGGAGCCCAGGATCAGGTATGACCGCGCGCGGATGGTGCCGAAGGGGGGGGATCCCGAAGGGGAACGACGGCCGGAAGTTGTTGAAGGGCAGAGAGCGGAGCTGCCAGGCCTGCCAGTTGGTCAGCCGGTTCTCCATGGAGAGGCCCACGCCGTAGTCGAGGGCGTCGTTCTGCAAGGCCACCCAGCCTCCGGCGGAGGTGAAGTTTTCATGCATGAAACTCTCGGGGCCCGGGGTGTCGATGGGGATCTCGACGCTGTTGGAGTCAAACAGCCGCCAGATGTCCTGACCAGGAGGCCTAGCAGAAGCATGAGCCCGAGCCCCGCGGGGAGGGGCCCCGACGTCGGGCTGAGCCCCATGGCGCAACCGCAGCCGCCCACGGCGCCGGGGTCGGACGGGGGCGGTTCCCCATCAGGCGCCGCGTCTCCGGGCTCCGGGGCGGCGTCAGTTGCGACTACGGCGACGTCGAGCCCGGCGTCGAGCTCGGGCTCCGTCTCGGCGTCGGTCTGGACTACGCCGGCGTCCGGCTCCGGGACCTCCGCCAGCTCGGCCGCTGAGCCGGCCTGGTGGTTGTCGAAGACCTCTCCGCTGGTCACATTCTGGCTGGCGTCCACCTGGTAGGTCAGGGGCCGCGAGTAGTAGGCGAACTGGTAGTACTTGCCGCGAAATACATGATCCGGGTCGGGATGATTGCACAGGCCCAGGGGTCCGGTGTCGGTGCTATAGGTTCCACTGTAGACCGCCTCGAAGCAGAGCCGGAGGGGGGCGGACTCCAGTCCGATGAAGATCCGGACGGTCTTGCTGGGCTCGTCGTGGGTGATCACCACGTGCTCGGGACCGGCCTCCTGGTGAAACCCGCCGTCGCAGATGCCGAAGTGGTTCGGTGGTGCGGGCGTGGACAAGCTGCCCACCGTGGGCGTCGCAAACACGGCGTTGCTGCTGCCGGTGATGCGGATGGCGACACTCCCGTAGTTGTCCAGCACGTCCGGTCCGTTGCCGCCCGATTGGTTTGCCTGGGCCATGAGTCGCCCATAGACTACCGAGAAGCTGTCGGCCTCGAACCAGAGATCGTAGGTGAAGGAGGGCGACTGCAGCGCCGACCCGGTGGCCACCTGGACCACCTGGCCCTCGCCGTCACAGGAGAAGTAGCCGTTGCCCCAGGAGGTCGACACCAGCGTCCCGGTGTGGCCGTTTCCAGTGAGATCTGCGGTGGTGGAGCCGCTGCCCTCATCGAAGGTCAGAAAGGCCTCCAGATCGGTCTCGGTGATGGGCGCGGCCATCGCGACGCCTGGGCCGAGCAACAGCACAGTGGCGGCAATGAGCACCGAGAGAAACTTTGGGGGCGTGGCACTAGTCCACATCTTCCTATTCCTCCACCAGCGTCCGGGTCACCCGGTACACGTGTCCTCCCTGGCCGAACTCCCAGGTGCCTACATAGAGCTCTGTTCCGAGCACCGTCATGGACCAGGCGGCGGTCTCGCTGAAGGTACACACCGTTTGCCAATCTTGCAGTCCATCGGGCGACATGAGCAGGTAGGACGGTCCGCTCTCGGTCTTCCAGCCGTTGGAGGTAGAGGCGAACAGGTTCCCGTCGACGTCCTGCAGATCCGCCACGTGGGACTGGCCGCCCACCGGATGGGTACGAAGAAAGCTCACCCCGTCGAAGCGCCACACGGCCGTCTCCCCGGCGGCGTAGAAGTCCGAGCTGCCGAGCCACAGGTAGCCGCCCCACACATGTGCCCGGAAGTAGCGGTTGGCCACTGTCTGAAGGGTCCAGTTAATGCCGTCGGTGGAGGTGACCATCTGCCCCTGTTGGTTCATCACCCCGAAGGCGTACAGGACGCCGTTGTAGGCGACGATCTCGCGCAGGTACAGCGGTTGCGCGCCGCTGTCGTATACGGTGGTCCAGCTCGCCCCGTCCTGCCGCAGCACGCGCCCATGGGTCGAGGTGGCGTAGTTGTAGTTGACCGCGTAGAGCTGTCCGTTCAGCTCCGCCAATCCACAGCCGATGGAGCCCCCGTCGCCGTTGTAGACCAGCTCCCAGGTCGCGCCGTCCGCCGAGCGGAAGATGTCGCCGCTGTGCTCCGTGTTGGCGTACAGGTAGCCGCCAAACTCCCGCATGGCACAGACGGACTCCCCGATTCCGGTCAGCCCCGGCGAGACGTGCTCCCAGGCCGGATAGCGAAAGACCATGGACTGAGACTCGTAGCCGTAGCCGAACTGGCCGGCGTATACCTGATTGTTGAAGGTCGCCAGCGTGAAGAAACCGTCCGAGAAACTGTCTCCCACGGGGGAGCACGAGTAGACGTAGGTGCCACCGTCGGGAGCCCCCGCATCCACGTTCCCGCCCGCATCGGACAGGTCTGCGTCCACGTTCGCGCCCGCATCGGACAGGTCGGCGTCCACGGTCATTCCCGAATCGGTCGCCAGGTCAGCGTCCGGATCCGACGATGCCGTCTGCGTGCACCCGCCGACGGTGAGCGTGACCACGGCCAGGAGGCCGGCGGCCAGGAGGAACCCGAGGGGAGGGGGAATTCGAATACTCATCGTGCCGCCTGGATCTGTTGGACGTAGGGAGTGAAGTCGAACCAGGCGTTGGGGTTTGCTTTACTGAAGCCCATGTTCACCAGGTCCTCCAAGGCGCGGATCTCGCGGATCAGGGGTCCGAAGTCCCCACCCGCCTGACTCCAGGCCAGGCCGTTGTCGTAGTTTGTCCATGTCACGTAGTCCCAATTCCATGGCGTGGTGCAGACGTGGACCGCGAGCACGCTGGTGGTGTCGGAGTAGGCAAACCCTTCATCATTCCTTTCATGGTGCCGGCAGCGCATGGCCCAGCGGCCCGTCGCTGGTTCCGCCCTCGCAACCAGGGTCCGCGGAGACGAATTGAGCCTCGAAACCGGCGACGCCGCTGCGACAGCGGTACAGCGTCACCGAGTCGGTAATCGGGTTGGTCCAGATGTAGCCCACGGGCCCCATGCCCTGGTGTCCCTCACATCCTACGTCGCTCGTGAGAAAGGTCTGCTCGCCAATGGTGGAGTTTTCCAACAGGCACTCGAACAGCAGTTGCGTGCCCGGCTCCGGGGCGCGTAGCAGATACCACGCCTGCTCCTCGACGAAGTCCGAGGGGGGGAGCCGCGTGGAGGTCCAGTACGTGTCCATCCACTGATCCTTCACGCTTCGCACCAGGCGGGTGTACGGTAAATGCTCGAAGCCGCAGTGCAGTTGGGGCGGGTTGTCGTCGATGTGGTTGGCACCCGCCCACACCGCCCAGGCCGGCTTCAGGCTACCGTCCGTGCGCGCCAGGCCCACCTGGAGCTGCAACTCGCTGGGGTGGTCCTGCATGCGGTGGTAGATGTAGCTCGTGATGCCGGGCGTGCCCAACACATTGATGAAGGTGTCGCACACCGCCGCGGCCTGGAGTGTCTCGTTGGAGCCCGGCGCCCCGGAGCTGATGCCACTCTCGGTGAGCTGGACGTCCCACACCCAGGGCTTGCTCGGGAAGGCGACGCGCAGCCACTGGAGCAGCACGCCTATGTTGCCGTAGGTCACCTTGGGCAGGTCGAGGGGCGAGAACACCGGCGACAGCAGATTCGGCGCATAGGGGTGGTAGGCCACCTGCCACATGCGGTTGCCGATGAGCGCGTCGAACTCGGTGAGGAAGGTCTTGACCGACAGCACCGCGAAGTCGTCCGCGGGGAGATCGTATTCGGTGTCGAAGTGATGCTCGAAGGAGAGCAGCACCTTGGCCTCGGACTGGTGGCCCTTGATCAAGTCGTAGGCCGCGGCGTAGTTGTCTGCGTAGGCCCCGATCCAGGCGTTGGCGTCGCAGGGGACGCCCTGGCCGCAGCCGATGTCGAACCAGGCGTTGGTGTTGATCTCGTTGTGGATCACGAAGTCGGCCACCCGACCGTTCCCGCTGAGGCCGTCGTAGCGGCTGGCCAGCATGCCGGCGAAGCGACCGAACAGGGATGGGTCATCCGGCGTGCAGAAGATTTCGAAGCCACCGGTGATGGGGGAGCAGCCCGTGTTGCCCGTGCGCGCCCAGGCGGGTACGCCGTAGAGGACCCCGGTGACCACGATGCCCCGGTCGGTGTAGCCGCGGATGGCGTCATCCGCGTCGGCGGGGATGTTGTAGCAGCGGCCGTCGTACTCTTGCTGCGAGCCGCCGCAGGGCGGAGAGTCGGGGCTGGGCTCCCAGGAGAACCAGACGAGGTTCACCGCCACGACGCCCGTGTGCTGGGTGACGAACTCGTCCTTGTTCGGCCAGAAGTCGGGGTTGATGCCCTTGATGCGGTAGGTGTCCCGCACCGGGTAGGGCAGGCCCACCAGGGGACCGGCGTCGGGCCAGATTGCAGCATCGGCGGCCGGCCCTGCGTCCACCCCGACCTGGCCGTCCGGCCCAACCGCGCCGTCCGGCAGGATGGAGCCGTCGGGATTCACTTCGCCGCTGTCGGGGTCGGTAACGGCGGCGTCCTCTGTACTCTGCTGCTGTCCGGTGGAGCCGCAGGCAACCAGTCCCACGACCAGGATCAACAGGATAGCGGTGGTGCTATGAATTTTCATTTCGGAACTCTCCTTCACGGACTGGGGGTCAAGCGTACGATGGCCACCGCGTCGGATCCCGAGTTCACGGTGGAGTCCAGGACCACGTCGATGTTGCCCTCGAGGCAGTAGGTCCCGTGGATGTCCCACACCATGCCGGTACTGTTGGGTCCCACCTGGTTGATCACATTGGGATGTCCATCCACGTAGAAGAGCGCTCCGGCGGAATTGCGGTTCTCGGTGTGCCGACTGTAGATCGTGACCTGGTAATTCCCGCGCGGGACATTCGTAAACGAGAACGTGGCGGTCCCGGTGCGATAGCCGTCGGGCTGGTAGGTGGAATCGCACGTCATGTGATCGGTGGAGCCGGCGGTGTAGGCGTACTCGTAGCAGGTGACCGCCCAGTTGTGCCGCTCGGTGTAGGTCGCCGAGTTTTTGTCGATCTCCATCTGATAGGGCGGATCCGCCGGGTCCATTTCGCAGGTGGGCGAGCCGCCCGAGGGTCCGCACTCGCACCAGTCCGAGGTGTGTCCGTTGTTGTCGTAGCAGCCCAGCACGACCGTAGGCTCCTGCTGGCAGCCGGGCTCACCGCCGTATCGTGCGACACACACCATACCGGCGGCGGCGCAGAAGGCCACGCAGCCCGATCCGTCGGTGAAGACCCCGGCACAGCGGTCGGTCCCCTCGGCGCACAGCTCGTAGCTCGAGTTGGCCGTGATGCCTGAGCAGTCGGTCTGGGCGACCTCCGCGTCACTCTGGACCTCTGCGTCGCTCTGAACCCCGGCGTCGCTCTGAACCCCGGCGTCGCCGCCCGGCGCTGCATCTGAAGGGCTCTCGGACGCGGCGTCGGACATCATCGCGCCGTCTTGGGCCACTGTGCCATCGGTTGCGTCGTTGCCATCGCCGTTGATTACGCCGTTTCCACATGCCGTAAGCGCGAGGATTGTCAGACCGATGGGGAGGACTTTTTGTGTTTTCATACCCGGCTTCTAAAGCAATAATCATTCCAGCGCAGTGAACCGGTTCTGTATTAATTTACTGTGTAAATTTAGATGGTTATGTCTGAGCCTTCCCCTGGGTATGGCTGTGCCTGGGAGTACTGGCCCCACCGCAGAGACGGCTCAACCGACTGTATATCCATTTACGTACTGAAAACACAGCTATTTTTCGGCGATGGGGCTTCTACACCCACTGGGGGTGATACCCCCAGTGTACTCACCCTTCGTAGAGGTCGTGCTTCTTGAGGAGATCTCGCAGATACTTGCGGTCTATGCCCGCGAGTCGGGCGGCGCCCGACAGATTGTTTGCCGATCGCGCCATGAGTCGGGAGAGATACTTCCGCTCGAAGGTCTCCAACGCCGCTCGTCTGGCATCTCTGAATGGGGCCAGATCCCCGTCGAGCTCCAGATCCTCGTCGTGCTCCAGAGCCCCGTCGTGCTCAGGGAGATCCCGGTCGCCCGGCTGTCCATCGAGGTGGGTGGGCAGCACCACCTCCCTGGTGATGTCCAGGTGAAGGCTCAGCTCCGACGCGTTGGACGTGGACTCCATTCGCAACGCCAGCATGCGCTCGAGCGCGTTGCGTAGCTGTCGGACGTTCCCGGGCCATCGGTGGCGCATCAGGTACTCTTCGGCTTGCGGTGACAGCCTCGACGCTGTCCGGCCGCCGATTCGCTCCATGAGGCATTGCGCCAGCGCCGGGATGTCCTCGATGCGCTCACGCAGTGGCGGGAGGCGGATCTTGACCACCGCCAGGCGGTAGTACAGATCCGAGCGGAAGTGGTTCTGGCCGATGGCCTCGACCAGGTCATGCTTGGTGGTGGCGATGACCCGGGTGTTGATGGATCGGAAAGCGGTCTCTCCCAGCCGCCTGATCTGCCCGGACTCCAGCGCCCGCAACAGCTTGGGCTGTAGGCCCAGTGGCAGGTCGTCCACCTCGTCCAGGAACACGGTCCCCTTGTCGGCTGTCTCGAAGGCGCCTTTTCGATTGGCCGTGGCGCCGGTAAACGCGCCCTTGGCGTGGCCAAAGAGCTCGCTCTCCATCAGCGCCCTGGGGATGTTGCTGCAATCGATGATCACGAAGGGCTTTTTCGCCCGGTCGCTGTGTTCATATAAGGCCTGGGCCGTCAGCTCCTTGCCCGTTCCGGTTTCGCCTTGAATGAGCACCGGCGCGTTGCTGTGCTCCAGACTCTCCAAAATCGAGAAGACCCGCCTCATGGGAGCGCTCCCCCCCACCAGGTCGCCGTAGCTCCGCCGCTTCGACAGCGGCACCAGACTGCTCTCGGTGAGTGGGAGCAGATCGATGACGCTACACCCCACGACGATCCGCGCTCCGAGCTGCAGGACCGCGCGCTCCATGCGCCGCCCCTGGTGCTCGATGCCGTTGGTGCTTCCCAGATCCCGCACCAGAATTCCTTCCGGTACGATCTTGAGCTCGGCGTGGTGGCGGGAGACATTGCTGTCGGCCAGGCGGATGGCGCAATCCTCGCCGCGGCCGATGATCGCCGACCCCGAAGTGAGGGCGTGGTTCTTGCCCTGGTCCGTCACCGCCCCGGAGCCCACATAGAGGGTGCAGCCCGGCGGGCTCGTTTCGCGGGTCTCGGGGGCCTTCCGTCTCACGGTGACGTCGTTCACAGGCGAGGCCGGACGGCCTTTGTCAGAGCGAGTCGCCATCGTATTGGCAAACATACCAGAGCCCGACTGTGAAGGGAACGCCATGGCCCCAAGGCGGGGCCGATCGCTCTCTCGCCCCGGCTGACGCCGGGCGACGTCGCCACGCCCCGCAGGGGGGTGGCGGCGTCGCCGCTGGCGCAGCTGTCGCTGGCCCCACTGCAGTGGGGAGGTTTTTTTATGCGACAAGAATCCGGAGAAGACCAACGCAGGGGCTGTACTTACACTGCGTCGAAGGCATTGGTCTCCAGTGGTTGCTTGCACATAGCTGCAGCAGGAAATGCTTGGCTACCTGGCCCCAGCTCGGCGTCTCCTCGCTGTAGCCGAAGCGGCTCAGCTTCCGCGCTACGGCCAGGATGCACAGCGCCATCATGCGCAGCACGCTTACCACCAGGCTACCCTGGGGATGGCGTGACCATGCCAGACGGCGCCTGTACTCCATCAGTTCGGCGTCGTGGGTGCCGCCCCGGCGCCGATTTTTCTTTTTTGGGCATAGCCCAAAGCGCAATTCCGGGCGATCTTTTCCCCCGCCAAAAAGAAATACGGCACACCCCTGCGTAAGCGCTGCCCACCAACGTCGACTGCCAGGCACCGCGGCTCAAGCCAGGCAGAGGCGCAATATCGAGGGAACCTTCGGCCGAAGGTCATCCCGATGTTGCGCCTTGCCGGTCACATGGACCCGGATTTGAAGTTCCCAGCGTGAACTGCGAAAAAGCCAGCTCAGCGGATCAGTGAGCGATCCTGCCCGCGGCCACACGTCCGAGCACTCTCTCGCCCCGGCTGAGGCCGGGGCGGGCTCAGACGGTGGAGAGGAGTGACAAAACCCCACCCGGATGATTTATCTCACCCCACTTGTGGCACTGATTTCGGCCCCAGCGGGCTCAATAGTGACAGAACCCCACCCGGATGACTTATCTTACCCCACTTGTGGCACTGATTTCGGCCCCAGCGGGCTCATTCGTGACAGAACCCCACCTGGATGATTTATCTTGTCCCACTTATGGCACCAGTGCCCCACGCTCGATGCAATAACGGTTGTCAGTCCACCGTGGCTCCGCCGCAGAGCACCAGTACAGACTCCCTGTGTTGTCGGTGAACGACTGTGAATAAGAACCCTCAGGCGATCAGTGAGCGATCCTGGCCTTAGGCTCCAGGGTGGACGCAAAGTCGCAATACGCAGCTCATTTCTTCCTTTCCAGATCGGGGATCAGAGCTTGCGACCACGGCGCGAAGAGATAGTATGAGCACATTCGATCCGGAGGTACTCCGCAAGGAGCGGCCATGGCGAACCGCGACACCACACGAGAAGACACCAGAGAACGCATCCTGGAGGCGGCGCGGAAGCGGTTTGGCCAGGAGTCCTTCGGGGCGACGACCATGCGCTCCATCGCCGAGGACGCCGGGTTGGGGGTGGGCACGCTCTACAGCTACTTCCGAGACAAGGTGTCCATCGTCGAGGCCATCTCCACCGAAAACATGGAGCAGGAGATCCAAAGGGCCTTCGCCTCTCTCCCCACCGGGACCCTGCGGGAGCAGCTCACGCACGTCTTTGGCGTTTTCTACTCCCACCACCGGGCCGACATGGACCTGGCCCGGGTCGCCGTCCGAGAGCTGAGCATGGCCCAGGACGCGAACTCACCGCTGCGGGAGCAGCGTTTCTTGGAGCTGTTCATGTCCCTGTCGAATCTCGTCGCCGAGGCACAGGCCCGGGGCGAGATCATCGCCGACATCGATCCCTTCGACGTGGCCGTAAACGCCTTCGCGCTGCACTACTTCTATCTCGTCGGTTGGCTCGCGGGCCAGCCCGCTTTCGATCCCCCCGAGCCGCATCTCGACCGAGCCCTGGACCTATTGATGCGGGGGTTGGAGGTCAAGGGCTAAGGCGGCTGGCGCAAATAACCTTGTCATCTGGAACCCGATCCATCGCGACTGCCCGCGTTCCTCGTCGGTTGCATACGCAGAGTATGCGCCCTCCTCGCGCCTTGGCTGCCGCGCGCCTCGTGTCCCAACTTGATAAGTTTATTCACGCCAGCCGCCTAAGAGAGTCCTTGGGACCATGGAATATATCCTACTTGAAGTAGTATACGATATAAAGTAGGATAATGACATGACCACAAGCAAGCTCTCCACTACCATCGACAGCGAGCTTATCGAGCAGATCCGTGACCGGGTGGGGCCACGGGGGGTTTCCGCCTTTGTCAATCAGGCGCTGGCCGAGAGGCTACAGAAGGCCCGGGTGCTGGATTTTCTCGCCGAGCTCGAACGCGACCAGGGGTCCGCCTCCGCCGCTGAGGAGAAGGCGGCAGCGGCTGAGCTCTCCAACGTGTTCCGTGTCTCGTAGAAAGAAATGGTCCCAAGACGTTACGGGGTTCGTGCTGTTGGACAGCGGCGCGGTCTCCCAGGTCGCCCAGAACCGCGGCAAGGCCGTTGTTCTCGTCCGGACCCTGGTGGATCGCGGTTGGTCGCTGGCCGTTCCCGCCGTGGTGCTCGTCGAGTGTCTCACCGGAGATCCCGGCCGTGACGCCAACAGCAATCGCTTTGTACGAGCGGTGGACAACGTGGTGGTGAGCGATGAGCAGGACGCTCGCCTCGCCGCAGGGCTACGCTACAAGACCCACAACCCCAGCGTGGTGGACGCCCTCGTCTCGGCCGGCGCTCGCCGCACACCAGGCGCCTGCATCATTCTCACCACCGACCCCGACGATCTCACCCGCCAGGTGCGCGGCGCCTCCCACGTCCGAGTCATCCCTTGTTGACCCGTACCCCCAGCGGACGCGGGCACCACGGTGTTGCGGCCGCCCCGCACGGGTCCGGAAAAACCTCGACTACCACCCCCGAGAAGGTCTACTGCTGGGCTTGGGCCCTGGTGGGGAGGGTCAGGCAGAAGACCAGGCACAGGGGCGCAATCATCCGCCGCATCATCATCATGGGACCTTGACCTGTAGCACCCAGTCGTCGCTGTTGGGGGCCGAAAAGGACTGCGTGGATCCGCCGGAGACGGCGGATGCGTTGGTGGTCGCGCCGGTTCGGGGATCGAACCAGTGTACGTCCAGCGTGGTGGAGGCGGCCGCGAGGTTCAGGTTCACCGAGCCGCCGCCGGGCAGGTAGGCGATGTAGTGTAATCCCGCCTCCGCCAGGCAGTAGGCGTTGCCGGACGTCACCAGGTGGTCCGACGGCTCCATGCGCTCGAAGGGGACCGAGTTGGCGAAGCTCGCAAGATGTGCCAGGTACGAGCCGGTGCCCGATCCGGCGCCTCCGGCGGTGAAGGCGGCCCAGGCCCGCCGTCGATGGGTGCTGTCTTCCTCCCCGAGACCGAACTCCTCGTTGATCAACGGCTTGACGGCCAGGGCGCGGTTGGTGAGCCCCATGGCGTGTACGGTCCCATGGTCCGCGCTGTTGCCCGACTGGATGTCCATGTAATCGGCCCAGGCGGCGTTGGGGTAGGAGAAGTCTCCCGTGGTGCCATGTACGCTCACCAGCCGATCCCACGGATTGTACTGATGGATGGTCTCGGCGTGGCTGTTGACGTCACCGGTGGACCAGCCCTCCTGCCACTCCAGGCAGAGGGTGAGCATGGTGTTGACGTACCCCGACAGCCGGGCCATGCCGTACCGGATCAGCCGTTGCCGATCCGCCGACGGCAGGCCCCCGAAGCCCGAATCATCGGCAAAGAACCAGAGCTGGGTCACCAGGCCGGCGGCGCGGAGCTCTCGGGTCCAGTGATCGTAGCTGTGCCACCTGGCCAGGTCGAAGCGGCTCTTGTCGTTGCTGCCCGCCGAGCCCAACCAGGGAGTTGTGGACACGGAGTTGTAGTCCCCGTAGTTGGCGAGGTAGACGTTGATCTTGTTTGCGCCCATGGACAGGTGCCGGTCCAGCATGGCCTGTCGGTTCGTGTCGTTGAGCTCTTCGGAGAACATGGTGTGGGAGAACTTGATGGGGTCGGGCGCCGCCACGTCGAGGAACTTCCCCACGAGATATACCGGCTCTCCATCGGCGTACATGAAGGTCCGGGGGTGGGCCGGGTTGATCTGCAGGGGTCCGGCGGCGAACACGCCCGGGATCAGCCCCTGACCGCAGATCTGTCCGGTCTGGCCGTTCAGGCTGGTGTCCGAGCTCTGGATGGTCCAGCTGTATTGCCCGAGCTGCCCGACGAACACCCGGACCTTGAACACGTCTCCGTCCGATCCCCCGGCGCCATCGCCATCGTAGAACCCGTCCACCTGGTACGTGCTGCCGTCGGGGGCCGATACCGTGGCGGTTACGGTCACGTCCACGAAGGGATTGGGAGAGCCCGAGGTGCCGCTGTAGCTGGTGGCCGACTGCAGCACGATCTCCGCGGTGGAGTGCTTGGCCACGATGGTCCCCTCGCAGGGGATGACTGTGCTGTCTGGGCCAAGGGCTGCGTCCGCGTCCGGGTCCGTGTCCGCGTCCGTCGGGGGAATGGACGAGTCGGGCACCGTGCTGTCACTGTTGGTTTGTGCATCGGGATCCTGCTGATCCGTGGGGGAACATGCCAGCCCAGTGGCTAGACACAAAATAACGCAGGGTACCCACTGATAGTGTGTACATCTCATGATCTGAATGCCTCCGTCCCGAGTGTACCCAACTATTGAGCCGGGGTGGCGATGAGGGCCCAGCTATTGATGACACCTTCGTCAGCGTTGGCGTGGTCGATGATCTTGAGGGTCCAGGTGCCGGTCAGGGGCTGGCCGTCGAATGCGGTTACGTCGAAGGTACCCGCGATGTCGTCGGTGGAGTTGCCTTCGCGGTTGCGGACGGTGTAGGACGTGTCGCCGTGGGAGATGATGATCTCCAGATCGCCGGTGTAGGAGTGGGTAATGTCCAGCTCGATCTTCAGGGTGCCGATGGTGGAGGTGGAGGTGGAGTCGTCGGTCACTTCCAGGGTGGTCGAGACGCCATTTTCGTCGTTGTCGGGGATAAGCACTTCGGTGGTGCTCTCGAAGCGGAGCTCTGTGCCTGGGTTCGGGTCGCACAGGTTGCCTCCGGGAGAGAAGCAGTTGTCCCGGGCGCCGCTGACGCCGAATCGGCTGTGGTCCAGCTTGGCGCTGACCGACTCCATGATGTCGCGCCAGGAGGCCTGGCCGTTGTGCTCGAAGCCCCAGAAGAGCTTGGCGAGGATGGTGCCCACCAGGGGCCGGCTCTCGTGGTAGTGCGTGGGCTCCACATTGGAGACCACGTCCACGTTCTCCCAGCCGCCCTTGCCCTCGAGGATGGGCCGGACGTAGTACTCGTAGCTCAGGCAGCTGGCGATCTGGAAAATCTGGTAGAAGTCTGGGTAGGTGATCTTCTCGAAGGCCATGCCCGTACCCAGCACGGAGTGGCCGTTGTACATGACCACCTCGTGCTCTGAGACGGCCTTCTGCCAGTTGGGCAGGCGGGTGTGGTCGGCCACGGAGTGGAACACGTCGGGGCCGTACACGTCCACGAGGATGGACTTGTCGCCGATCTGCTTGGTGAAGCGTTTGCCCAGATCGGTCGGGACCTCGGTGAACTCGCCCTCGACGAGCCACTCGGAGAACTTGTTGAAGTTGCCCCAGTTCTTGTCACCGGCCACGTCGCCGTCGTCGAGCTTGGCCCAGAAGACGGCCACGGTGAGCTTGTCGTCTTCCCAGAGACGGTCGTACTCGGGATAGGTGGAAAAGCCCTTGGGCAGAACCTCGGTCACGGTGACGGTCAGGTTCTGCACTTCCAGATCACACAGGTTCTTGGTGGGGTTCCACATGTACCAGTAGATGGACTGGGACAAGGAGATGTGGGAGTTGTAGTCGGCGCACCAGACGCCCCCGTCGGCGAACGCGTCGTAGGGGCGTACGGGCACCGGCGCCTCGAACACCTGGCCCGCCGCGATGGAGTCTGCGGCCCGGTCCAGGACCACGGCGTTGACGTCGCGAAGGCGCCAGCGGCGCAGCAGGGAGCGATCCACCTGCTCGGCCTGTTCCTTGGAGAGCCACTCGCCGTCCACGAGCCACTCCACCCGATCCGGCGTGTCCACGGCCTCGGCCAGCAGCTCTACATAGAAGCCGTTGCTCTTGCGTAGGTAGGACACGGCGAACTGGGCCAGGTAGGCCGGGGCGTCAAACATCCGCCAGCCTGTCGCCTCCACATCCGCTTCCAGGGTGACGTGCAGCTCCACCCCGGTCAGGTTGTAGTACCCGGTGTCCTCCTTGCCCCCTGCCACGGGATCGGTGAAGGGGTTGGAGTACTCGGGGTCGGTGTCTTCTCGGGTGGGTCCGCAACCAGCGGTTACCAGGCCGCCGATAATGAGGCTCACAGCTACCAATACTCCGATCAGCCATCCAGATATGTGTTTCATGACAGATCCTCGATGTGGGTTGATGTGGTTTATTGTAGTTATAATGAAGTCAGTATCACACATGTAAACATTGTGTCCACCCCAAAGTATACATCCTGTTTACAGCCCTATACTCCTTGTCGGCTCAGCCACCCGCGTCCGATAATTGGACCACGGAAAACCCCACCGTCTATACGGAGGGCTCGAGTTGGTCTAAGATGATCTGTAGCCCCAATTGGAGCTTGAAGCGGAGCGTGAATTGGAGCTTAAAGCGGAGTCGATGTGCGCTGGAGGACGTGAGATGAAGAGAATAACGATTGCGCGGTGGCCGCTGTTTGGTGTGGTGATGGCAGTCTTGGCCGTCGGGGCCGTCGGGGCCGTCGGGGCCTTGGGGGCCTTGGGGACGCTGGGTTGCGGTCCTCGGACGACCGGAGGCGCCTGCGACCAGGTTGCCGATGGCTGTCCGGACCAGGGGGATTTCTCCTGTGCGGGGGATACCACGCAGACCTGTGAGGAGAACGCCGACGGCTGTCTGGTCTGGACCGACGGCGTGACCTGCGGAGCAGGGACAGTTTGCGCCGCGGGTGGCTGCTGCGGTGACGGTGAGATCACCGGTGGCGAGCTGTGCGATGGCGCCAACCTCGACGGCGCGACCTGTCAATCGGCGGGCTACGGCACCGGGACCCTCGCCTGTCTCGGGACCTGCGTGGGGTACGATATTGCCGGCTGCTCCGGTACGGGCACCTGCGGCAATGGCGTCATCGAAGGAGCGGAGCCCTGTGACGGTGATAACCTGGGGGTCGCATCCTGCGCCACCGAGGATTTCTACGACGGAACCATTACCTGCAACGCCGACTGCACGGTCAACACCAGCGGCTGCTCGGGGTACTGCGGTGATGGCACGCTCAATGGCGCCGAGGACTGCGACAACGGCGCCATGGGCACCCAGACCTGCGACGACTTTGGCTACTACTTCGGCAGCCTGACCTGCGACAGCAACTGCGCCTATGACAGCGCCACCTGCTTCGAGCGGTGCGGTGACGGCACGATCAACGGCACCGAGCAGTGCGATGGCACCCAGCTCGCTGGCGCGACCTGCTTCGATTACGGATTCTACAGCGGTGGCCTGTCCTGCGACGCCAATTGCGACATCGACTCCTCGACCTGCGTGGGTTCCTGTGGGGATGGCGTGCAGAACGGCTTCGAGGCCTGTGATGGCAGCGATTTCGCCACGGCCACTTGCGTGGGCTTCGGGTTCGCCGCCGGGAGTTTGACCTGCGACGCCGGGTGCGTGATCGATACCAGCAGCTGCGAGGTCTGTATCCCCGGCCAGTACCACTGCTTTGGAAATGAGCTGCAGGAGTGCGCCGCGGGCCCGCCCGCCGATTGGAGCACCATTCAAACCTGTAATGCCGCCGCCGGCTACGCCTGCGACGCGGTCAATGGTGTCTGTAGGGACCTCACCCCCATCGGTGGCACCACGCCCACCGGGACCTACTACCAGTACGCCCTGTTCACCACCGGCAACAGTGTGTTCATGGGGGGATGCGATGTGGGCTCGGACGGCGACTTGGTCTATGTGAATCGGGGTGCCTGGTATCAGGACGGGTCCACCATGGATGTGTACCGGATCACGCTGCTGGACACCGATGGCGACGGACTGCTCGAGCCCAATCAGCACCCGAACAATCCGCTCGCGCCGGGCCCCATTGAGGAGCGGGTGCTGACCCACGTGATCACCTACAATGTGCCGGAGCTGGGCATGGTCCATCGGTCGGAGATCTTCCCCATGACCGACCGCGCCTTCTTCGTGAGCGGAAGCATCTACCCCGGCACCGTCTTCGAGTATATCTTTGGCACGGGAGTGACCAACATTGTCGCCGACCCCGTCATTAACATCGACGTGGGCTTTTTGGGCTACGGCAGCACGGATGGGCGCTGGTACGCCGCTTATGAGTCGTCGCGTAGAGTGTATTCGTACCACGACGCCACGAGCGAATGGGTCGCCGAGTTCGAGTTTCCGAACCTGGCGGGTAGTCACATGGATGCCATCGAGGTGGTCACCTCTCCGGGCACGGGGATCCAGTATGTGTACGTCTCGGACATGACCTCGGACTACCTGGGCCAGTATCGAAAGAACTTCATGACCGGCCAGTGGGTTCAGGAGAACCTGTTCGAGTATGCCGGCACGGGGAGCTTGGTGGAAGGTATGGGCTTCGGTGCGCTGAATCACTTCTGGGTCACGGGGAACGGGAGCGATCTCTATGAAATCGGCGGCGGCGACCTGTCTAGCTACATCGATCCCTGAGGAAGGGGAGAACTCCATGAAACGGCAAACGTACTTTCTGGTGTCGATCCTGATGGGCCTCGGGGCGCTTTTGGCGGGTCCGGGCTGTGGCGATGACTCCGGTGGATTGAGTAACGATGGGAGCGTATCCGACGCGCAAGACGCCACCGGGCTCGATGGCGGCGACACCTGCCCAAGCAACATCCTGTGCGGTCCCTATGAGTTCTGCTGCGAGGAGGGCCAGGAGTGCGTCAACGACTTCCAGTGCCTGCCCATTTGCGAGTTCGAGCGCTGTGGAGACAACCTGGAGGAGTGCTGCGCGGCTGGGCAGCAGTGCCTCGATGGGGTGGTCTGCGCCAGGGATTGCGGGGTGGGGGAGGACCTGTGCGGAGCCAATCTGGACGAGTGTTGCAACGCGGCGGACGTGTGCCTCAATGATGTGTGCATCACCCCCGGCCTGATCTGCTCGAACAACTTCGACTGCCTAGACAGCAACTACTACTGTGAGACCACCATCAGCCGCTGTTTGCCGCTGCCCACGGGGCCACTGTGTGAAGGGGATCCCAACTTCACCGACATCCAACCTGTTTTGGAGTGGTACTGGCCCGGCGTGGACTACAACGGTCGCACCTACCGGAACGTCTTCGCCGCTCCGGCGGTGGGAGACGTCAACGGAGACGGTACTCCGGATGTGGTGGTGGTGGCCTATTCGGGCAGCACGTCGGAGCACACGCTCATCGTCGTGCTCGATGGCGCCGGAGATGGGAGCGGCAACGGCTTGGTGCTGTTTACCATCCCGTCGGCCGGCGATCCCACGGCGCCGGAGCCCTACTGGGGGAGCGCGGTGGCGTTGGCCAACTTTGACGGCGATACAGGGCTGGAGATCGTGTACGGCATCGATGCGGGAGGCGTCAGGATCGCCGACAATACCGGTGTGGGGGATCTGGGCGTGAGGACGTCGGGTTCGGCCAACACCGTGTACGCGGGCGGGCCTTCGGTGTCGGACCTGGATCACGATGGCATGCCCGATGTCATCGTGCGGTGCCACGCCATGAACGGACTGGATATCAGCGATTCGGCCCTCGACTTCATGGACGTGACAGGGTGTGGTCCCAACACCGTCGTGGCGGATCTGGACCAGGACGGGCGGCCCGAGGTGATCAGCGGAACCCACGCGACCACCGCCGACGCTTCGGTGGTGGGAGGGGAGCCGTTGTGGACCCAGAATAACGGGCTCATCTCCGGCTTTGTCGCTGTGGCGGATCTGTTGCCCAGCCACTCGGGGCCCGAGGTGATCAATATCCACCAGGAGTTCACTCTGCTCAACGGCCAGACCGGGTCGGTGCTCATCGGACCCGGAGGGACCATGCACAACGGCTCAGTGCCCATTCCAGGCGCGGGCTTTGGCGGGGCCCCCACCGTGGCTGACTTCGACGGCGATGGGTGGCCCGAGGTGTCCACCGCTGGCCGCTCGGCCTACGTCGTTTATGACCCGGACTGTTCTGACGCCACGTGGTTGGAGCGGCCCGGCGGGCAGTGCGCGAGCAATCGCACGGACCTGATCCTCTGGACGACCGTTACCCAGGATCTGAGCAGTTCCCGGACGGGGTCCAGCGTGTTCGACTTCCAGGGGGACGGCGCGGCCGAGGTGCTTTACAACGACGAGTGCTTCTTCCACATCTACGACGGGACCACGGGCTCGGAGTTGGTGAGCCCGGTCATCCCCAGCTCCTCGCGGACCTTTGCCGAGTATCCCCTGGCGGCGGACGTGGACGGAGACGGCAACGCGGAGATGGTGGTGATCGGCAACGAGGATCAGGCTCGCGACCGGGACAATTGCGACGCGGCCTGGAAGGGGGCCGGGGTGGACATAAACCTGCTGTGCCAGTACACGGACTGCATCGCCGGCCCCGCCTGCGACGCGTCGAATCCGTGTCCCGACATCCCGAACCCCGTGGGATCGAACCCCATGAACGTAGATGCCTACCAGTGCGACAGCACCGGCACCTGTCAGCTCGCCGGCGGCACCCATGGGGTCCGGATCTTCGGTGACGCAAACGACCGGTGGGTGTCCACCCAGACCGTTTGGAACCAGTTTGCCTACCACGTGACCAATGTCGAGCTCGTCGGGGGGGACTGGGACGTCCCGCAGAGCGAATCGGCGAACTGGCTCACCTACAACAACTATCGCCAGAATGTCCAGGGAGGGACGCTCTTCCCCGTGCCTGATCTGCAAGTGGAGCTGGAGGCTCTGGCGCTTTGTCCGGACCAGGTGCGGCTCGCGGTCGTCGTCTACAACGAGGGTAGCCTCGGCGTGCTTCCGGGTGTGACGCTGACCTTCTATCGCACCGACGAGAACGCCGACAATCCCCCCGAAGAGGTAGGCCATATGACGACCACCGCCACGATCCTCCCGGGCGGCTGGGAGCGGCTGGTGCTGATCTATGACATCCCGGAGCTGTCGGTGGAGATGACCTTCTCGGTGACCACCGACAACGATGGCGTCATCGAAGAGTGCGACGAGGACAACAACACCGCCGACAGCGCCCAGGTCCTGTGCCCCGGGGGACCGGGTTAGCATTTCGATCCGGAACGCTTTTCCGGGTCAAGACCAGTGCCTCACTTCCCACGTCCGATCACTCTCTCGCCCCGGCTGGCGCCGGGCGACGTGGCCACGCCCCGCAGGGGTGTGGCGGTGACGCCGCTGGCGCAGCTGTCACTGGCTCCACTACCGTGAGGAAGGTTTTTTACCCCAAGGCCAGGGATCCCGGGCGATCTTTCCCCCTGCCAAAAAGAAAAATGGCGCTGCCCCAGCGTAAGAGGTGACCACCAACGCTGTCTGCCAGACACCGCACCATGCGTCGCTTCGGCGACGTCCCCTCAGTAAGGCGGTGGCAACAAAAGAGCGAACCCCTCACACCAGGACCGACACTTTCGGGGGACGTGCTCGTCACCCCCCATGAAAGTGTCAGTGCTTGGGCCGTGAGACCGACACTTTCGGGAGACGTGGTCTGCCACCCCCAGTAAAAGTGTCAGTGCTTGGGCCGTGAGACCGACACTTTCGGGAGACGTGGTCGCCACCCCCAGTCAAAGTGTCAGTGATCGGGCCGTGAGACCGACACTATCGGGGGACGTGCTCTGCCACCCCCAGTCAAAGTGTCAGTGCTTGGGCCGTGAGACCGACACTTTCGGGAGACGTGGTCGCCACCCCCAGTCAAAGTGTCAGTTGCTGGAGGCTCGACGGAGGGCGGGACAACTGCGAAAAAGTCAGCTCAGTAGATCAGTGAGCGCTCCTGCCTCACTTCCCCAGGGCGATCACAAAGTTGTGGCTGGCCCGCTTGCCAACGGTTGTCATTGAACGAAACCGCTTCGCGGTAGGAGCAGAACCGCTTCGCGGCGGCCCGCTTAGCAACGGTTGTCATTCGGACCGAGCCAAAGGCGAGTCGAGGAATCTCACCTACTTGCGTTGGTGAGAGGTCCCTCCACGCGCTCCGCTCGGTCGGGATGACACCTCTTTTCCGACTTCGCGACCGCCCTGCTCACTCCCCCTCTTTTTTGTTGCGCTTGCGGAGCTGCTCCCTTTGGTCTATCAATTTCGTATTGAATCTTCAGTACGGAGTGAAACATGGCTACTTCGATGAACACAGCGGCCCCTTTGCGAAGTCGTGTCAGCCTTTGGGTCCAGGCGGTCCGGGCTTTTTCCTGCACTGCGTCGGTGATCCCGGTGGTGCTCGGTGGGCTCCTCGCTCTGGGCGCCCAGGGAGCAAAGGCCTGGTACCTGCTGCCCCTGGCGGTGCTCGGGGGACTGCTCTTGCACGCCGGCACCAACCTGATTAACGACTATTGCGACTATAAGAACGGCGTGGATCGGGAGTGTTCCTACGGCTCCAGTGGGATCCTGGTGACCGGTCTGCTGCCGCCGGAGGCCATCTTCCGGGGTGCGCTCACGGCCTTTGGCTTGGCCGCGGCCCTGGGCGTGATCCTGATCGCCTTTCGGGGCTGGTCCATGGCTGCCCTGGGCGTCATTGGCCTGGCGGGTGGGTATCTGTATACGGGGCGGCCCGTGGGCTACAAGTACTTCGCCCTGGGAGACCTGTTGGTCTTTGTGCTCATGGGGCCGCTCATGGTGCTCGGGGGCTACCTGGCCGTCACCGGTGTCTATCGCCACGAGGTCCTGCTGCTGAGCCTCCCGGTGGGCTGCCTGGTAGCGGCGATTCTGGCCGCCAACAACCTGCGGGATGTGGTGCATGACGCCGAAGCCAAGGTCACCACCCTCGCCCGGGTCCTGGGCGCCAAGGGCGGTCGGGCCGAGTACGTCACGCTGGTGGTGGGCGCCTACGCAATCGTCGTCGGCCTGGTCATCGCTCGCGTCGGGTCTCCCTGGATCCTGGTCGTTCTGATCAGCTCTCCTTTGGCCCTCAAAAATCTTCGCACAGTCCTCGCCAGCCGCCCCGGTGAGGCCGAGGATCTCGCCACCGCCGACGTCACCACCGCCCAGCTCCACATGGCCTTCGGCCTCCTCCTGATCCTCGGGGTTGTCCTCGGCGCGGTGCTGTAGCCCCAGGCGGTTGCCAGCCGGTTCGCTACCGTTGCTGGGTGACCTTCTGGCTGCGGAGCCACCCCACACCCTATCAGCGCATCGGCACCGCTCGCTGGTACCAGTGGTTGGTTGCGGACCCGGGGGCAGAAAAGTCGACCGTCTGGGCGTAGCAGATAGTATGTAGTCAGGAGGTCATGGATGGTCGTGAAGAAGCTGTCAGTGGCTGTGCTCATGGGGGGCCGGAGCGATGAGCACGACGTGTCCCGGGCGTCGGGCTGGGCCGTGCTCACGCAGCTGCCCGCCGACGCATTCGAGGCCTGGCCCGTGGTGCTGGGGCGAGATGGGCGCTGGCGATTCCCGGATGTAGCGGACGCCGATCCCGAGGCGGACGCCGATCCCGAGGTGGACGCCGATCCCGAGGCCGATCCCGCGGGCGCAGTGGATCCGGGGTTGGCGTTGCCCGAGGGGATCCGTAGGCTCCTGGATCGCGCCCCGGATGTGGTCTTCATCGCCATGCACGGCCCCGAGGGGGAGGACGGCAAGATGCAATCCCTGCTGGACCTGGTGGACCTGCCCTACGTGGGCTCGGACGCTTACGCCTCCAGCCTGGCCATGAACAAGCCCCTGACCAAGGCCGTGTACCGGGCCTTCGACATCCCCGTGGCGGCCGATCAGATCTTCCGTCGGGCAGACTGGGAGAGAGATCCCGCCACCCTGGAGGCGGCCCTTCGCCGGCGCTTTTCGCCGCCCTGGGTGCTCAAAACCCCTAAGCTCGGATCCTCCCAGGGTCTCACGATTGTGAGCGAAGACGGGGATTTGACCCGAGAGCTGTCGCGGCTCTTCGTCCTGGACCCGGACGTGTTGGCCGAGGAGTTCGTGGCCGGCCGAGAGCTGACCTGTGGCGTTTTAGACACCCCGGCTCTGGGGCCCACCCGGTCCCTGCCCATCCTGGAGATCACCCCGGTGGAGTCATCCTTTTTCGACTACCACGCCAAGTACACCCCAGGGGCGGCCCGGGAGATCTGTCCGGCGCCAGTGGACGACTCCGTGCGGGATCGGGTCCAGGCCCTGGGTCTTACCGCCCACCAAATCCTGGGGTGCCGATCCATGTCCCGTACTGACTTTATCCTCACTCCGGACGGCGAGCTGGTGACCCTGGAGACCAACACCATCCCCGGCCTCACCCGGACCTCTTTGTTGCCCCAGCAGGCCGCTGCCGATGGCCTTTCTTTCGCGGACCTGGTGGCCGGTCTCACCCGCGGGGCGTATGAGTTCGCTGTTAGCAGAGCCAAGGCAACCCCATAGACCTGGGTTAGGGTCCAACTCGTTGACAGTCTGGGATGAATGTGCCAAAGCTACTGCGCTGCTCTGGTATTGCGGGTAAGTCCCTGATATTTGATGAACCTCTGGAAGCGGCGAGTCGGTGGAGCATTCCTTACGTGCCAGCAAACGGTGACATACTTGTCGAGGTCAGGGAGCTCAAGAAGAGCTTTCTGCATGGCTCGAATCTTATTCCCGTGTTGCGGGGCATCGATCTGACCATCCGCAGCGGTGAGATGGTGTCGGTGGTGGGGTCTTCCGGGGTGGGCAAGTCCACCCTGCTGCATGTGCTGGGCACCCTGGATCTCCCGACTTCGGGCACCATCAGCTTTCGGGGACAGGACATCACCCGCCTGTCGCCGGCGCGCTTAGACGAGTTCCGCGGGCATCAGATCGGGTTCGTGTTTCAGTTCCATCACCTGCTGCCGGAGTTCACGGCCCTGGAGAACGTGATGATGCCGGCGCTGATCCAGCGTATGCCGAGCAGCAAGGCCCGTCGACGGGCCCAGGAGCTGCTGGAGCGGGTGGGGCTCGCCGAGCGAATGACCCACCGGCCGGGCAAGCTTTCTGGTGGTGAGCAGCAGCGGGTGGCGTTGGTGCGCGCCCTCATGATGCGGCCGAGTCTGGTGCTGGCCGACGAGCCCACGGGAAATCTGGACACGCGGACGAGCCAGGAGATGCACGAGTTGTTCTTCGAGTTCAATCGGGAGTTCGGCACCACCATGCTCGTGGTGACACACAACAAAGAGCTGTCGGCGCGTATGCCCCGGCAGGTCACGATGATCGACGGAAGGATCCAGCACGATGGCACGGCTGCCAACTAGTCCCTCGACCCGGAAAAGCGTTCCGGGTTTTCGGCGAGGGCCGGGCACCGAGGGCAAGGCGCGACGAGGGCGCGTACCGGGAGTACGCAACCGAGGAGGAACGAAGCCATCGGCGTTCGGAGCCGTCGAAACCCGGAACAGACTTCCGGGTCGAAGGACTAGCCGAGGGGGGCCGACCCAGCGGGCGGCGCTACCCTTTGCGCTCGTGGCTCTGGCCTTTGCGCTGGCTTCCACGGCGTTGGCCGCGCCGGCTCCCCGCACACCGGCTGGGCCCGACATGCGCCCGGCTCCCCGTACGCCGGCCCGACCCGGCATGCGTCCGACGCCCCGTACGCCGGCCCGACCCGGCATGCGCCCGACGCCCCGTACGCCGGCCCGGCGGGTGGCTCGACGCGTGGGCCTGCGGGTGCTGCGCATCAGGTTCAAGGGCAACCGGCGCGTGGAGAGTGAGACGATACAGCGGGAGCTCGTTACCCGGGTAGATGACATCTTCTCCGCCTTCCGGCTGCGTAAGGACATCCGCCGCATCTGGCGCATGGGTAAGTTCGACGACATCAAGGTGGACGCCAAACGCGCCGTCGGCGGCGTGATTCTGACCTTCATCGTCAAGGAGAAACCCTCGGTCCGGAAGATCATCATCACCGGCAACGAAGAGGTCGACATCGACAAGATCAACGAGGTGCTGGACCTCAAGAAGGGGGCCATCCTCAACCTGCCGGCGGTGAAGAAGAACGCCGAGAAGATCCGGGAGCAGTACCTGGACAAGGGGTACTACCTCGCAGAGGTGAAGTTCCAGATCAAGTACGCCAAGAAGCACAAGGTCGACGTGTACTTCCGGGTCAAAGAGGGCCAGAAGGTCACCGTACGTGAAGTGCGCTTTGTGGGGAACAAGGCGGTCACCGGCGACGAGCTGGCGTCGATTCTCCGTACGCAGTCGGCGGGGTACTTCTCGTTTCTGACCTCTAGCGGCAACTACAAGGACGACGTCTTCCAGCGGGATCAGCTGCTGATCCGCGCCTTTTACTACGACCGGGGGTACATCAACGTGTCCCTGTCGCGGCCCCATGTGGTGTTGAGCCCTGACCGGCGCTTCATGTACATCACCATCAACGTCAACGAGGGGAAGCGATACAAGATCGGTAAGGTGAGCTTCAAGGGGGATTTGCTGGGCAAAAAGGACCTCATGAAGCGTGCCGCCAAGGGAGACAAGGCGGCCATCCGGGAGCTCAAGAAGCCCTACCACAAGGCCCTGGGCACCAAGACCGGGAAGATCTTCAGCCGGTCCAAGCTCGGTGAGGACATCGTCCGCCTCACGGGGCTCTACAAAGACCGGGGCTACGCCTTCGCCAACATCACGCCGCTGACCAACATCGACATGGACAAGCGGCTCGTGCACCTGACCTTCGAGCTGCAAAAGGGCAAGCTGGTCACCATCGAGCGGATCAACATCGCCGGTAACACCAAGACCCGGGACAAGGTGGTTCGTCGGGAGATGCTCATCTCCGAGGGCGATCTCTACAGCTCCCGACGCATCGCCATCTCTAAGCGACGGGTCATGGCCTTGGGCTTTTTCAAGGATGTGAACGTCAACACCAAGCAGGGCAGCGCTGACGACCGCATCGTGATCAACGTGCGGGTCACCGAGCGCCCCACGGGCACCTTCCAGATCGGCGCCGGCTTCTCCTCGGTGGAGAACTTCATCGCCCAGGCGCAGATCGCCCAGAACAACCTCTTCGGCCGGGGCCAGTCCCTCACCCTGCAGATCCAGGTCTCGGGTCTACGTCAGCTCTTCTTGCTGCGCTTCACCGAGCCCTATTTCCTGGACACCCGGTGGACGTTCGCCTTCTCGCTGTTCAACTCGCTGACCAACTTCGAGAGCTTCGCGCGCCAGGCCTATGGTGGCAGCCTCACCTGGGGATATCCCATCACCCACCACCTCCGCATGTTCCTGACCTACAAGATTGAGAACGTGGATGTGAACGTGGGATCGACCGGCATCTTCGGCGGCTCCACCCAGTACGGCTTCCAGATGCCCTCGGGGGCGCGTATCGCCAATCTCTTCAACGACGGCTTGACCTCCTCGGTGCGAGCCACCGTCAGCTACGACACCCGCAACAACCGGCTCTTCCCCTCCAAGGGCATGTTCCACAGCTTCTCGACGGAGTTTGCGCTGCCCTATCTGGGCAGCCAGAACGTCTTCAACCGGTACACGCTCTTTTCTCGGTGGTACTTCCCCATCTGGAAGGGCATCGTCTTCAAGGTCAACGCCGAGGCCGGCATGGTGGTCTCCTCCGAGCCCCAGGGAGTGCCCATCTTCGAGCGATTCTTCGTGGGCGGCATCAACAGCGTGCGCGGCTTCCGACCCCGCACCCTGGGGCCGCGGGTGCCCGTGCCCTCCTCCCTGAGCCCCAGCGAGACGCTGTTCAACTTCCCGAGGGGCGGCAACAAGCAGCTCATCTTCAACGCCGAGATCGAGTTCCCCATCTTCGAGAAGGTGGGCATCAAGGGCGTCATCTTCTTCGACGCGGGCAACGCCTTCAACGATGACCAGACCTTCACCTTGAGGTCGGATCTGTTCGGCGGGGATCCGCAGCTACGGTCCATGCTTCGTACCTCCTTCGGTTTCGGCTTCCGGTGGTTCTCCCCCATCGGGCCGCTGCGCTTCGAGTGGGGCATCCCGCTCATGCGGCAGCCCGGCGAGGAGAACATCGTCTTCGAGTTCACCATCGGGAACTTCTTCTAGGATCCAAGGAGCGTCCATGCGAAACGGATTTGGGCCTCTATTGGTTGTGCTGATGGCTGTGGGCGGCTGGGCCTGTGTGCCACCGACCTCGGTGCGTGTGGGCTACGTGAACGGCACCCAGGTGGTGCGCTCAACAGGGCGGGGTAAGGCGATCCGGGACAAGATCCAGGTGGAGTCCAAGAGGCTGGAGTCCCAGCTCACCGTGTTGCAGAAGACCGTAAGGAAGGCCGAGCTGGAGGTGGTCGCCATGGCCTCCAAGCGGCCGGCCACCGATCCGGTGCTGATGAAGAAACGCAAGGCGCTGCGGCTGGCCAAGACCCTGGTTCGGTCGAGCCACCTGCGCTACCAAAAAGAGCTGAACGCGTACGGGCAACGGCTGCTCGACGAGTTCAAGGAGGCGATCCGGAAGGTCGCCATGGGAGTCAAGCGTCGCCTCGGCC
Organism: Deltaproteobacteria bacterium; assembly: GCA_029938605.1. Classification (GTDB taxonomy): domain Bacteria; phylum Myxococcota_A; class Polyangia; order HGW-17; family JAJRWW01; genus JAJRWW01. Next base: position 23,564 of record JAOZUO010000034.1, on the reverse strand, counting down.
TGGATCTGGTGATCATGACCAGTCGCGGTGAGGGGTTGTGGGTCTGGCCCGTGAAGGATATTACCGACCAGGTGATGCAGGAAATGGACAGTAGTAAATAGGCGGCCCGGTTCCGTCGTCAATAACACTGAGGCCCGGCGGACCGCCGGAGCAACCAGCGGCTTGACGCCGCCCAGGCACTTCAATACTTTGGGGCCGCTGACAAGTGAAACCCCCTAAGGAGTCGTATCGATGAAAAGACTTCTCGTTGGAATCGTGGCATTTACCGTTCTGGCCGTTCCGCAGCTCGCCCATGCCAAGATCGGCGTGGTGTCCTTTGAGCAGGTGTTGGCCAAGACCTCCTCGGGTAAGCGTATCACCAAGAAGATCACCGCGTACTTCAAGCGTAAGCAGGTGCTGATCAACCGCAAAAAGAAGGCCCTGCAGCGGGACGAGAAGCGACTCATGAAGGCCTTCAAGCAGTTGCAGGCCTCCGAGACCATCCTCAAGCCGTCGGTGTTCAAGGCCCGCAAGAACAAGCTCGAGCAGCGGTACCGCAAGCTCGTCCTCAAGGGCCAGCGGTTGATGCAGAAGGTCAACGGCTGGAACCAGGATCTTCAGAAGAGGCGCTACAAGGAGCTCCAGCCCTTGCGCTCGCTGTTCATGACCACCGTCAACGCCGTGGCCAAGGCCAAGGGGCTGCACATCGTCATCGAGCGCAGCGCGGTGTATTTCCATAGGCCCTCCATCGACATTACCAACGCCGTGGTCGCCAAGATCAACGCGGCCGCCAAGTAGAACCGCCCCGTAGACTGGGCGAAAACCGGTGGTACCAGGGGATGTACAGCCACAGTCGCCGACGAATGGTCCCACGCTGTCCTGGGGAACACCGGTCGGCCGGTGTGGGCGTTGCTCTGCTTTGCGCCGTGGTGGTGGGGGCGTGGGGCGGGTGTCGCTGTGGCGAGCAACGCTCCAGCTCGAGGCCCAAAGGATCGTCCTACTCCTCGGACGCGTCCATGACAGAGCTACGGCCCCCCGAGGAGATCGATCGCCCGGATTCCGGGGTGCAGTTGCCCGTAGTCCAGGAGCGTGAGCCCAACAACTGGCCTGAGTACGCCCAGAAGATCAAGCCGGACTTCGTGATCCGCGGCACCATCGGCTTTCCTCTGACCAAGACCATGGGGGACCGTGATGTCTACTGTTTCAAGGTCGGGGGGAAGCACAAGCAGGTGCTCCGGGCTCAGCTCGCGGGGGTACCGAAGCTCCGGCTGCAGCTGACGGTGCGCACCGCACGGTTCGTCACCATCAAGACCACGCGCTCGCCGGGGATCGGCCGAGAGCTGATCATTTCGAACCTGGCGCTGCGGCCGGGGGGCTATTGCTTTGTGGTGATGGAGGCCGGCGGGGGGCCGCCTCACCGATACAATCGTAAGCAGAGCTACCTGCTGCAATACTCCCTGCGTGCCCCCCGAGCCTCCGAGGAGACCGAGCCCAACGACAAGTTCTACGAGGCGAACCCGCTCGTTCCCGGGGGAGAAGTCCGGGGACTGCTTGGCCGGGCCCAAGACAAGGACTGGTACCGGGTCTCGCTGGTGGGACTGCCGGCGGGCAGCCTACTGGGACTCACCTTCGAGGGTGTGGGGGGAGTCACCGCTGACGTGACCGTCTACAACTGGGCCCGGAAAAAGATCATCACCCGTCGCGGGACGCGGGGCGCCACCATCTATATTCGCGATCTGAAGGTACGGTTGCTCACGCGGACGGTCTATGTGAGCGTCAAGGCTCACCGCCGATTCAACCCCGACGACACCTATCGTCTGCGGGTGGAGGCTACCCGGCCGGGGGCCAACCGGGAGGTAGAGCCCAACGACACCCCGCGTCAGGCCGTGCACCTCAGCGGAAAGCGGGGAGAAGTGCTGGGCTCTATCGAGGTGGCGCACGACGTGGACTACTTTTATCTGGCCCTTTTGGGGCGGTCCAATGTGCGAATATCCGTGCAGCCTCCGGCGGGTGTGGATGTCGCGCTCGCGGTGTACTCCCTGCGGGGCCGCCGTTTGGCCGAGGCGAGCTCCGGCAAGGCCGGGGAGGCTGAGTTGCTGGCGAACATCAGGGCCGTACATGGCGTCCGGGTGCGCGTGGTCGGAAAAAAACGCACCTTCGATCCGAAGCACAGCTACAAGATCAGCTGGGTGGTCACGCCCGCGGATCGTGGCGACGAGCGTGAGCCAAACAACAAGCTGCCCACGGCCAACAGCGTGGTTCCAGGGGTTTCGGCGGGGGGGTACATCCACCCCAAGGGGGACGAGGACTTCTACCGTTTTCGACTCCCGGGCTTGTTGGGCACCACCCAGAAGGTGCGCATCTCCGTGCAGGGCGTGCCCCGGGTCAGGCTGCACCTTACGCTCATGGACGATCAGAAGAACGTCCTCGCCCAGAGCGCGCTCCCCACCACCGAGGGACTTAGAAAAATTGTCACGACCCTTCACTGTGCCAAGTACTACTATCTTCGCATCCGGGACTCCAAGGGGAGACACGCCAACGCCACGGACAACTACGAGCTGATCCTGGCCAGGATCCGCCGCTGAGGAACAGCCCGGCTCCTGTCCAACTTCGGCAGCTAGGGCCCTATGGGCGTTTGGCGCTGGCGTTTGGTTCAGAAGTAGATAGAATTACGCATCTCCTAAGGAGGCGAAGAGACTATGCGCGTGCCCGATCACAGACCCCACGGATGGACGGCGGTGGCCGTGAGCTTGATCTTGGCGGGAGCGCTCGGGGGGGCCACGGGTTGCCCCCAGCGGGTGGCGACCCCCAAGACCACACTCAAAGCGTACATCTCGGCCCTGGAGGCTCGAGACTATTCCCGCGCTTATGATCTGATGTCCAAGTCCTTCCGCAAGGAGTACGAACGGGACGAGTTCATCGCGTATCACAAGCGCAACAAGGGCGACGTGAAGAAGAACGTCACCGAGCTCAAGGGGGGGCCGGGGAAGCTGGTGGTCCGTGCGCAGTTCAAGTATGGCGAGGGCAACCTGCTCCTCCTGGTGCGGGAGGGCGGCGCCTGGAAGTTGTCACTGGACCCGGTTTCCTTCTACAGCCAGCGAACCCCCGCCGAGGCGCTACGCTCCTTCGTGAGGGCGCTGGAGCGGCGGCGTTACAAGCTACTGCTTCGTTTTGTACCCAACCAATGGCGGAAGGTCATGACCATCGCCGACACCAGGCGGCTGTTCGGCAAGGACCAGCTCGAGTCCACTCGACATCTCATCCGGAACATCAAGGCCAACCTCGGCAACAAGATCGAAGTGAAGGGCGACGAGGCGCACATGCTCTACGGAGACAGCTATAAGGTGGAGTTCAAGCGTGAGGACGGCATTTGGAAGATCGTCGACGCCGATTGACTTTTCTGCACAGTACTGTGCAAAAATTTCATGGTTCTGTTCATTCTCGCAAGCCATTGAAATAAAGCCGGATAATCACCTTGACCCAAGTTTTTCCCTGGGGGGGTTCAGGGGTGTGACATGTTTTTCATAGATCGCCGGAAAACCCTGTGCGTTTTAAGGGGATGTGATGAGGAGTTAACCCGGTGAAATCATGAACATGCTCCCAAAACAATGGAATCCGGCTTGCATGGTCTCACAATTGCATTATGTACGAGGTATGGGGTTAGATGTTATGTTTCCCCACGGATGAGGAAGTTGATGCAGCCTTGGATCATAGAAGAGCTCTGGCGCCGTGAAGAGGATGAGCGCCAACAGCGTGAGCAGCGCTATCGCGAGCAGATTCAGATCGATGCGCCCGACGGTGAGATGCCCGGCGACGAATCGAGCGACGATCTGCCCAAGCGCGGAGTGTTGATCATCGAGCTGTAGTCTCTGTGCGGACGCGTCCTGCGAGGCGGCCCTGTGGGTCGCCTTTTGTTTTTCGAAGGTCTGTGGTTGTAGAATCTGTGGCCTATTATTTGAGGCCGGATGAGAAGAGGAAGGGGAAGCGCACCACGGAGTAGCCCTGGGACTGCGGGAACCGCCAGTGACGCACGGCGCGCGTGATGCAAGAGCCCACTGAGCCGCCACCGCTGAGAGAATTTCCGGCCGTGCGGGCCCCGACCACCTTGCCCGTGGGGGCGATCTTGAACTGGATGGTGATCTTACCACCGCCCATGGTCGGGTTGCGCTTGAGCGCGCTCTCGTAGCACCATTTGATGAAGCCGCGTCGGGCCCTGACCACCCGGAAGATCTGGCTGCGGGAGAGCCCGTTGCCGCTGACCGAGCCGCCGCCCAGGTTCACCCGCGCCACGCGCACCTTGCGGTCTCCGCGCCCCGCCAGCATGCCGCGATCGCGTATGGAGCCGCCCAGTCGGGGCCCCTTACCGCCGGCGGTGCGGCCTACGCTGCCGCCCGGCCCGCCGCCCCCGCGGGTGGCGTAGGGATCCTCAACGCCATCGCCGCTACCACCGCCGGAGCCAGGTCCCGAGAGGCCGGAGAGCCCCTTCTCCACGTCAGCGAAGAGGCTGTCCTGCTTTCGGAACAGCCGGTTCACCGCGCTCGAGGATCGGATGGCGCGGTTGAGAGCCAACAGGCCGCCCTTGTTGATTCGGCGACTGCGCATGTCCCGCCGGCTGAGCGTCACCCGATCCGAGCTGCGCGTGGTGCGGGAGGGCCGCCGGATCAGGTCCCGGGCCTCCTTGATCACCACGGCTTTGCGCTTGCGGTCGGCATCCTTTTTCTGGCGCCGTAGGGCCCGCTTGTTCTCGGCCTTGAACATGGTGGTGAACCGTCGGTTGATCTTTCCGGAGTCGAAGTGGGTCCCATGGGGCTTGTGCAAAAATGCCAGCATCAGGAAAGCGCCCACGACCACGGCGGCCAGGATGGTCCACTGCTGGTCGGCCAGGGTCGCCACCACGAGATCCGACGCGCTCGAGGTTCCCGTGGACACGGGGATCCGGATGTACTGGAAAAACACCTGTACGTCTTCGGCTCCGGCCACCGTGAACAGTCCCCAGTCGCCGGGCCCAAGGAGCACCCCATCACCCTGCTGGCCCAGCTCTTCAACAGAGGCGGTGGAGGCGTCGGCCCGGGTGACCTTTCCCGCCAGGACGTTCTGGCCCTCGACCTTGGGCAGGTGCAGCGCGTAGCGGTTGCTCCCTTGCGGGGAGAAGAGTACATGGTTGCCCACCGCCTCGGGGAGGGGAGCTACGAGGTCACAGCCGTTGTGCACACCCAGCGAGATCGGGCGTGGTTTTCGCAGCACCAGGTCCTGGAGGATGTTGCCCTTGAAGATCTGGATCACTCGGAACAGAGTTACTTGTGTGACTGCCATGCAGGGGCCTCGGAATCCTTCGGGTGCTGAGAAAGTATATGTTTTTTCGTGATATCGCGCACGGGTTCTTTTTCGCTGTATCTGTCCTTAGACGTCCTAATGGTATAAGAAGTTCCACGGTCTTTTCCAAAGGTCCTGTATGAGCGATTCTCCAGAGAGCTTGGATTTACTTGTGGTTGGCGCCGGTCCGTCTGGGCTCTCCTATGCGCTGGGAGCCCAGGGGGTGGCCCGGCGCCTGGGCAAGGGCCTGCGCCTGGGAATTCTGGACGCAGCGGACCGTCCGGGAGGTTGGGTGCACACCCGCTCCGAAGGGGCCTACACCCTGGAGACCGGGCCCTATGGATACCTGGACAAACATCCGGAGCTGGCCGAGATCCTGGACCGGCTCGGCCTGCGGGACCAGGCCTTGTACCCTGCGCCCGCCGCCAAGAACCGGTACGTTCTGGCGCGAGGGCGTTTGCGACGCATGCCCTCGGGGCCCCTGTCCTTTCTGTTTAGCCGTATCCTGCGGCCCAGGGCCAAGCTGCGGTTGATCCGGGAGCCCTGGGCGGCGCCCCATCCGGGAGGCGACGAGACCGTGGCGCACTTCGCGGCCCGACGTCTGGGCCCGGATGCGGCCGAGGCGCTGGTGGTGCCCATGTTCACGGGCATCTACGCCGGAGACCCGGACCGCGCTTCCCTGGCCTCCTGCTTTCCGCGCATGGCCGAGCTGGAGCGGGACCATGGAGGGCTCTTCAAGGCCCTGTGGCGTCTGCGCAAGCAGGTGCGTAAGGCCGGCCAGGGCGTCGGGGCTCCGCGGGGCGAGCTCACCTCCTTTTCCGGTGGACTCTCCACGCTCATCGACGCCTTCGCGGATCACTTCGGGGCGGTGGTGCGCCTAGGTACTGAAGTGATCTCCGTGGAGCGGGTCGGCCCGGGCCCAGGCGTGTCCGACGGCTTCCGGGTGACGACCGCCGGGGGCGAGACCCTGCATACCGCGCGTCTGGCCCTGGCCGCGCCCGCTCGGAAGCTCGTGGAGGTGGTTCGACCCCTGGACGAGGTTCTCGCCGGGCTGATGGGCGAGATCTCCTACGGCGGTGTCAGTGTGGTGCACACGGCTTATCATCGCTCCGACGCTCGCCGTGTGCCCGAGGGCTTTGGCTTCCTGGTGCCGCGCCAGGCGGGCCGTCACTTACTGGGCTCGGTGTTCGTCTCCACCATCTACCCCGAGCAGGCTCCCTCCGAGGAGCTGTTGCTGCGCAACGTGCTCGGTGGGATGATGCAGCCCGACCTGGTGGAAGCTGACGACGACCGGTTGCTGGAGATCGTGGCTGCGGAGCACCGCGAGCTGCTGGGCATCGAGGCCGCGCCCTGCTTCTCCGAGGTGGTTCGGTATCCGGGCTGCCTGCCGCAGTATGAGGTGGGCCACGGGGCGTTGCTTGCTCGCATGGAGGAGCGCGTGGCCGGACTTGACGGGCTTTACGTCACGGGAAACGCCTGGAGGGGCATAGGGCTGGCGGACTGTCTAGCCAAGAACTTCGCTGCTGGCGAGGCCCACTTCGGAGAGGATGGTTGACCCCGCTTCATCCCTGTGACCCGGCCCCGGCTGGCTACCTGGCGCTGCACCAAAGCGGAGAGCTTGCCCGCCGCGTGTTGCGACTGCGTGAGATGCTGGATCCGTGTACGCTCTGTCCTCGGATGTGCGGCGCCCACCGGCTGGCCGGGGAGACCGGACTGTGCGGCGCGGGGGCGCAGGCCGCGGTGGCCCAGGCTTGTCACCATATGGGAGAAGAGCCGCCCCTGTCGGGGAGCCGCGGCGCGGGCACGATCTTTTTCGCCGGGTGCAACCTGGGTTGCATCACCTGCCAGAACCACCAGATCAGCCGTAGCGTTCGTGGGGCCGCGGTCACAGAGCCCGAATCACTGGCCGACACCATGCTTCGTCTGCAGGACCGGGGTGTACACAACATCTCCCTGGTGACGCCGTCGCACGTAGTGCCGCAGATCCTGGCCGCGGTGGACCTCGCCGCCGGCCAGGGTCTCCGCTTGCCGTTGGTCTACAACACGGCCGCTTACGATCGACGGGCTGTGCTACGGGAGCTCGACTCGGTGGTGGACGTCTACCTGCCTGACCTGAAGGTTGGCGACGACCGGTCCGCCCCGGAGCTGTATTTCCCCTTGGTTCCGGTCTCGGACTACGTGGCGATCAGTCAGCGAGCCGTCAAGGAGATGGCCCGTCAGGTGGGGCGGCTGCGGGTGGACGACCACGGCGTGGCCTGGCGGGGGCTCATCTTGCGGCACCTGGTGCTGCCCGACGATCTAGCGGCCACCGGAGACGTGCTGCGCTTTGTCGCCAGAGAGCTGGGGACCTCCACGGCCATCAGTCTCATGGCGCAGTACCGCCCGCCGCCCGACCTGGATCTCCCGCCGTCCTTGGCGCGGCCCCTACGTCCTTCCGAATACGCCCGCGCCACCGAATTGGCCGAGGAGCTGGAACTGCGGGAAGGTTGGATCCAATCCCTCGATGCTTGCGACACCTACGTGCCCGACTTCGACGAGCCTGCGCACCCGTTTGAACGATGATTTAGGGGATCTCGGGGAGCTCTTAAAAAGCTGAGGCTTCCAATTCGCGGACGAAGGGCAGGGCGGGCTTGGCGAAGTAGTAGCCCTGGATGAGGTGGCACCCGATGTCCCGGACGGTTTCGTACTCGCCGCGGGTCTCCACGCCCTCGGCCACCACCTGGATGCCGAGGTCGTCGGCGAAGGCGCGCATATTCCGTACGAGGTTCTGGCGCACGGGATTGGTGTCGATTCCGCGTATGAGCGCCATGTCGAACTTGATGAAATCCGGCTCGATGTCGGCCAGGGTGTTCAGGGCCGAGTACCCGCTCCCCAGATCGTCGATGGCGATGAGGAAGCCGTAACCGCGCATGATGTCCAGGTGCTCCTTGAAGCTCTCGACGTCCAGGATGGCGGCGCGCTCGGTGACCTCCAGCACGATGCGGCTGGCGTTTTTCAGCATCAGCTCCGGCGGATCCAGGAGCTGGGGATCGCTGAAGTCGTCCACGTGGAGGTTGATGAACATTCGCTCGGTTGTGGGCAGGTCGGGCAGGGCCTGGATGGTGATGTCGCGTAGGGTGCGGTTCAGCGGGCGCGTTCGGCCCGAACGTTCGGCGATGTCGAAGAGCACCAGCGGGCTCCGCAGCTCGTCCGCTTGGCAACGCACCAGGGCTTCGTAGCCGAAGATCGAGGCGCTGTCGGCGACCACGATGGGCTGGTAGTGCATCTGAAAGTTGCGCACTTTGAGCACTTGATCCAGCACCCGGGCCTGCGCCATGAGCTCTCGTTGGCCCACGTCCATGGCCCTGGAGGCCGCCTCGAGGATGCCGCGATACACCAGCCGTTCGTTGTGTACCCGGGAGAAGGCGCGCAGGCTTTCGAGGCCCACGTAGACCTTGCTGACCGAGGCGAGGTCCTTGTCCATGGCCCCCAGGTGACGCATCACTCCGTCGGCGAGGATAGCCTCCAGCTTCTCGTCGTCTTTGCGCTGGGGGGTGAGCAGCACATAGTCATCGGCAAATGCATGCATCAACAGACTGTCGCCGCGGTCCTTGCGGAACTGGGAGCTGACCCCCTGCAGGTAATTGGTGCTCATGCGGATGAATGCTTCGTGGGCCTCCCAGCCGTATCGGTCCTCCACCAGCTCGCTGTTGGGCAGGTGGATGTAGGCGATGGTGATGTCGGGGTAGGCCGAGAGCAGCTCGGTCACATCATTGAACAGGGAGGTGAGCGACACCACTCCGGTCACCGGATGGAAGAGCCGGCGCGGCATGTCCAGGGTCGTAGGCGTCTGGATCGCCTCCATGGCCATGGAGGAGATGAGCCGTACGCTATCTGTGACTGATCGAGACTTTTTTGACATCTCTTTATTCTTCGCCAGTGAAAGACAGCATAGTCAAATTTACCATGAGTTGCAAAGCGGGAACGGTGCCCGGGGTATTACTTGAAACCGGCCAGTTGCTCGAGGCCGCGAACCATCCGTTTCGATACCTTGTAGCGCATGGGCAACCCCTTGCGGACCATCCACCGGTGCTTGCTGTCAGAGCCGTCGTCGAAAAAGTCGAGTTGCATCGCCGGCAATGCACTGACCGTCAACACGACGGTGAGCTCCAACTTGTAGTTTTTCCTTTCTTTGCCCCGGCCTCGGGCCCGGCCCCGACCGTAGCCGTCCACGGCCTGGGCGGTCAGGGGGGCCAGTTGCAGCAGCGCCCCCGCAGCGGACTCCCAGGCCACGGCGCTGACCTCTGGTGGACGCTTCCATCCCCCGTTCGGTGCGCGGACCAGCCGCCGGGTCTTGCGTCCCTTCCGTAGGGTGATGCTGGTCAATTGCAGCATGTTTTCGCGGATGGCCCTCCGGTTCGCCAGGGGGGTTCGGGCCGCTCGACACAGGCCCGCGTTGGCTACGAACACCGCCGGATCGTCGGCCTGGCGCGCGTAGCAGCCGCCGATATTCTGTCGCTGTGACCCTGGCCGTGGGCTACCCAGCTCAAGGTTGCATCGGGCATGCTGGCACTGCTTTTTGCCCCCGGCGTCGGTTTTGCAACTGTGTTGATAGAAAAAAGATAGGCGAATTCTGTTGGGGCCCAAGCCGTGGACCTCCCGGGCCCGGCTCGCCACGAAAGCTTGGGCGCGGATGGCCTTGATGTGATGCAACAGCGTACTGAGGTGGACGCGGTCCGGGTTCGACACCAGCAGCACGGGGCGTTTCCAAACCATGGCCTGGGCGGTGGTGGCGCCCTGCCTGGCGGCGGGGCGGTACTGCTCCAGCTTCGCGCCGACGCGCGTGGCCTTGTTGAAGCTCATCTTTCCGGTCAGCAGCACCAGCTGCCAGATCCCACGCTGATTTTGCACCAGCTCGGTTACCCGGCCCGGTTGTGTTTTGGTTAAACGCAGGATCCTCTTGCCCGGCTCGCTGCACAGGTTCCGCGAGCGGAGCAAAACCGGGTCCGCCGTCAGGAGGCGGGTGTCCGTGGGGCGGATACGGATCCAGCGCGCCCCACCCACGCGGCGCACCCACAGAGTTTGTTCTTTGCGGGAAGCAGCGAATAGGTCCAGGCTCTCTTCGCTGCCCACCAGGGGCGTCATCGCCACGCTGCCCACGCGTCGGAGCTTGTCCGGTGGTAGTTGGGACGCCTGGTTGCCCGGAGTTTGACCCGTTATTTGGGCCATGTCCGTGAGGAAGCTCGCCGCGGCGAGCTGATCCACGACTCTTTGCGAGGACGACCGCGCGCTCATCTTCCAGCCACCGCTGCCGGGGTGGTTCTCCAGGGCAAGGATCCGCTTGCCCCGGGTGACGCGGATCGCCTTGATCTCGTCGGCGGCCAGGCTGAAAAGGCGCGCGCTGACGAAGGGGCCCGTCAAGGACCGTGGCTCAGGGTTGGTCACGCACACCACCGCGGGGACTTTTCCGCCGACGGTCGCAACCACCGAGTCCTTGCTACGGGGACACGGTCCGCCCAACCGCAGGGTGCGCTTGGAACCATCGTCCACCCGGACCGTCACGCGGGGCTTGTCGAGTCCGTGCTTGGTCACCGCCGCGGCTCCCTGGCCGAGCCGGTGGGTCACCCGGAGGGACTCGAGGGCGCGCAGTAACCTTCCCACGGCTGTGGAGTCCGCTGGCGCCAGGGCGGCGCTGTCCTCCAGGAACCAGCGCCCTTTGCGGCGTACCAGGGTGACAGAGGTTTGGGTCTGGACCTCCACTGAGGCCAGCTGCAACGGCTTGAGGGGCCAGATCGGGGGCAACCGTGGTTGCTGCAGCTCCCTCCGCAGATCCGTCAAGAGCTTGGGATCGGTTTGGTAGATCCCCGGGCGGTCACTGGTGGTGATCATCAGGATGCGGCCGGGGCGATACAACCGCACGATGATCGGCCTGGCTTGCCCGCGCCATACCTTGAGCTCCACCAGCGGGCGACCGAGCTTTCGTCGGCGCGATTTGGCGCCGGTCACCAGGCGGACTCGAAGGGTGGCGATGCGTTGCAACAGCACGTCTACTCGCACGGTGATGGACTGGGAGGACGCCGTGACCGGCTCCCAGCCGCTCGGTTCTCGCTTGAACTCCATCGTGCGGTCGCCGTGAGAGAAGCGCACGCGCCTCACGGTCTGCGGGTTGAGCCCGATGAGCAGTCGCTCGGTCCGTGCCTCGGACTCGGAGGAGCTATCTGAGCGGGTTCGCTCCCACAAAAAGAGCCCCGCGACGGCTGCACCCAGGACCAGCACCACCACGACGGTGAGGAGCGCGCCCCGGCTCATTTGCCCGGCACCGGCGGCCGCGAGCCCGACAGCCACGCCAGGGCCGATTTCGCCTCCCAGAAGTAGCGGAGACGGCCGGCGGTCTCCAGGGACTCGGCTACGCGGTCGAGCTGGTGGGCCACCAGCTCGGTGCCCACGAGCTGCGCAATCTTCACCTCGCTCACCTTCAGAAGTTGCGTCTGCAGGGACGTGAGCAGGCCGGTCAGCTCGGTTTCGAGGGGCTCGGCGCCGGTCTGGTCCACCAGCACCGAGCGCATGGGGGTGGTACCGGCGAGCACGGACTGTTCCAGATCCCGACCGAGGACTTGGAGCAGCTCCTCGGGGAGGTGCCCGGCGATGGTGATCTTCACCAGGCCGTCATCATGATAGAGCCGCATGCTGTACATCGCCGAACTCCTGATCTTTCGCTATCTTTCGGACAATCCCCAGTCCCACCGCGACCTACTGTGACCCACAGGTACCTGCTGGGCCCAAGCGTACGGGGTGCGCAAGGAGATCTCAACCGAATTCAACGAGGGGGTTGAGGGGAGCCGTTCAAGGATGCCGAGGATGTCGAGGATCTGAGGACGTCGTGGACCTAGTGATCGCTTGCGGGTAGGTGGATGCTGGCTTGGATCTCGAACAGGCCGAAGCCGTCGTCCTGGTGCCACACCGCGATGAAGCGACCGTCTCCGCCGGCTGCAACGGCGGAGTACTCTTGCCAGCCGTCGCCGGTTTCCGAGAGCATGAACTCCTCGGTGCTGATGCCGTAGGTGGCGTCGTAGGACCGGCCGAACACGCCGTACCCGTCCCCGTCTTGGTAGTTGCTCTGCCACACGGCGAAAAAGCCCTCGGGACCGGCCGTGATCCGCACGTTCTTTTGCAGGGAGTCGGTGTAGACATTCAGCTGGATCTCGGGGGCATTGATCACCCCGGGGGGATTGAAGCGGCGGGCCATGACCTCGAAGTCGCGTCCGTCGATGGGGGACTGGTGGTAGCCGACAGCAAAGCCGCCGTCGGCCAGCATGGCCACGCTGGGATAGAACTGGTCGCCTTCTTCGTTGACGTTGACCTGGAACTCCAGGCCATCGGGCGTCCCGTCAGCGGTGAATCGCTGAGCGTAGACGCCCCTACAAGATGTTCACGTCGCTTCCTGGCCCTGGGATTCCCAGGCAATCACGAAGTCCCCCGCCGTGGAGATGCCCACGTGGGGGTTCTCTTGGGAGTCGGCAGTGATTGTGTTTACCCCGAACGGTGGGGCCGCCAGCAGGTTTCCGCTCGAGTCGCCGAGCTGGGCGAAGACCCCCGACAGGTCGCCGTCCTGGCCGTCGTTGCCCCAGGAGAGCACCATGTCGCCCCCGTCGTTGATGCCCACCTGTACCCGGAAGTGCGGCCCGTCGGTCCAGGTGTTCACCTGGATCTCGTCGGTGGCCGGGGTGCCGTCGGCCAAAAAGGCGCGCATGGAGACGTTGTCCACGTCCGCCGGGGTGATCCCCGCCATGTCCCAGGTGTACCAGGCCACCACGAAGCGCCCCTCGCCATCCATCCCCACCGAGGGGAACAGCTGATCGATGGTGGTCTGCTGGTTCACCCGAAAGGCCGGGATCCGCGGGCTGCCGTTGGCGCTGTACACCGCGGCGAACACGTCCACCCGCTCGCCGCCCAGGATCCCCTCCCGCGCCTGCCACACCACCACGAAGTCGCCGTCGGCGTTCATGGCCACGGCGGGCATCTGCGCGCTGCCGGTGCCGCCGGTGTCGGGGTTCCACTCCCGCCAGGTGCACGTATCGGTGCACGCACCGGTGACCAGCATCCCCGGCCCGGTTCCGTCATCACAGAGCTCCTCGCCCTCGAGCACCCCGTTGCCGCACTCGGGTCCGGTATTGCCCCCTCCGCAGCCGCCCGTCGCCCAGGCCATGAGCCCCCCGAACGCGAGCACCACTGGTAAAAACAACCGCTTCCTAATCATTATGCAGGTACCTCCTGAGTTTTATGTCCCTGCCTATATCGTTGACCTGAGGGATAGACAAAGTCAAGTGAGGCGTAGCCGACCATGCGGTTGCCGATCTTGTGCGATGAGTTTTTGGGGGTGGCTCGCTTGTACTTCAAGGGCAGCCCGGATCCGACGATCGGACAACGGTGGGTTTGGAGCGGCCCGAGAGCCTTGCCCTACCCGGGGCCGAACGGCTATCATCCGGGTCACACGAATTACTCGGAATGACTCACCCTTTGATAAACCACCCGATACAGTGGCCCCCGACGCTCGCGGCCTTGAGGTCGACGCTGACGTTTACGTTGACGTCGGCGTTGACGTTGACGTCGGCGTTGATGTTGGCGTTGGCGTTTGCGTTTGCGGCGGCGGTGGCGGTGGGGGCGGTGGTGGTGGCGACGGCGGCGGGCTGTTCGGCGCCGGCTTTGCCGGGGGGCTATTATGAGGCGGAGAAGCTGGAGATGGCGGGGCGGTACGCCGAGGCCCAGCAGCGGTACGCCCAGGCGGCGGTGGGGTGTAAGAAGAAGCGGATCGACTGCGCCGTGGTGGCCATGCGTTCGGCGCAGATGTTTGTGAAGATGAACCAGCCTCGCCGGGCGGTGGAGGCCTTTTTGAAGGTGGCCCGGACCATAGGGCGGGGGCTGGACGTGGGGGCTCGGGCGCTGTACCGGGCGGCGGTGGTGCTCGATGACCTCGGCGAGGTCGGGCGCGCCGAACGGATCTACTGGGAGACCATCGACGGCTATCCCCAGCAGATCGCCGCGGCCGACGCTCTGAAGCGGTTGGTCCTACGCTACCGAAAGCAGAAGCGGCTCACTGCGCTGCTGCCCAAGATGCGGCTGCGGTACCGGCGATTTGTCAAAAATGATGTCGCGGGCAACCTCCTGTTCCAGGCGGCGCGAATTTACGAAAAGGACCTGATCAACCCGGAGGCGGCGGTCACCCTCTATCTGGAGCTCGCCCGGGTGCACCCGGGCAGCCCGTTGCTGGACGACTCCCTGTGGCTGGCCGGGAAGATCCGCCGTGAGCAGAAGCGCTTCGCCGACGCGATCCTGATCTACAAAAAGCTACTGGCCACCCGGGAGGACGCCTTCGGGGGGGCCTCCTACCTGTCGGAGTGGATGGACGACTCCCAGATGGCTATCGCGAAGATCTGGCTGGTGGACTACCGCAAGCCCAAGCGTGCCCAGGCGGAATTCCGAAAAGTGATCTCCGGCTTTGATCGGTCGGTGCTGCTCGACGACGCCCAGTTCTGGATCGTGCTGTGCGAGGTGGAGCGCGGTCGGCTTTCCAAGGCCCTCAAGGCTTTGAAGAAGCTCAAGCGGGATCACCCCGACAGCCGTTTTGTGCGGTCGGGGGATGGTTGGCTGGAGCCCTGGTTCGCGTTCCGGCGCGCGGCCCGCGCCAAGCGGTCCACCGAGGCTTGCGGCCACTGGGCCCGACTGCGCCGGCTGAAGCCCCGGCCCTGGTTGGCCCGTCACGCGCCCAGGCTTCCGCCCTGGCCCAGGTGCGTCCCGGTTTCCACCGCGGCGTTGGTCCGCTCCGGTCTCTTTGGTTACGTTCCACTCCGGAGGGCGCTGTGATCCGTCTGGAGAAGGTATACAAGACCTGGGACGTGCCGGTGCTTCAGGGCGTGGATCTCCACCTGGAAGAGGGGGTGATCTGGGGGCTCATCGGGCCGGCCGCCAGCGGCAAGTCCGTGCTGCTCAAGACCGTGTGCGGCCTGGAGAAGCCCAGCCGCGGTCGGGTGGTGGTGGACGGAAGCGACATCACCCATTTCGGCGAGTCGGAGATGATGTCCACCCGCCGCAAGTTCGGTATGCTCTTTCAGAACAACGCCCTGTTCGATTTTATGACCGTGGGCGAGAACGTGGCCTTCCCGTTGTTACGCGCCGGCGGCATCGACGAGGCCGAGATCGAGGAGCGGGTGGCCAGCCGGCTCAAGGCGGTGGGTCTTGCGGGCAGCGAGAACAAGATGGCCAACGAGCTGTCAGGCGGCATGCGCAAGCGCGTGGGCATCGCCCGGGCCACCATCGCCACGCCTCCCATCGTGGTCTACGACGAGCCCACGGCGGGGCTGGATCCGGTGACCACCTCCAAGATCTACGACCTGCTGCGCGGCATTCAGGATGAGAGCCACGCCACGGTGATGGCGGTCTCCTCGGACATCGTCGCCCTGCGCCCCTTTGTCGAGCGCATCGCCATGATCTACAAGGGGCGCCTCATCTACGAGGGGGCCGAGTCGGACTTAGACGATTGCGAGGACCCGGTGGTGTACCAGTTCATCCGGGGAGAGCTGGAGGGGCCGCTCTAATGGCGCGTTATCTGCGAGCTGTGTCCAACCCCATCGCCGCGGTGGGCGAGTCCGTCATCGAAATGGCCACGCACCTGGGCGCGGTGGTGACGCTGCTGGCGCGGGTGATCCGAAGCCTCTTCCCGCCACGTTTCGACATCCCGGAGTTCTGGCGAAACCTGTACAAGATGGGCAACCAGTCGGTGCCCATCGTCATGCTCACGGCCTTTTTTGTGGGCGGCATCATGGTGGTGCAGTCGGCGGTGTTCGTGAAGCGGTTCCAGGCCACGTCCCTGTTGGGCTGGGGCGCGGGCTACTCGGTGCTGCGGGAGGTGGGGCCCATTCTCATCGGGCTGATGTTCTCAGGGAGGGTGGGCTCGAACAACGCCGCTGAGCTGGGCACCATGGTGGTCACCGAGCAGATCGACGGCCTGCGCGCCCTCTCCATCGATCCCATGCGGTATCTCATCGTACCGCGGGTCCTGGCCATGGTGATCATGCTCTTTTTGCTCACCATCCTGGGAGACCTGGTGGCTCTGGGCGGCGCCATGCTCTTCGGCCGCCTGATCATCGGCATCGAGTTCGGCGTCTTCTACGCGGGCCTGGTCAACTCCATCGGCGTACACGACCTGGTGCACGGGCTCATCAAGTCCCTGGTCTTCGGGCTCATCATCGCGATCACCTCGTGCCACTTCGGCCTCAACACCAAGGGGGGCGCCGTGGGCGTGGGGCGGGCGGTGAACGCCGCGGTGGTGGGCGCGGCCCTGGGGATCGTGATGTCGGACTACTTTTTGACGTACCTGCTCACGTGATGCACCGGACCGGGCAAACCATACGAACGCGACCATGAGTGATAAACCGACCCAACCCGGCCTCGAGGCGCCGCTGAAGTTCCCGGCCACCATCCCGCACAAGGTGGGGGGGGCGGTCTTCGGCATGGTCGACGCCCTCGGGGAGTTCTTCCGGGTCTTGCGGGGCACCATCCGCTACTCCATCTGGGGCAAGCGGCCCAAGGGCGAGGTGCTCAATCAGATGTACCAGGTGGGCAACAAGTCCCTGCTGTTCGTCTGCGTCACCCTGGGCTGTCTGGGCATGGTGCTCGTGTACCAAATCTGCCTGCAGGTCAACAAGATCACCGGCGACATGTCTCAGGTGGGGTCGGAGTTCATCAAGGGCATGGTGCACGCCTTCGTACCGAGCCTCACGGCCATGATGATCGCCACGCGGGTGGGCGCGGGCATCGCCGCGGAGATTGGCTCCATGATGGTCACCGAACAGGTGGACGCCTTGCGCATGAGCGGCGTGGAGCCCATCGAGTATCTCATCGCCCCGAGGTTCATCGCCACCCTCGTCATGACGGTGTTTCTTACGATTATTGCCCTGGCGGTGGCGGTGGGTGCCGGCACCCTCATGGCCTGGGCCTCCTTCGATGTGAACCCCGTGGTGTTTTTCTCCTTCGAAAAGGTGACCGCGGGCGACATGATCACCGGGCTGGCCAAGGCCATCTGCTTCGGCGCGGCCATCCCCGTGGTGTCGGGCTACTGCGGCCTCACCACCCGCGGCGGCTCCGAGGGTGTGGGCTCGGCCACCACCCGCGCGGTGATCAACAGCTCCCTGGCGGTCATCGTGCTGGACTTCATCCTCTCAGCACTGGCCTACTTCTTCCTGCAGTCCCGGGGCCTATAAACCCTCAAGGCTAGCCTATGACCATCGAGTTCAAGGACGTACACAAGACCTTCGGCACCAAGAAGGTCTTGTGGGGCGTAACCCTCAAGGTTGAAAAGGGCGAGGTGATGTTCATCATCGGCACCTCCGGGGTGGGCAAGTCCGTTACCATCAAGCACATCATCGGCCTGCTTAAGCCCACCTCCGGAGAGATCCTGCTGGATGGACAGCCTGTGCAGGACCTCAAGGAGAAGGACTACTACCCCATCCGCAAGCGCTGCGCCATGGTCTTCCAGAGCTCCACCCTCTTTGACTCCCTGTCGGTGGTGGAGAACGTCATCCTGCCCCTGCGCAAGCACAAACGCCTCCGGGACGCCGCCGCGCGCGCCGACGCCATGGCGCTGCTGGACAAGGTGGGCATGACCGACTTCGCCCATCGCTTCCCCGCCGAGCTCGGCGACGGCATGCGCAAGCGGGTGGCCATCGCCCGCGCCCTCACCCTGGACCCTGAGTATGTCCTGTTCGACGAGCCCACCACGGGGTTGGACCCCGTCAGCGCCCGCCGCGTGGATCAGCTCATCCGGCGTCTCAGCGACGAGCTCGGCGTCACCTCCATCGTCGTCTCCCACGATCTGCCGTCCATCTTCTCCATCGCCGATCGCATCGCCATGGTCTATCAGGGACAGATCGCCATGGTGGGCACCCAGGACGAGTTCAAGCACTCGGACAACCCGGTCGTCCAACAGTTCATCACCGGCCAGTCCAACGGCCCCATGGAAACCCCGGGGTTCTAAACGTGCCGGGCAGATCGGCAATGCGGATCAGCTTCCATCCAGGGATGCGCTGACCATCTCGGTGATGGTTCTGCCCAGGCCCCAGCGGGCGCTACCGCTCGGAGGCCCGGAGCAATCCAAGCACCCTGCAAGAGGAGCTCTGCACCGCCGCCTCCGCCGCCTCCGCCGAATCCGCCGCCGCCTCCGCCTCCGCCGAATCCGAGCTCACCGCTGGGGCGTCAACTCCCAGAGCGCCTCCATAGCCGGCCCCGCCGCTCGACGAGCCGAGCCGGCCCCAAGCCACCATTCGCTCGAAAGCCCCGTGGTCGTCCACGGCAGCGTCACCCCTCCGGAAGCTTCCACGCGTTTCCGACGAAGGCCGTGCTGTACCCTCCCCGGCTCCACCGAGCCCCAAGACGCCCACACACACCCATCAAGACCCCCGCAACACGCATCTTAACCCCCGGCGCCCCACGCTCGATAATCGAGCGGAAGGCCGAAAGTCAGCATGATCCCTCTTACCCTTCTTGCAGGACATGGCGCATGCGGCGGGAATGGACCTGACGTACCCAAGCAGCTCCACATATGCTACGCTAAATGCAGATGAAAAGGCGATGGCTCAACGGCTGGACCATCGGGATCCAGGCGACGCTGATTACGGTGGCAACGGCGGGGTACGTCTGGTGTGCTCCGGACGACTTGCGGATTCTGGGCGGAAAGCTAAGTATCGGCGAGGCGGGTGGTAGCCTGGACTGCAGGGCGCGGCTCATCGTCATCACGCCCCAGGTGTGGACAACATTCGAGAAGGCGCCCGCCAACCGGGCTCTGCTGATCTCTGACCCCGGCAAGGTCTGCAGGCTCGAGCGACTGTCCCGGGGAAAGAAGTCCGACGACTACCACTGTGGGTATCATTGGGCAATCTCCTACTGGGATAGCCCGACCCGATTCGACGTCACGTCCTTCAATGAGGAGTGCTCGGAGTTCGGACCGCACACCAAGGAGGTGCATCGCCTCCTGCGACCCCACATCGCCCGGCTGCGCAAAGCGCCGCCCCACCACCTGTACGACGTCCACGTGTCCGCCTCCACACCACCGAAGCGCATCGCGCGCGACCTCGAGCGGCTCGGGTACGTACCGCTGTTCTGGTTCGGCACCGAAGCGCACCACCCGGCGGTGGTACTCAAGCTGACGCACACTTCGCCAAAGCCGGCCGCTGGCACGCCCTATCGCACTATCCGGCAGGACAACGAGCGGTCCTGCCGACGGCGCCTGACGCAACTATCGGCCCGCCTGGGGCGTAAGTTCACCGTGACCGAACAGGGAGAGATCACGTACCAGTTCTTTAGGGGGACCCGGGAGGGTAGGGCCGAGGTCTATTTCCGCCTCGCGCCTGCGGTGGACGTAAGAAATCTGCTGAGGCACCTCCGCTCGGAGCGCGTCGAGGTGCTCTCCTACCAGCCGCTGCTCGACCTGCGCCTGGTGGTGGTTGACCCCGAGGCCGACCTGAAGAAGCTGCGACGCAAACTCCGCGGCGCGCTTCTCTACGTCCGCAAGGTCACCAGCCACCCAGGCTGGCTGCCCTCTCCGCGCGCTTTCATCGAGGAGCGGAAGGTCCCCCACAATCCACTCGGCGGGCTCTTTCAGTGAGTCCGATCCCTGTGGCTGAAGCGCCCAGGACTCATGCGCCTGGACTGTCTGCGTCCGCGGCGGCGGCAGCTCTTCATCAACTGCGGGCGGCGGTTGGTTTCTACCAAAAGGTGCAGATCAGGGATCGGATTTGGCGATGTCAGCCTGTGCCGACTGTTAACCGTTGTCCCGATAGCAGGCGCCTGGCGGTTAACCTCGTCTCGTACGAAAACTCAGCCGAGGTAGCTCTGGCGTGAGAACGCTCTGCGAAAACGCTTAGGCTATAGATGTGCCTCGGACTTGGATCCGGTGAGCGTCAAGGTTGTTAATGCGCATGAGCGGCGTAGAGCCCATCGAGTATCTCATCGCCCCGAGGTTCATCGCCACCCTCGTCATGACGGTGTTTCTTACGATCATTGCCCTGGCGGTGGCGGTGAGAGGAGAGAGGGGACGTACTTAAGTTGTGAAGTTTCGTCCGATACGTAAGCATGTGGCCAAAAGTCAGCATGATGTTCTTTATGAACTCGCCGATGTCGGCAGCGCCGCCAGAGATACACCGAAGCCGCCGAAGCGCGCGCCAAGTCAGAGGACGCTCCTCCCGCCGACGATCATTGACCACGGGTGATGCGCCCACGGGTGAGGCACTACTTGCGCGTGCCCCGTGGCGTAGGGGGCTTAGGGCAGCGGCCGGAGGTGCACTGCTTTTTCTTTTTCGACGGCAGGCAGTGCGGCCAGGGGCGGTGCTGGCCGGGGCCACCACACATCGATAAGCCATAGAAGGTGCCAATGAATCCGGGGGACCGCGGGTTGAACACCGTCGGCATCTTGGTTCCGCGAATACCGATGCTTCGCAGGTTGGGCTGGTGGAGCAGGCGGCGCAGGCCGGCGCTGGTGATTCTGGTTCGCTGAAGATCCACCAGGCGAAGCCCGACTAAGGACCGCAGGTGGTGCATCCCGGCATCGGTGACCGGTGTACAGACTAGCCGCAGCTCGCGCAGACCGGTGAGCGGGGTTATGTAGCGCAGTCCAGCGTCGTTCACCGCGCTGCGGGAGAGGTTCAGATAGCGCAAGGCGGACAGCTTTCGCAGGTGCTGCAGACCCGGGCCGCGCACTCCG
Organism: Deltaproteobacteria bacterium; assembly: GCA_029938605.1. Classification (GTDB taxonomy): domain Bacteria; phylum Myxococcota_A; class Polyangia; order HGW-17; family JAJRWW01; genus JAJRWW01. The sequence continues at coordinate 2,542 of JAOZUO010000034.1, read as the reverse complement.
CTGTGCGAAAGACTGAGGTACCGCAGGTTTACCAGCGGGGCTAGGTGACGCAGGGTGTTGTCCCCCGGAATCGCTCCGGTCAGATCCAGCGTTCGTAGATTTACAAGTCGGCCCAGCATCCGGAAGGTGCTCGGCGCGGGTGCGCGGGCGGGCGCGGCTCTGCCGCTGGTGACAAACAAGTGTACCAAGCTCGGCAACCCCGGCAGCTGCGTCAAGGCACGGCCGCCAAGCCCCGAAATATTCCACAGGTTCAACCAGGTCAGGCGTATCAGCCCGACCAGGTGCGCCAATCCGGCGTCCGTGATTTTGGTGCCCGTCAGAGAGAGGGTACGCAGCCCTACCAGCCGCGCCAGCTGTCGCAGTCCCTCGTCATTCACGCTGCTGTCTTCTAGAACGAGCGTCTCCAGCTCAACCAGTCCGCCGAGGTGGCCAAAGCCCTTGCCCGTGATCTTGGTTTCCGAGAGGTCCAACCTCCGCAAGCGGGTCATCCCGGCCAGGTGGACAAGCCCTTGATCCGTGATCTGGGTATCGAACAGGACGAGGGTCCGGAGCCCGGTAAGCCGTGCGACGTGCGCGAGCGCGGCGTCGGTGGTCTTCCGGGGCAGACGGAGCCATCGTAGCCGTTTCAGGCCCACCAGGTGCTTCAAGCCTGCCACGTCCCGTACGCTCCAGAAAAGGTCCAGGTACCGCAGCTCCTTGAGTCGGGTCACGTAGCGTAGCCACTCGTCGGACTGACGACAGCATTGGAACTCGAGGCGCCTCAGCCGGGTCAGCGCGGCCAGGTGCTTGCCGTCCGCGTTCTCGGGCGTTGTGGGCAGGCGGAGTCGCTCAAGACGTCGCAGACGCGACAGCACCGGCCAGAACCCCTCGAAATTCACCGTTTCCAAGTCGCCCAGATCGAGATCCACCAGCTTCTCCAACCGCGCCAGGTGCTTCAGCCCGGCGCTCGTGATCTTCTCGGAGCTCAGCGACAGCCGCCGCAGCTCGCGTAGGTTGCCGAGGGAACGCATGCCCGCGTCGGTAATGAGGCTGGACCCAAACACCAGCGTGCGCAAACCACGTAGCCGGGCCACGTGCCTGGCCGCGACCTCGGTGAACTTCAATTCTTCCAACAGGAGCTCACGCAGTCTCGTCAACGGCGCCAGGTGTACGAGCCCCGGCCCCTTCACATGGGTCCAGCTGAGGTCGAGCTGCCGTAGCTCCGTGAGGTTTGCCAGGTGCTTGAGTCCCGTGTCGGTAACGTACGTTTTGCGCAAATTCAGCCGCCATAGATTTTTCAAAGAGGCCAGGTAAAAAAGCCCCCGGTCGTTCACGTGGGCGCCACGCAGGACGAGCGCGCGTAGGCTCTTCAGCCCGGCCAGGTGACGCAGCCCCACTTCGGTGACCGACGCGGAACGCAGCCGCAGGGAGCCGAGGTGACGCAAACCGGTGAGGTACGCTAGCCCGGAGTCCGTGACGTTCGACCAGGACAGATCGATGGAGGTCAATATCGCCAACCGCCCGATCTGACGCAGCCCGGCGCTCGACACGTCGGTGTTTGCCAAACCGAGGGAGGCGAGCCTCGTAAAGCGCAGCACCTGCACCATGCCAGCGTTCGTCACAAAGGTGCCCCTCAGCTCCAGCCCACGCAAGGTTCCCACGACGCGTAGCCGCGCGAGCCCCGGACCCCTGACGGCCGTGTGCGCCAGGTCGAGTCGCCGTAAGTACGTCAAGTCCGCCAGGTGTTCGAGGTCATCGTCACGGAGGTTGGCCCCGCGCAGGGAGAGCCCGTAAAGGCGTTGCCCGAGCGGCTTCAGCCCACGCAACCGGCGCGGCGGCCCTACGTAGTAGTCCAGTGACAAGATGAGCTCCTTGGCCCGAAGCTTTGAAATCGCGGTCAACAGCCTGGGCGCCAGGTCGGCGGCGTGCTGAATCAGCACGGTGGTGACGGTCGCCCGGTGCTTTCGCAGAAGCACCTCAGCGCGAGGGACGTCCAGAGAAGTAAGATCCAGCCCCACCACCACTCCGTTGACCAGGATCAAGCGCCCGTTCAGCTCCCAGCGGAGGGTCAGCTCGCCCGTATAGCGGTACGGAACAATCGGCGTGTCAACACGCGTGGACAGTAAACCGGGTCCCCCGGTTTCCCTCGCATGGCGGCCATAGGGATCGATGCGTTCGGGCGCCGCGTTCAGCAAAAGCACGTCCCCCTTTGCCGCCCAACGATGGACGGCGGCGCCATCGACCTGGGTAATTCTGACGACGCGCTCGGCAGGAGGTTTGGGCTCGACCCGCGCCGGCTGACGTCGAAGCGCTGGCGGCTGCGGACACGCTACCAGAACACATGCAAACATCCCGCCCATGTAGAGTCCTGATGGGCTCATCGAAGCATCCAATCGGAATCTTCCCGGAGTATGCCGGGGGATATTTATGACTCCATGGTAAAAGTATCTACCATGCAGGGCAGAGCCGTCAAGCGGAGCACACAGCGGAGCACACAGCGATGCCCTATAGCCTATGACCATCGAGTTCAAGGACGTACACAAGACCTTCGGCACCAAGAAGG